>NZ_CP109598.1:6967500-7267618 GCF_036327775.1 Streptomyces sp. NBC_01498 | reverse complement strand
GTACTATCGCTGCGCGATGTACAAGCGAAGGCATCCGCTTCGCGGATGCCAAGCGGTTCGCTGCGCTCCCCGCGTTCGCTGCGCTCCCGCGCCCCTTGCTTCGCAAGGGCCTGACTCCTGCTTCGGATCTGCTCCCTGCTTCGCAGGGACTGCCCTGCGCCTTCCCGCTTGGTCTCTACGCTGCGCTTCTCGCCCAGTTTCTGCGCTGCGCCTTCCGGCCTGCTCCCTACGCTGCGCTTCGGGACCGATAAAGCCCGTTCCAGGCGAAGCCGGCCCTGCCTGAACCCGGTTGATCGGTACGGAGGCTGAGGAGCGCTGCGCGCTCCTCAGTGGGTCCGCTGCGCTCCCCCACCCCAGCGATCCCTTCCGGCTGCGCCTCCAGAACCACTAAAAAGCCCCTTAGCGGGTGCGCCACGCGGAGCGTGGCGCACCCGCGGGACTGACGACTCGGCAGCAAGAAGGTGGGGTCGTGAACCCGGCCGCAGTCGTACGAGGGCTCACACCTGTTGAGGGTGGCCGCCGTCTCCCTCAACTACGAGCCGGTCGGTTCCGGGCTCCTCGGCTCCTTCCACCACCGTCACGTCGATCTCCCCGTCACCGGTGGTGTCGAACTGGTAGAGGTCCGCCTTGCCGTCGCCGGTCGTGTCCGTCATCCAGACATCGGGCTTTCCGTCACCGTTGGTGTCGGCGCTGAGGACGACATGATGCTCGTCCCCCTGGGTCGGAATCGCTTCTTCGGTACCCTCACTGGTTTCCATGACAGGCCGGTTGCCCCCGGGGCGTGGTTCGAAACCGTATCGTCTCGCAGCCAAGCAAGATGGAGTGATTCAAAATCTATGTCAGATAGGCTCTGGACTGAGGGGTAGGCACCTGATGAAGAGGAAGAGGCTTTTTGCTGTTCCAGTTGTCTCACTTCCGGTTCACGCGGTGCACGCTCCGCCAGGCGGTGACTCGCCGCTTCCAATTTGTAACTTCCCTTGTTTCTCAGGCTATTTGAGATGCGTCTCGTGAGTGTGGGTCCCAGAAGGTGGTGAGAGCGGAAGTGACGGCCGGAGAGTTGCGGTCTGGCCAACCTCCGCCGCAAAGGCGGCCTGGGCAAGGACCCAGACTCGCCGCCCTTGCAGCGCTCGGCACCAACTGGGCGGGACCGCCCCCGGCCGCCGAGGCCGCCCCGGAGCCGCCCGTCCCGCAGACCACGCCGTCGGCAGCCCCGACGAAGCGGCCGGTGCGGGAGCACCACGAGGAGTGTGACGAGGGCGGGAACTGCACCTGCTGGTCCATCAAGCGGTTCGGACCGCCCTCCGAGCGAGAGGGCTACGGGGACGACTTCTGACCGCTGCTCCCCCGCCCCGCGAGGCCCCGGACCCGCCGACAAGGCCCGGGGCCTCGTGCTGACTCGCCATGGGGCTCGATACCTGCGGGTGTCGCCCTCTCCCGAGCATCCAATCCGACATCGTCGCTGCAACGACTAGAAAGTCTCGCAGGAGATCTTCTCGTCCTCCGGCGCAAGCACCGTCTCGCCCAGCCACAGCAGTGGTATCGCGCGCATCGCCCAAGGCGCGATCTCCCGGCCGTCCTTGCACCCGTATGAGGCAACGAAGGAGGATGGAAACGCGAAGAGGAAAGTTGTTGCCAGGGGCACGAGGAATAGCCATCTGACTTCACGGTGGTAGATAGCGGCGACGATCGGCAAGAAGTAGCTTGCTCCCATCGCCGCGACTACATAAATGGTGATCAGAGCTGCGTTTTCGCCGACGAACTTACCTACGACACCGAGCAGCCCGATACCCAAAACCACTACCCCGAGACCCTGCATCGATCCGATGAGGAGCAGTCCCCCAAGGCAGCCCAGACCCGCTCGACTCATGTTGCCCCCCGGCGCCGTCTGACCGTGCTGCTGCACGGCTTGAGCCAGGGAGTCTGCCAGGCATTGCGGTGCTCCGTAGGTGTTACCTCCCATCTCGTAGTACGCACACTCTCGATCCGGGCCTTGTTCCGGGCGAACTCCCGCTCGGCCGCCGACAGCTGCCGGGCCGCACAGCCGCAGTGTCCCCCTTCTTGGCCGCCTGCGCCTTTTTGATCGCTTTGCGTTGCACCTTGCCTGGCCGCTTCCTCGGCTGCGGCCCGCGTGCCACCTTCACGGCCTCTGTACCGGGGCCTGTCCCACGCGCGGATCGTAGAAATGGGCGTTCGGCAGCCGACGCGCTCCACGCCACCAGACACCGGAACGGAGACAAACTCCGGCCCCTTCATACAACCGAGCTGATCGTTGAGGTACTGGCCGCGGAGCTGCTCGTCGGCCCACTGCCGCAGCGCCGCCTCGTGCTGGCCGGCCGGCCCGGTGAGTTCGAGGACGATCTCGTACTGGTGGCCGTGAATCCCGAGCGGTTCTGGGTCTCCGAACGGGAGATCGACCTCGTCTCCTCCTGGTCCTCACCGCCCGGCTGGGCCGTCACCGGCGGCCACGAGGAACCCCCGGGCGGAGCAGGTTCCTCATCAAGGTCGGCGGCCGCTCCGGCATCCGGAGCACCGGGCGCGCGGCGCGATCACCGTTTGTGGCAAGCCGTCTGGTGGCCCGTCAGATATGTGCGGCGCCATCTCACAGCCGGGTTCCGCGCTCCGGTGTGCGGGGCTCCCGCCGTGCGTAATGTCGTGGCCACGTCGCGGAGGGCGGCTCGGCGGAAAGGGCAGCGGACATGTTCCAGCGGACAGGCGGAGCCGTACTCACCGGCAGCGGCGACGCGTCGTGGCGGGGCGGGAGCGACAGAGTTCGCGCCGCAGGGCACGGATGTATGCGTTCCGGCGGCGATCACCAGTCGAGGCTGGCGGCCACCGGCAGGTGGTCGCTGCCGGTGGGCGGGAGCACCCACGAACTCGCCGGCTGTACGCCCCTGACGAAGATCTGGTCGATGCGCGCGAGCGGGAAGGCCGTCGGCCAGGTGAACCCGAAGCCGTCACCGGCCTCCTCCTGCACCGCGCGCACCCGAGAGGTGAGGCCGGTGAAGACGCGGTCGTCCGTGGTGCCGTTCATGTCGCCGAGCACCACCACCCTCGCCAGCTTCTCGTCGGCGACGGCCTCGGCGAGCTTGACCACTCCGGCGTCGCGCGAGTCCGTCCAGAAGCCGCCCCGTGGCATCACCCGGACCGACCCCAGGTGCGCCACGTACACCGCCAGCGGCCCACGGTCGGTGGTCACCGTGGCGCGCAGCGCCCGGGGGGCGTCCGGCGGGATGGCGGCCGCCCGTGTCCGGGCGAGGGAACCGACATCCCCGCGCAGGACGTCGACTGGCCGGGTGTCCGACAGTGGCAGCTTGCTCCACAGCCCGACGGTGCCCCGCACCTCGTGGTACAGGTACGTCCCCGCCAGCTCCCTCTCGTACGTGGCGGCGCCCCGTGCCGTCATCTCCTGGAGCGCCAGCAGGTCCGCCCCCGAGGCGGCGAGGTCCCGCGCGGTGCCGGCCGGGTCGTGGTTGTCGGCGCCGACGTTGTGGCTGACCACGGTCAGATCACCGCCGGGCCGTGACTTGTCGGCGAGCAGCCCGCCGAAGAGGCTCGTCCACGCGTAGGCGGGCAGCAGCAGCGCGACCATCGTCGAGGCGGAACGCCGCCACAGCCCCCGGGCGAGCAACACGGGTACGAGCAGGCCGAGCCACGGCAGGAACGTCTCCACCAGGCTGCCGAGGCCGCCCACGTCGGGTATGCCTCGGTGCGCCAGCATGACCAGGCCGAGGAGCAGGGTCAGCGCGGCCGACACTGGGCCGCGCCGCCAGGGGCCGGGTCGTGCGAGGGCGACTGCCGCCCGGCGTATCCTGGCGCGCCAGGTTGCCCGGCCCCGGGGATGACCGGTTCCGTACGGACCGGTTCCCTCGGTCCTCGCGTCCTCGGTGGCCGCGCCCCGCGCGCCGTCGACTCGCTGCCGCGCGTCCGCGGATTCCCGTAGGGCTTCGCTCACCGGTCGGTCGTCCTGTCGAGAGGTGCCGAGGGGGCGGGCAGGTGAACACGTACGCGCAGTCCGCCCTCGGTGCGTGGAGTGAGCGTGAGGGATCCCTCGTGTGCCTCGGTGATCCGCTGGACGATCGCCAGGCCGAGTCCGACCCCGGCGTCGTTGCCGCCGACGCGCTCGTTGCCCCGGCGGAAGGGCTCGGTGAGCGTGGCGACCAGCCCGGAGGTGAGCGGCTCGCCACTGTTCTCGACGGTGAGCGCCGTCGTCCCGGGGCCGTCGCCAGCGCCGGTCACGATCCGCACGGTGCCGTCGCCCGGCAGGTTGTGCACGATCGCGTTGTGCAGCAGGTTGGTCGTGAGCTGGAGCAGGAGCGCCTGGGATCCGGCGGCCGTGGCGATGTCGCCGGAGGTCTCGACGGTGACGCCGCGCTTCTCCGCGAGCGGGAGCAGCGTCTCGACGGCCTCGTCCACGAGCAGGGACAGATCGACCGGCTCCCGGGTGAAGGTCTGCCGGTCGGCGCGGGCAAGGACGAGCAGTGCCTCGGTGAGGTCGATCGCGCGGGTGTTGACGGTGTGCAGCCGTTCGACGATCCGGCCGAGATCCTGGCCCGGGTCGGCGCGGGCCACGTCGAGCAGGGCCCGCGAGACCGCGAGCGGGGTGCGGAGTTCGTGTGAGGCGTTGGCGGCGAACCGCCGCTGCTCGGCGACGTGCTCCTCCAGTCTGCCGAGCATCGAGTCGAAGGCGTCGGCGAGTTCGCGGAACTCGTCGTTGCGGCCGGGGAGCCGGATCCGGTGGGAGAGCGATCCCGTGGTGGCCGTACGGGTGGCGTCCGCGATCTGGGTCAGCGGCGCCAGCATCCGTCCGGCCAGGAGCCACCCCCCGACCAGCCCGAACACCAGCAGGAACGCCATGACCCCGGCCGCCCTCGGGGCGAAGACGTCCAGCAGCCGGGACCTGACGGGGAAGACGCCCCCGGTCAGGCCGTTCTCGGCTGTGCTGAGCATGGCGCGGTCGGGGACGTAACGCAGGAGGAACACCCACACCGCGGCGAGGAGCATGCCGCCGGCGACCATGAGGAATCCGGCGTAGCTGAGGGTGAGCTTGGTCCGTACGCTCAGTCCGGGTGTCCTAGGCACGGTGTCCTCCCTCGGTTCCGCCGGACCGCCGGATGTCGATGCGGTAGCCGGAGCCGGGCAGCGTGGTGATGATCCACGGTTCGCCCAGGCGCTTGCGCAGGGCCGAGACCGTGATGCGTACGGCGTTGGTGAACGGGTCCGTGTTCTCGTCCCAGGCCCGCTCCAGCAGCTCTTCGGCGCTGACGACCCCGCCCTCGGCGGCGATGAGGACCTCCAGGACGGCAAACTGCTTTCTGGTGAGTGCGACGTAGGCGCCGTCGCGGTGGACCTCTCTGCGGAACGGGTCGACCCGCAGGCCGGCGACTTCCCGTACCGGCGGCCTGCTGTGCGGGCGTCTGCGGTCGAGCGCCCTGAGCCTGAGGACCAGTTCCCGCAGTGCGAACGGCTTGGTGAGGTAGTCGTCGGCGCCGAGGCCGAATCCGGACGCCTTGTCGTCGAGCCGGTCGGCGGCGGTGAGCATGAGGATCGGCAGACCGCTGCCGGAGGCGACGATGTGCCGGGCGATCTCGTCGCCGGAGGGGCCGGGGATGTCGCGGTCGAGGACGGCGATCCCGTAGGTGTTGACGCTCAGCAGTTCCAGGGCGGTGTGGCCGTCACCCGCGACATCCGCCGCGATCGCTTCCAGGCGCAAGCCGTCACGGATGGCCTCGGCCAGGTAGGGCTCGTCCTCGACGATCAGCACGCGCATGATGGCGAGACTACGAGTCACCGCGTATCGGGGGCGTATTGATATCCCCCGGCGGTCGCCGTGCGCGCTCGCCGTGACCCGCCGTCTCGGCCTCCGCGCGGGCCGTCGTGGAACGTGCCGTCCTCGCCGTACGGCCAGGCGTTGGAGACACAGCCGTGCAGCCCCTTGATCTGCTGCATCATCACCGGGGCGGGCCTTCCGGTGCCGGGGCAGGTGCGGTGGCCGTACCCGAGCCAGTGGCCGACCTCGTGGTTGATGATCGGTGCCTGGTACTCGTCGGGCGGTCCCTCGAACTCGGGTGACCCGAGCTGCCAGCGCCGCAGGTTGACCACGACCGTCGGACCGACCCGGCAGTTCAGCTCACCGCCGGTGTCGAGGCCGCCGGTCGCGCAGATGCGGTCGGCGGTGTGCGGTGTGCGGTGTGGCGACGCGGATCACCAGGGTGGCGCTCTCGTCGGCGACTTGCCGGAAGGTGATGTCGCCGCCGTGCGCCCACCCCCGCTCGTCGTCGAGGACGGCGGCGATCCGCTCGGCGGTCTCGTCAGGGCTCACGCCGGTGCCGTCCTCGACCTCGACCCGGTACGGCCTCCCGGCGCCCACGCGCTCCGCACCGGATACGGCGACGGTGAAGGTGCCGGGGCCGGGGCCGGACGGCGGTACGGGCGTCACGGTCAAAGCCGGATCCGTGGAGCCCGGCGCGCGGCTGTCCCGGGGCTCTCCGGTCGACGGGGGGAACAGGCGGTCGGCCGGGCCGGGCGCTTCGCGGCCGAGCGCCAGGTGGACCGAGGCCGAGCCGAGGGCCACAAGCGCGATGACGGCGGTCGTCCCGCCGTGTCGCCGGTGTGCCCGGTGGGCGCGCGGCCTGGCGCGGATCTGTCCGGACGCGGGAAAGGGGTTCCGGGGCCGTACGGAGGTGTCCGTCTGCGACGAAGGGGTGCGGGCCATGTCTCCACTGGACATGGCGGGCTGTTGCGGCGACGTATCCGCTCTTCGATACGCCCGCGACAGACGGCCGTCCGGGGAGGCGCGCCGACCGGAGGCGGAGGGGTGCGCGACGGATCGGCGCGAGGCCCGGATCAGGCGGTTCTGGTCCGGGCCTCGGGGGCTCAGGCCCCCGGGCCGCCTGCTCATCCTCCGCGCGGGTCAGCGGTTCGCCGTCGAGCAGGCCCGCGCCGGACCAGCCGAAGACGACATGCGGCCCGCCCTTGCCGAGCAGAACGACGGCGGCCTGGCCGGTGTTGCCGGCCGAGTCGAAGACGATGGTGCCCGAGTCGTGCATTCTTCGAAGAACGACGGCTTCGGGGTTCTGCGTCGAGAGTTCTGCCTGGGGTCGGGATGCGCGCGATCGCCCGGGTGAAGTCCACCGGCGCCGTCTTCGAACGCGACGCCGGCCAGGGCTCCGCCCGGAGCCCCGCTCCGCCTGAGGGTGTAGTGGCGCAGGTCAGGGGCGGTCTTCGGCCCGGATAAGGCCGTTCCAGCCCCACCGGGGTGTCGGTCCCGGGTCGCCGAGATCCGCCCCCACCGGTTCGGCCGACACGTCCCGGGCGATCTGGGTGCCCCAGTCGAAGTACTCCATGACTCGGCGCCGCAGCAGTTGGTCGGCGGGCAGTTCCCTCTCGACAGCGGCGGTCATCAACTCCATCCAGCGCAGGCGCTGCTCCTCGGTGATCGACAATCCGAGGTGAGCCCGGAGCAGGGCCTGATGGCCCCCGAGGCTGTCGGTGAAGCCGGTGGGGCCGTTGAAGACCTCGGCAAGCCAGATGGCGACGTGTTCGACGTGGGCGGGGGTGAAGTCGACGAAGACCGGCGCAAGCAGTGGGTCGGCCAGAACAGCGTCGTAGAAAGTGCTGCTCAGCCGGCGCAGCGCCTCACTCCCGCCGACGGCGTCCACCAGCGGTCCGGAATGCTCGGTCATGCTGCTCCTCCGGTAACGGTCCCAGGGCGGCCTGCTGCTGACAGCACACCATCATGGCCGCTGCCGACCGCCCGCGATCGATGACACGGCCCTCGCCGACCGCGCCACCACCAACCCGATCCGACCCCGGGGCCCGGGGATTCGGGGTGTGGGCTCTTACCCGGCCGGGAGAGGCTTGGGATCTGTCCAGACGAGTGTGGCCGCGCAGGCGTCGAGTGGGCCTTGAGTGAAATGACAGAACCGCTGGTCACCGGCCTGGGCTAGGCCGACGCCAGCGGGGCGGACACCGTGCTCTCCGACAAGTCCCTCGCACCTGAGAACAGATGGCAGGTGAATACGAGAGGTCGCCCAGTATCAGCTCCCGACACGGCGATGCGGCGAATCCCGGGGCCAGGCCGGCCCCCGCCCCTGCGGCCAGGGCGAAGGCCAGAACTGCGCGTGGAACGGTGTTCCCCGTACCGCGCCATGGGCCGCGACCGCCTCGCCGATCCGGATCGGCATGCGGGCGGATACCTCACCGGCCAGCAGGTGTTGTGGTCGGCCGCCGCCCGCATGCCAGTCGCCTCCCCCTCCCCAACGGGCAACGCCGCCTCAGCCTGCGCGGACGCCACCCCAGCCACGTCATAGGCGCAGGCCGGCGGCTCCGGTGGCGACCTCGCCCTTTGACGTTGCGGTGGGGGCGGTCGGGGGTTATCGGGTCCTGAAGCGGCGGAAGAGGTTTCGGGCCACGTGCACGCCAGGGCCTCCGAAGCCGAGGAGGTCGAGTCGTCCGTCGCCGGTGATGTCGGCGAGGAAGCGAGGGTGACGGTCGACCCGCCAGCCGCCCGCGTCCTCGTGGTACCCGAAGCCGCGGCATACCAGTTGGGCCTGCTCGAACCGGCCGTCGCCGTTGTTGTGCGACACCCAGACGCCTTCGTCGCCGAAGCCGATGATGTCGGGGTTGCCGTCGCCGGTGACGTCGGCGAGGAGCCGAAGGTGCTTCTTGGCCGTCCACCGCTGGGCGGTCCCGAAGTCGTTCAGGACGAGCTTTGCGGGTTCGAATGTGCCGTCGCCGCGCCCGCGGGCGACAACGACGCCCTGAGGTCCGAAGCCGACCATGTCCGGTGTCCCACCATCGGTGGTGCCGACCAGGAACCGGGGGTGTTCCTTCACCGAGGCCCACCCCTGGTCGACGCCGAAGTCGTCGAGGACGTAGTACGGGTCGGCGAACTGCCCTTCCTCGTCCTGGAGTGACACCCAGACGCCGTCGCCGTGGCAGCCGACGAGGTCGAGCCTGCCATTGCCGGTGGTGTCGGCGAGGAAGCGGGGGTGCTTGTCGACCCGCCAGCTCCCCGCCTTCTCGTCGTGGCCGAACGCCCGGAGAACGGGTTCGTCGGGGAGCGGTGCGAATGTCCCTTCCTCGTCCTGGAGTGAGATCCGGAGGCCGTCGTCGTGGCAGCCGACGAGGTCGAGCCTGCCGTCGCCGGTGGTGTCGGCGAGGAAGCGGGCGTGCTTGGCGACCCGCCAGCCGCCCGCCTGTTGGCCGTGGCCGAACGCACCGAGGACGAGTTTGCCGCCCGCGGGCGCGAGCGTCCCGTCCTCCTCCCGGGAGGTGACCCGGACACCCCCGGCGGAAAGCTGGACGACGTCGGGCCTGCCGTCGCCCGCCATGTCCACGATCGTCCACAGGTCCTCGGGGCTCGGGGAGGGCCACGGAGGGTGGAGGACACTTTCGTCCTGGTCGAACGTGCCGTCGCCTCTGCCCAGCGAGGTCACGACGCCCTTCGCGGGTTTGAGGCCCACGATGTCGTTGCGCCCTGTTCCCGTGACGTCGGCGAGGAAACGGTCACCGGGCCCGGCCCACCGGCCCGGCTGCCCGAAGGAAGCGCCGGGCATCTTGGCGTCCTTCCACCCGCCGGCCTCCTGGTCGCTCCCGAACCGGTCGAGGACCAGCAGGACATCGCTGAAGGACGGCGCCGCGTCGGGTGCCGGACGCAAGGCGGTTGAGTTGACCAGCCGCCAGGACCGGCGGCCGTTCCAGTGGCTCAGCTGCGCCCAGCGCAGCACCGCGTCGCTGGTGCGCTCGGGCTGGGCCGGAACGAGCCGCCACCGCTGGCGCTCCGTCTGGTCGTCGTGCTCGCGCAGGACGATCGGGGTGCTGTCCTCGCCCGCCCCACCGTTCTCGCCGTCTTCTTCGGGATCGGGCAGGTCGAGAACGCAGCCGTCGCTCTCGCTCTCGATGAAGTAGAGGCCCGGTTCGCCGTCGACGGGGACGACATGCCAGTGCTGGCCCTTCTTGCCGGCGGTGGCGGCCCACTGTCGGACGCTCTGGTCCGCGGCGGCGGGGTTGTCGAGCACCTTGCCGCCGACCGCGTTGCGGATCACGTAGATGCCGTCGTCCAGTGCGGCATCCACGGGGGCGAGCTGCCACTGCTCCGGCCTCGGGCCGCTTTCGGGGAAGTCGCGGACGACGAGCGCCCCGTCCGCGTTCGGCGTGGCTTTCGTGCCGAGTGTCTTCCCCGTGGCGGCGTTGACGATCTCCAGCTTCAGTTCTTCCGTGGGCACGGGCATCGTGGTGCCTCTTCCAGGGGGTGCGGGCGTGGACTCGGGAGGGATACGGTGCGGTGATGGCCGCGGATCACGTGAAGACGTGGTGGTAGGGGACGTTCCACTCGCTGGGCAGCCGCGGGTAGAAGGTGTTGATGACCGTGCCGGTGAAGTCCCCGCCCCAGTTGTAGGTGAGCCGCACCTCGCTGTCGCCGGTCACCGCGTGGTCCTTGAACCCGAGGATGGCGTCGGGGTGGGTGATGGGCACGAAGGTGATCCCGCCCCACGGCGTCACCGTGACGACCCAGAGCTGGGTGTCCTCGGCCGCGCCGTTCTTCCCGCGCCACTTGTCACCGACCTTGCCGGGAAGGCCGACCTGGACGGTGTCGGCCGTGCTCTTCGGCGCCTCCTGGTGCGCGGTGATCCGCCTGCGCTGCGGCTTCGGCGCCCCGTCGTCACCGCGCCCGCCGTCGGCGTCGACGGGCTTGGGCGTCACCTGGCCGGCGGCGCTTTCGAGGTAGTAGAGCGGCCGTTGGCCGAAGAAGCCGCCGGGGGTGACGTACCAGAGGTGGCCCTGCGCCTCCTTGGTGGCCGGGTCGAGCGCGGTGGCCAGCTTGACCCCCTTGTCGTGGCTTTCCTCCTTCAGCTCGGCAGGCCGCAGGTAGCCGCCGTTGAAGGCGTGGACGAGCATGACCGGGCGGTTCTCGACCAGCGCCGCCACGATCGCGTTGTCGTAGCTGTTCACCGCCACCGGCCCGCCGACCACCAAATTCGACATAGTCGTGCGTTCTTGGGTGTACATCGCGGAAACCTCACCTGTCCTGGATGGGGAGAACAACGCATCGTGAACTCAGTGAAGTGGTTTATCACGGCCTATTGCCGAATGCCAGCCAGTCTCGATCGAAATGAATTCGAAAGCGAATAGGCGACCGAAGAAAATTCGCCCAAAGGCGGCAAATGGCCAGGCGAAAGCACTCGCAGGTGGAAAAGAACAGCATTTATCGATCGAATGATCGATCATCTCTCCGGATACTGTCTCCGACGCCTCGGAAAGCAGTCAGCCAATCGTCATCACCCGATTGAGGGTGGCGCCCGAAGATGTCTTCTCGGGCAATATGGCTCGTGATAGCTTCGATTGTCGGAACCTGCGCAGACACCAGTCTCCAATTTCACCGGGCGCAGTTCGACCGGATCAGTCTGAGGACATACATTGCCTTCCCACGCGTACAACCTGGACCGGGCCAAGCGCCTCCCGCTGACGAAGAAGAACCTGCGGGAACTGAACATCGAGCAGACCTGGCAGTCGGTCCTGGACCACCCCAACCTGGTCTACGTCGACGACTACGGGGTCCGGCACAAGCCCGTCGGGTTCTCCGTGAACAAGTCGCGGTTCGGGTCCTTCCCCGGGACCGCGACCCAGCTCGGCTGGCTCGCCTACATGAACCTCGGGGAGCCGCTGATCGAGGAGCGGCGCAACATCCACCAGCCTCCTCCCGACACGTTCTCCTCGCGCACCTACGTCAACCGCAGCCAGGCGACCCCGATGACCTTCACCGACTCGATCCAGTTCACCGTGTCGAACGAGGTCACCTGGACGCTTCAGGGAGATGCGCAGCTCACCTTCGGCGGCAGCGTCAGCGCGGAACTCCAGTTGCAGCTGCAGAACATGCTCCAGGTGGACCTCGGGACGCAGTTGCAGACGCAGCTCCAGAACGACGTGGCGATCAAGAACACGACCACCGTGACCAACGAGAACAGCAAGGACGACCAGGGGAGCGACAACGCCAACGCCACCGAGGTCGGCACGACGAACGCGGTGGCGAACTCGGCGGCGAACTCGGTGACGACCTCGGCGGCCTTCACGACCACTGGCAGCGCCACCGGCACCGCCGAGCTCAACGCCCAGCTGATGCTGGGCATCATGGGCTCCGTCGGCGGCACGCTGAACACCAGCTGGGCCTCGAACTCGCAGATCTCCGGCGAGGTACCGCCGGGCTCCCGCGTGGAGACCATCGCCACCCAGCGGCGCACCCGCAAGCAGTACTCCTACGAGATCCCGGTGACCTTCTCCGGACTGCTCGCGGTGCGGTACGACGTGCCCGTCGCGGTCCTGTCTCCGCCGCAGAACGGGGACTACCCCGGCCTCGCGGAGCTGGTCGCCCGCGACATCGGCGACCTCGACCTGGCGGGCGGCGGCTTCCGCATGAAGGGCCTGGCCGAAGTCGTGTCCGCCCTGGAGGTCCACCACACGATGTTCGACGTCGAAAGCCTCGCCGACAGCCGGCGAGCTCCGCACAAGCAGCCCTGACCGGCGCGCCACACCCCCACGACGACAACAAGGGACGAGGACCATGGTGTTCGACAACATCTTCAACTCCGCCGGCAGGGGCGCGGGGCTCTTCTCGGTGACCACCAGCGGCGCCAGGCCGGAACCGGGGGCGGGCGTCGACTTCGAGGACGCCGACGACGACACGTACGACGACCGGAGCACCAGCCTCTTCACCAGCGCGATCCACGGCGCCTCCTCCCGCGCGAAAATCGTGCAGGAACAGGCGCCCGAAGCACGGGCCATCCTCGGCTTCCTCGGCTCTTTCATCCAGACCACCCAGACATCGGCCGGGCAGCAGGCCCAGTACGCCCAGGACCCCGGCTCGGTGTCCGCCGCGGCCTCAGCAGGCATGCAGCAGTCGAGCGCGACCGTGACCGAGCACAGCGGACTCCAGAAGGACCAGGACCTGGAAGACCGGCCGAAGAAGAGCGACTACACCAAGGCTCCCAAGGCCCCGGAAACCCCCAAGGCCACCAAACCGGCCGCCGAGGACCCGCCCGCATCCCCGTGACCGGCCCCGTGGGGGCAGGGGCGAAGCCGCCCCTGCCCCCACGTGCGTCAGACGGGAAGCAACTCCCACTGCCGGCCCCGGTGGTCGCCCTCCGCACCGTGCTGCTTGATCGCCACCCGGGCGTTGGTGTCCACGCGCAGAAGCAGACCACTGTTCCGGTTCGCGATCTCGTACACCCGCTGAGAGCCGCTCGCCGAGCCCACCGGGATCAGCCTCCACTGCTGGTGACGCGCCTCACCGCCTTCGTAGGCACGCTGCGCCACGACCGCTCCGGCCCGCTCCTGTGCGTCGACGACCTCCAGGACCCTGCCGCTGCGCACGTTCTCGATCGTGTACAGGACCTCGCCGTCGTCCTGGCCCGCCACGACCAGCCGCCACCGCTGGTGGTCCCGGGGAGCGGGGAGGGCCTGGTGGATCTCGGCCCCGTCCTTGGTCGACTCACGCAGGACTCCCATCCGCAGCCTGCTGCGGACATTCGCCCAGGAGACCACGGTGCCCGACTCGGGCAGCCCGGCCATCCTCGCCGACGGGATTTTCCGGATGCGGTGATTGAGGAGGTCGCCGATGTAGAGGTTCTCCACGCAGTCCACGGCGAGCCCGGTCGGGCTGTTCAGCTGGGCCGAGGCTGCGGGGCCGCCGTCACCGCCGGAGCTCGCGGTGCCGGTGCCGGCGAACGTACTGATCGTCCCGTCCGCCGTGATCTTCCGGACCCGGTGATTCACGGAGTCGCCGATGTAGAGGCTGCCGGTGCTGTCCAGCAGCAGCCCGATCGGCTTGTTCAGCTGGGCCGAGGCGGCCGGCCCGCCGTCACCGCCGAAGCCCGCGGTGCCGGTGCCGGCGAACGTACTGATCTTCCCGTCCGCCGCCACTTTCCGGACCCGGTGGTTGGTGATCTCGGCGATGTAGAGATTGCCGGCGCTGTCCACCACGAGGTCCGACGGGTGGTTCAGCTGGGCGGCGGTGGCGGCGCCGCCGTCACCCTTGAAGCCCGCGGTGCCGGTGCCGGCGAACGTACTGATCCTCCCGTCGGCTGTGATCTTCCGGACCCGATGACTGACGCAATCGGAGAACCAGAGCACCCCGGCACTGTCCACCGCCATCGCGTACGGCCAGTTCAGCTGGGCGGCGGTGGCAGCGCCGCCGTCACCGCTGAAACCCTTGGCGCCCGTGCCGGCGACGGTGCTGATCGTCCCGTCAGTTGTGATCTTCCGGATCCGGTGGTTGCCGCTGTCGGCGATGTAGAGCGTGCCCGCGCCGTCCAGCAGCAGCCCCCGGGGGAAGTGCAACCGGGCCGAAGAGGCAGGGCCGTTGTCACCTCCGTGACCCGCGACCCCGGTCCCCGCGACCGTGCTGATCCTCCCGTCGGTCGTGATCTTCCGGACCCGGTGGTTGTTGCGGTCGGAGAAGTAGAGGGTTCCCGCGCCGTCCACAGCGATTCCGTACGGATGGTTCAACTGAGCCGCAACGGCAGGCTGGTTGTCCCCCGCGAATCCCGCGACCCCGCTCCCCGCCACCGTGCTGATCGCAGGGGCGGCCTGCTCGGGAGCTGCGGCTGGTTCCTGGACAGTGCTCATCGTCATCCTTCGCCATCGACCAACCGCCCACTACAAGCAGTTGTTAGGTAACTCCAGATAGTCACAGGAGTGTGGTGGTCGCAAGCCCACTTCCGGGTTGGCTGACGGGAGTTGACAGTGGTCTCCGCCTCGCCCGCACCCCTGCCGCGCATCCGTCGGCCGACGAACAGGGCCGTGTGAGATGCGGGATCCGGCGGCCGTACCGCCCCCCGGACCGATCGGCACCCGCCGGCGGAGGCAAAGTCAGTGACGCCGTGACCCGTGCGCTTGCCACCAGATCGGATGATCTTCGGCGCACGTAGTGGCGGCGCTCGAAGTCCTTCGGGGGTTGGCTCCCGCTGCCGTTGTGTGTGAAGTCCGGTCAGATCTCGGGGACGGCCGGGCAGAGGCCGCAGGCGCAGTCTGGGTACCTTCCGGGGTGCCGCCGAAACTGCCTGTCGCCACTCTCACAGATGGTCGTTTGTGAGGGGGCGGAGCCTCGCGGGGCTGAGCGCTCGGGGCAGACTCTCCCGATGAGACATCAGGAGGTTGCGGTCGCCCCCGGATTGGCCGCGGGTGGCTCTGCCTCCGCGCGTCCGCACACGGAGGTCGCTCCGGTGCCGGCGCGTTGAAGGAGCCCGGTGAGCACGCGGGTGAGGATGCGGTCGAGGAGCGATTCCGATGAGTCCTCGGTCTCGGGCGGCTGCCCGGTCAAGGCCGCGGCGAGGTGCGGGTGGTGGCCCGCCATGGCGACCTGGGTGAGATATTCCGTCTGGGCCTGCTGCCACTGCGGGATGGTCTGCCCGGCGAGACGTTGGATCACCTCGGCGCGGGTCAGAGTGGAGACGACGGCATTGAGGATCGCGATGGCCTCCAGCTTGGTCCGGGGGCTGACGTCGAGGTCGGCCAGCGCGGCCAGGGCGTGCTCCAGGTAGGTGACCGCGCGCGGCCCCACGGGGGTCCTCGTCGCGGTCGCGTCGAGCAGCCATGGGTGCGCGAGGTAGACGCCCCTGCTCTGCCGGGCCAGGGCGAGCAGGTCGTCGAGCCAGTGTCCGGAGCCGAGTGCGGCGTAGGAGATCTCGCCGTTGACCTGGTCGATCATCAGTTCCAGCAGTTCGTCGCGGGTGGCCACATAGCGGTAGAGGGATGCCGGTCCGGCCCCGAGGGCGAGCGCCACGGCCCGCATGGTGACGGCGGTCAGGCCGTCCGCGTCAGCCAGGGCGATCCCGGCGGCGGCGATGCGGTCGCGGTCGAACGCGGGCGCCGGGCCGCGTCCGGCGCGCTCGGGGCGCAGCCAGATGCTGTGGGTGGTCGGCTCGGTCATGACCCCTCCTGTTCTGCGAACGGCGTATGCAGTATCTTAGGCCGCATGAACTGCGAACATGAATCGCAGTAGATGGAAGGCAGCCGACATTGCCCCGGATACAGCCGCAGCAGGAGTGGACATCGACCCGGTATGCGGACAACGGCGACGTGCAGGTGGCCTTCGACCAGCTGAAGGGCTCCGAGGGCGAACCGCTGCTGCTCATCATGGGCTTGGCCACCGCACGGTTCTGGTGGCCGGCCGGACTGTGCCAGGCATTCGCCGACGCCGGGTTCGCCGTGGCCCGCTACGACCAGCGCGACGCCGGCCAGTCGACCCGGATGCCGGACACCGCCGGCACCAACCCCTTCAAGGCCCTGTTCGCCAAGCGCGGGGACGCCTACACCTCCGAGGACATGACCGACGACGCCATCGCTGTGATGGACGAACTCGGCTGGGAGCGAGCCCACGTCTTCGGCCACTCGCTGGGCGGCGCGATCGCCCAGCGGCTCGCGCTGCGACACCCCGACCGGGTACTCAGCGTCACCTCCTCGGCGGCTCTACCCAGCGACGTCTCCGGCCTGGGGGTCCTGCGCCATCTGCGGTTCGGCCTGCTCGCCAAGCTCGCCCGGACCAAGTTCCCCGAGGGCCGCGAGGGCGACATCGAGGCCGCCCTCACCGTCTGGCGCGGCATCGCCTCCCCCGGCTACCCCTTCGACGAGGCCGCGGCCCGCGCCTGGGTCGAGGCCGACGTGGACAGCGGCCCGCGCGACAACAAGGCGCAGAGCCGCCAGATCGGCGCCCAGTGGCACGGAGCCAGGCTCAAGGACCTGCGCCGACCCACCCTGGTCCTGCACGGCGAGCAGGACCCGATCCTGCGCGTCAGCGCCGGCCGCGCCACCGCCCGGGCCATCGACGGCGCCCGCCTGGTGACCTACCCAGGCGTCGGCCACGACCTCCCCGCCGCCCTGTGGACCGACATCGCCCGCCAGGTCGGCGACATGGCGGTCCGACAGTCGCGGTCAGGCGGTGCGGACGTGTTCGGACAGCCGCTGGGCGAGTGACAGCCGGGTGCACTCCGGCGTCGTGGGCACGGTGGCCCTCTTGCCGGATCGTTGAGGCACCGGACGCGGCAGGTTGCCACCCGTTGTGATCCACTTCCCCCGATCGGCCCGTCTGCCATGCCCGTTGCCCCGGCCCGCCCGAGAGTCGCGACCGCCGGCGAGCGCGAGCGGTTGAAGAAGATGGCCTACGGCCGCAAGACCCCGTACCGGTTACGGCGGCGGGCGGAGATCGTCCTGCACGCGGCACGGGGGCGCTCCCACGCGCGTATCGCCCGCGAGACGAGGCCTGCACCTGGACGACGTTGTCGCGGGCCGGTCACGGAGGTCGGCTTGCACACGTCCGGGCTTCCGATCCCCCCGGGTGCCTGGACTCAGGCTTCCGGGCACGGTACGGGTGCGGACCGCGCCGCGGGCACGCTGGCGGGCTGACCGCGCCGGGGATGTGCGCATGGCCATGAGATGTGCGCATGGCCATGAGGAGGGAATCCATCCCGCAAACTGGGGCTGCCCCGGTTCAGGGGGTGACCATGAGTGCCTCGATCGACCGGTTCTCACCCGTCGTGCCGACCGTGACGCGGCCGCCCGCCACCCAGCCCTGCCAGCCGTAGCCGCTCAGGTGTGCGTTGGCCGCCACGCTTCCGCTCTGGGTCTGGAACTCGACGGCCTCGATCGTGAGGGACCGGCCGGTGGTGCCGATCTCCAGGGTCGCGTTGTCCCCGGCGCAGATCCAGGACTGCCAGCCGATCGTGGAGACGTGCGCACGCGCGCACAGACCGGACATGCCGATCGTGACGAATCGCAGCGCCTCCACGGCCCTGCCCTCGCCCGTGGTTCCCGCCGTCGCTCCGTTGCAGGAGTACGCGTTCTCCCAGCCGATGCCCGCGACGTGCGCCTGGTAGCAGACCACGCGATTGGCCGCGGCCTGCGCCGTGTCCGCGCCCGGCTGCCCCCTCCCGGCGGCCCCGGCGCTCCCGGTCCCCACGAGCGACCAGCCGAGAGCGAGCAGGGCGCCTGCAAGAGCCATCGTCGGTGACTTGCGCATGGGTCATCCCCTCCCGGGGTCGGCACGACTTCGGCAACCAGCGGCAGTGCGTGCCCAAGGATGTGCAACCGCTCTCCCTCCGGTCAACACCGCGTGCACCCCGCAGGCGCCTGGCTTACGGGGCTGACTCTTCCCTCATCGAGGACTCCAAGCTGAAAGGACGGGGCCCTTCGTACGGTCTCGGTGGGCAATCGGAACGTCCGTGCCGGAGGCGCCCTGATCGGCGATGGCTACGCGACGAATATCCATAAATGAGTCGTCGAGCTGCTCGCGGAGCACCAGGAGTACGGCGGCGCCCGCAACGACTCATCGGCCGAACGGGTTGCCGGTCGCCCGGTGCGGGGCGTGGCTGACGGGCCGCGTCCTAGGAAGCCTGTACGCGGCGGAGTTGTCCGGCGGTCGAGCCGGCGAGGCTGTCGAGCGCGCCGCTGAGGGCATCGTCGAAGGGGCTGTCGAAGGCGCCACCGGGCGGTTCCCGTGTGCCGCCGTGCGCGGCCAGATGTGTGGCCACGACCGGGTCGGTGCGCGCCAGGAAGGCCAGATGCCTGACGGCGTGCGCGGCGACGTGGCGGGGATGCAGATCGGGCGGGGCGGGGTGGCCGGGTTTCGGGGAGCGGGCGACGGCGTGCGGGTCGGGCAGCGGGATGCCGGGCAGGTTGGGCGCCGGGTCCGGATGGACGAGGTAGGTCAGGACGATCCGCCCGTCGTCGGTCGCGCGCCAGCTGGTGGAGTGCACCAGGTGGGCGTCGTCGTCTTCCGCCAGGAGTGCGAGACGCCGCGCGGTGTCGTCGGGACGGGCCCGGCCGGCGAGCCCCGTGATCAGCCGGCGGTAGGCGAAGCCCTCGGCCGGGTCGTGCCGCAGCAGCAGGACCTCGACGAGGACGGGAGGCGACGCGTCGTACGCGGCCGGGGCAGGGGCGGTGGTGACAGCGGGGGTGGACGTCATCGTGCGACGGCTCCTGAATCGTCGGGCGGTCGGACGGCCGACCCGGCCCGCCACCTGCCCGGATCTTATTGCACATCATGTGCAACTGCGCGCCGAGCGGCACCCGCACGGTCTCCTCACTCCGGTGACGGCGCCGCCGCGCCCTTCTGGGTACGGTGCCACTCGCTGCCGCCCTGCGTGTCGTGGACGCTCACCCCGCCTGCGGCGAGCGCGTCGCGTAACCGGTCGGCCGCCTCGTACGCGCCCCGCGTCCGTAACTGTCCGCGCAGGCCGATCAGGGGAGGCACGATCCGCTCCAGCGTGGCATCCGGTTCGTCCAGGCCCCGCTGGACCAGCCGTACGCACCGGCGGATCATGCCGCGCAGGACCGTACGCGCCCACTCACCGCCCTGGTCCTCCTCCATGTCGGCGCCCCAGGCGGCGATCACCGCCTCCAGGTCGAGGATGGCGGCCACCATCGCCTCGGCGTCGCGTGCCGCCAGCGCTCTGTCGAAGCGCGACTCGGATGCGGCGACCGCCTCCTGGAGCGTGACCGGGCTACTGGCCGGGGACTCACCGAGGCCGCCGGACGGGTGGCGCGGAACGGGAACCGCACCGGGTGCCGTGCTCCTGGAGCCCTGACCGCTCACCAGATCGCGGAGCTGGTCCAGAGGCAGAACGGTGCCGGCGGGGACCGGGACGCTGACGCCCCGCCGCCGTACGGTCACCACGCCCCTCCCCCACACGCGTGCCAGCGACGTGTCGAGGTCCACGACCAGCCCGGTGTGCTCGTCGATCCCCAGGACGGCGCTCTCGTCGGGAAGTTCACGTTCGAGCACGGCCAGCCGGGGTTCGCCGAGATAGCAGTAGCGGGTGTCGTGCGTGCCGCCCTCGGCGTTGTCGTAGTGCGGGATCACCGCGACCGGCAGACCGAGCGCCCCCAGCAGGTCGAGCCCGTCCAGCCACACCGGCGGATGCCCGGCCTTGTACACCTCGTACACCGGCAGCGCCGCGAAACCGACCGTGCACGCGGCGGCGGACGCCAGCACCGTCACGCCGTACGCCCGGCGCACCCGCTCGCACAGGATCTCCCCCACGCGCTGCGCGTGCCAGCGGCCCAGGGCGTACGACGGGCTGCCGGGGCCGGCGAACACCCAGTCGGCGCGCCGCAGTTGATCGCGTACACCGTCCGCGTCCGTGCCGGTGTCGGGCGCGACCTCAGTGCTCAGCCCGACGCTGTGGCGGAAGTACGCCCGCGCGCCGGCGGAGATGGCGTCCCGGTTGACCTGGAAGCCGTACGGCGTCTCAAGGATCACCGCGTCCGGCTCGGGACCGAGGTGGGCAACCAGCTCACGGTGGAGCGTCACCATCGTGGGGCTCGTCTCGCCGGACCCCATCAGGGCCAGAATTCCCCGCCCAGCGTGCACGCCGACCCCACCCCACACCTGTCCGCCCGCGCGCCGGACCACCCGCAGGATCCCGTATCCGTACCCGCGGCACATCGGGGCCACACCGTGACGGCCGCACAGGCAGGGTCGGTTCGGGTCACCAGCGGCCGGTGGCCGCCCGCAGCGTGGTGTCGTCGGTGAGGGTGCGCGCGGAAGCGATCAGCCCTTCCCCGAAGCGGAATTCCACGGCCCGCGCCCACGACCTCGGCGATGAATTGAGGCTGAGACGCGGGGGTACGGGGCCACCCGATGAACGTCCACGTGCACCCCGACAAGTCCAACGTAAGCCCCGCGCAAGCAGGGATGAGGCGCGGGCCGTACGGTCATCGTCAGGTCCAGCGGGCTCCCCGGTGTCGCGCCGTCGATGGGTGCGACCCCGCCGAGGAGTATCG
Organism: Streptomyces sp. NBC_01498; assembly: GCF_036327775.1. Taxonomy (NCBI): domain Bacteria; kingdom Bacillati; phylum Actinomycetota; class Actinomycetes; order Kitasatosporales; family Streptomycetaceae; genus Streptomyces; species Streptomyces sp. NBC_01498. Next base: position 7,246,843 of record NZ_CP109598.1, on the reverse strand, counting down.
GCACATCGGGCTCGGTGGCGAGGGCGGGGGCGTCACGCCCAGTGCGGGCAGGCCGACGGCACCGAGAGCGGCGACGGCGGTACGGGCAGTGCGGCGGCGTGGGGCGTCGGGCAGGGCGGACACCTCAGTCGATTCGCCGGCGAACGTGCGATGCCGTTCAGGTGAACCGCCTTCAAGCGCTGGACACATGGCCGTCCTCAAGAGTTGCGCGCGGCAGCGTCTCGCCGCCGCGCCGACCGTCCGCAGGGCCGCGTATCACACCCCCCTTGACCACGACCACGGTCCGACCGGTGCCCGGCCGCGCCCACCGATGGCTGGTCAAGGGCTCCAGCGGCGGTTCCCGTACATTCGCCGCCCCACCATCACGGTCACGACCGCCGATCGCCTTACGGTCACCACCGCCGATCGCCCTGCGATATCCGTCGCCGACAAGGGCGGGACTCTTTCCGGTGAACCCCGAAGGAATCGGCTGTGCGGGAGAACGGATTGCCGTAGACATCGGCGGTGAGCCCTGATCCCCATGCTCCGGGCCATGCGATCCGTGCACCGAGCCGCAGTGCCGACTGCCGCGGTCCCCCGTGGGCCGGCGCCGTCGGCATCCTCACCTTCTGGATCCAGCAATGCCGCTGAAGGCGTGGAAGGCATCGGCCCTCGGAGGTTCGTCGATGCGGGTCAGCGCCCGTGGACAATGCCCGGCCGGCCGCGCCGGTGGGACAGCCGGGCCGGGCACGGCGGGGGTTCGTCCCGGCGGGTGGCTACTCGGGGGTGTGGTCGTGGTTCCGGGTGGTGCGGTGCTTGAGCGTGCCGAGGGCCCGGACGGTGAGGGCGGTCAGGGCGCCGGCCGTCAGGTTGCCCAGGACGTCGTGGAGGAGGAAGTCGTAGAGCGGGGCGAGGTTCATGGGGTGGTTCTCCCGTTGGTCAAGTGCCCTGTGTGCGGGGCGGCTTGAGGGGAACCGTGGCGGGCGGTCTGATTGTCCGTTCGCCATTGAGTATTTCAGCGCAGATCAGAACGTCGCGGGCGCAGGACAACGCCGGACAGCGGCGGACAACCGACAAGACCAGGGAGAATGAACCATGCCGGTAGGACGGCAGAGGACATTGGTCGGCGGGCCGAAGGCCAACGAGCTGGCGGAGTTCCTGCTTCAGCTGGGCTCACGCAGGGACCTGACGACAGCCCGTTCCTTCGCCCAGCAGTTCAACGGAAACAAAAGCCTGTGGGCGGAGTACCTGAACGGCTCGCAGGTCATCCCCTTCCGCCGCCTGCGCCAGGTGGTCGAGTACGTGTGCGGCACGGACGCCAAGAAGCGGGAGCTGGACCTCGCCCACGCCAAAAGGCTCCACGTGCCGGCCATCGCCGAGGAACGGGCCACCCACGCCAGTGGCGGCGTAGGGAAAGCTCAGGTCGCCGACCGCGAAATGATCACGGCCCACCAGCTCCTGACGGACGCCCAGGCGATACTCGCGGACGCTCGCGACGCCGACGAGCGGGCGCGGGCCGTCATCGCGCTGCTGCTGATGATGTGCGCCCACGCGCAGAACTCCGTACACCACCTCACCGAACACAACAGCGCCGGCCACGCCCAGATCCAGCAGCGCCTGGCCGACGCCCGGCTGAACCTGGGGCGCACCGAGCGGGAGCTCAAAGGGGCACGCCGCCGCCTGTCCGTCGCCGAGCGGGCCCGGAAGGCACTGCAACGGGAGGTGGAGGAAGCCCGCCGCGAAACGGAGAGGCTGCGCCGCAGGGCCGTTGGCGCCGCTCTGCGTCTCGGCGAGAACGACGACACTGCGCAGCGGCACCTGTTCCCCGGCAGGCGGGAGACCGTCCTGGGACAGGAGGGGGATCTCGCCCATCAGTACCAGGGGCTGGAGCGCATCGTCGGCGAGGGCGAGAAACTTGCGCATGACCTGAGCATCATCCAGATCCACACCGGGTCCCTCGGACCCTGGTCACGTCTTCGGCGTCCGCTCGCGACCGGGCTGGCTCTGACCGTACTGGCGGCCCTGGTGGCGCCGGTGATCACCGGTTTCGACGGCACGGGCCCGGACGGCGACAAGCCGTCGCCGACGCTTGCGGGAGAACCGGGCACGATGGGAGGGGCCCGCAAGGCCGACCCCTGCCGGCTGCTCGACTCCGCCTCACTGAGCCGCTTCGGCACAACACGGTTGATGACGGACTACGGAGAAATCAACCGGTGCGACGTCGTGGTGGTGAGGAACGGTGTTGAAGTCGCCGAGGCCCAGGTCTACCTGGACGCGGTACCGGCCGAGTTCGAAAGAATCCCCGTCCGCACGGTCGGAAACGTCACGGTCGCCTCGTTCCCGCGGGAAGAGGACGCCTGCGTACGCATCATCGCCACCGCCGACCGGCAACAGATCCAGATCATCGGCAAACAGTGGGACACCCCGGCGCCCAACCTGTGCGAACTGGCCGACGCCGCCACCGACCACGCGGTCGCCGTACTGGACGACGGCCCCGTACCGAGGCGCTCCGAAGAACCGTCGCAGGACTCACTGGCCCGGATCGACGCCTGCGCCCTGCTCGACGCCGCCGCGCTCCGCCATGTCCCCGGCGTCAGCGCGCGCGACAAGCACCCGGGGTTCGGCCGCTGGAAATGCGAATGGTCCAGCGCCGACGGAGGCAGCCGCGTCAAGGTGGAGTACAGCCGGGACGACCTGCTCAAGGACAACGGCGAGCCCGCGGACATCGCCGGAACAACAGGATTCGTCTCCCCCCGGGAAGACGGCCCCGACAGCTGCGTCGTACGGCTCCCGCACCGGACATACACGAACTCCCACGGCAACCCCACCATCGAACACCTCCAGCTGACCGCACACTCCCCACAGCCGTCCGGCCGGCTCTGCGACGCCGCCGAAGCGCTCACAGCCGCCGCCGCCAAGAACATCGCGAAACACATCACGGAGAAATGACAGAACCGCGTGGACAGCGCGCGGTGCAACTGTTCGCCGGACGCACGGAAAGCCGGCGGGATGAACGAGCCGCCGGGACCGGCCCACGACAGACCACTCCGGCAGGTCTCGAACTCCGGCGCCGGTCGTGGAGAAGGTGCGAACCCCCGCCTTCATGAGCAGGTCGTGTCCCTGCCCGCTGCCCGGGAAGTGCGGGACACGGATCTTCCCGCGTTGCCCGGGGCATGGAAACGCACGCCCGGCACGCCCCGGCCCCCGGGATCGGTACGCGGGCGCTCACCGATCCAGCCCTCCGAGCCGTCGGCGGGCGGAACGGAGCCGGGCTGCGGGCCCCGGGGCCCTGGTGGCGCGCAGGGAGGCGCCGCGTCGTCCGAGACGCCGCGCACGTGTTGCGCGCAGGAGCCGTCGACCGTCCGCTCCCCGACGTCGCGGAGCGCGTACGTGCGCTGGAGCGATTCCTCGAACTGCAGCCGGGCGACGAGGAGATCGCCGACGTGGCCGGCACCTGTGCCTTCTTCGCCGTCCCCGTCCTGCGTTACGCCCTGCCGGCCAGCGGCTCCGGAAGGCCCGATGACGCGGTGTCCTGCGGTCATGCAGCGCTCACCGCGACGGGGACGCTGGACCAGAACGTGGTCGACGCCGGATTCCGCTCACAGGAGTACGGGCTCCGGTCCATGCCGGTATCCGGTGACGCCGCAGGAGTGTGGGAAGCAAGCACCGAGACAGGACGGGAACGATTCCGCACCGGACTCGGCCGTACCGCCGGCAGCTCGGGCCGAGGGCGCACGCCCCCGAATCCGGGCCTGATTGTTCTCCGGCCGCATATGAGGTGAGCACCGGACTCGGCCGACCGGGGCCAACGCCAACGCTCAGTCACACCGATCAGGCGGGCCGCCGGGCGGCGGCCCGCTCTGCCCGCAGGAGACTGGGGTCGCGGTCGCGGCGACGGCTCACAACGGCGCGCTCCAGCCGGACGAACCGGCTCTCCGCGCTCGTACGGGACGCGAGGTCCAGGGCGTGAGCCACCCGTGATCAGGAGTCCTGCGGGTGCGGGCGGCACGGGTGGGATCGCGCTCCAGGGCGTCCAGTTCGGCCCTCGCCTCGGCAAGCTGCGTGAGCGCCGCGAGGATGACCTCCCCTGTCGCGTCCGGCAGTTGCAGCCCCTTGTACGCACGGCGGCCGTCGATCGCCGCGCACACCGCGCGCAGGCGGGCCGCGTCGAGCTCGTCGACCCCCCGGGGACCTGGTCAAGCACCCCGAGGAGAAGGGACAGAAGCGAACATTCCTGGGTCATGTTCTGGTCAGTTATGGACCAACTGTGAAGTTTCGGTGCGTGGGTGAAATGTCACTGACATGATGTCAGGGACTTGTCATTACCGGTCATTCCGGGGTGTTCGGGTCACCGGCTGTCGTGGCGGGGCTGCCCGTCGCGGTGGTGCATGAGAGAGCCTGCTCCACGGCGGGGGGTGGTTGCCGCCGCGGAGCGGCTCGTCCTGTGTGACCGCACCTCCGCCGGTCCTTGGGGCCTGCCGGTTCCCGCCGCCGGGGTGCGGACGAGGAAGAGGGGGAGATCTCCATGTCCTTGACTGCTGCGTTACCCCGGCCGCGCCACCGGTGGCGGCATCGGCTGCTGGCGGTGGCCGCGACGTCCGCGCTGGCTGCGGGCGGCCTCACGGTTCTGGCGACACCGGCGTCGGCGGCCGGGGTGTGCGCCGAACCCGTCGTGACGGGAGCGACCACCACGATCACCTGCTCGGCAGGCGGCACGGGAAGCGCCACGGTGCCTGACAACGTCTCCAGCGCCGTGGTGACCCTCGACGGCGCCGGCGGTGGAAACGCCAACGACGGCGCCCCCGGCGGCAAGGGCGCCCACGTCGTCGCGACCATACCCGTCGCCCCGGGCCAGACCTTCAACGTCGTCGTCGGCCTGCGGGGCGCGAGTGCCGCGACGAACGGAGCGGCTGCCAGTGGTGGCGGACTCGTCGCCGTGACGACCGGTGCGTCCGCGCCTCTGCTGACGGCGGGCTCGGGCGGCGGCGCGGGCGGTACGGGCTTCGGCTCGCCGGCCTTCCCCGGCACCCCGGGCGGGGACAGCGGCAGTGCGGGTCCCAACGGCGCGGGCCAGGCCCCCACCTGGGGAGGCGGCGGCGGCGGTGCGGGCACCGCGACGGCCGGCGGCGCCGCGGGCGCGGCCGGAACCGGAACCCGCACGGGCGCGTCCGGGTCTCCCGGCGGCTTCCCCAACGCCCCGGGCGGCGCCGTCGCCCAGTCCGGACCGATACCGGCCGGATTCGGCGGGCGCGGCGGCGCCGGCTACGGAGGCGGCGGCAGAGGCGGCGGCGGTGGCGCGACCGCCACCAACGCGACCGGCGGTGCCGGCGGCGGAGGTGGCGGCGGCTCAAGTCTGGTCTCGGGCACCGTCCCCGGCTCACCGGTCACCCTCAACGACGGCGCCAACGCCGGCAACGGCAGCGTCGTGTTCGTGTTCACCCGGGAAGCTCCCACCATCACCTCCGTCAGCCCGGGCAGCGGCCCCGCGGAAGGAGGCACCGCCGTCACCGTCACCGGCACCGGCCTGGAGGGCGCGGACATCACCTTCGGCCCCGGCAACCCGGCCACCGACGTCACCTGCACCGACACCACCTGCACCGTGACCGCGCCGCCCGGCACGGGAACCGTCGACGTCCAGGCCACCACACCCGGCGGCACCAGTGCCGTCACCAGTGCCGGCCAGTACACCTACGTCGTCCCGGCCGCCGACATCGACGTCGACCTGAACGCGCAGCCCCACCTGGGCATCCTCGTCCCCTACCTCACCTACACCCTGAGCGCGGCGAACACCGGCCCCGGCGAGGTCACCTCGGCCACCGTCACCGCCGCCCTGCCCGCAGGCGCGACCGCCACCAACCTCTCCCCGGGATGCACCGTCACCGGCTCCACCGTCACCTGCGCCTACGGCACCATCGCCAACGGCACCCACACCGACAAGACCTTCCGCGTCCCGCTGAGCCTGCTCTCCCTGGGCCACGTCACCGTCACCGGCACCCGCACCGCCAGCACACCCAACGACCCCAACCCCGCCAACGACACCGCCAAAGCAACCTGCACCGTCATCTCCATCGTCCTGGTCACCTGCCCCTGACCGAGCACGCGGCATCCCAGCACTCCACCGGACACGGAACCCCTCAGAAGTAGTCCGGTACTGGACGGGATGCCGCACGGTGAAGCCGCGGGGTGCGGTGCCGGGAGAGATCCCGGCACCGCACCCCGCAGTCCACGCCCGCCCGTCCCGGGCCGGGCGGCGAAGGAGACCTCCGGGCACGGACCCCCGACGACGTGACCGCCGTCTGCCACCGGACGCGCGCACGCCGACCGTTCACCGACCAGGCGGGCACCCGTACGACGGCCCGGCTACTCCCCGCCTCGCCGGGCAGCCGCCCGCTCTGCCCGCTCTGCCCGCAGCCGACCCGGGTTCCGGTCGCCGCGGCGACTCACGACAGCCGCGCTCCAGCCGGACGAACCGGCTCTCCGCACTCGTACGGGACGCGAGGCCCAGGGTGCGGGCGACCCGTTCCCAGGAGATTCTGCGGGTGCGGGCGGCACGGGTGAGATCCCTCTCCAGCGCCTCCAGTTCGGCCCTCGCCTCGGCAAGCTGCGTGAGCGCCGCGAGGATGTCCTCCCCTGTCGCGTCCGGCAGTTGCAGCCCCTTGTACGCACGGCGGCCGTCGATCGCCGCGCACACCGCGCGCAGGCGGGCCGCGTCGATCGTCGCCGGGATCCGCACCGGCTCCCCGCCGATCAGCGCCGTCCACGTCGCGGCCTCATGGAGGAGCTGGACGCCGCGGGTGCTCCGGGCGAGGTGCGTACGGCGCGGTTCGTTTGGTGGGCGCTGGTGACCGTGCCCGGCGCCGTCGAGGAGACCGACGCGGACACCGCCCGGCTGCGCGCCGGGGACTGCACCGGTGCGGGCACCGTGGATGAGAACGGCGACCTGGTCCCGCTCGGCGGGGCCGCGTAGCTGGCGTCGTACCGCAGCGCCTACGCCGGGCCGGCCGAAGCCTCGCTGCGCAGTCTGCCCCACCGGCGCCGTACGCAGATCGACGGCGCGATGCGCTCCACCATCGCGAAGGACTCCTACGGTCACGGGTCGACGGCGCCCCGGGCGCGGGAACGGGACTACCGCGAGATCACCCTCCCCGAAGCCAAATCGATCGTCGTGTATTTCGTCAGCGCCCCGGCCGCGCTCACCGTCACCGCCGTCCGGCTGATCACCCTCTGAACACCGGTACCACCCGAGCAACAGCGGAGACCGGTGCACAAAGGTCGGGCCCCTACCCGGCCTCGGGGAACATCGGTACAGCGCTGGCGCTGAGAACGATCATGGTCGGATGGCACACCGGCCGGGGGCTCCGCCTGGGTACGCGGAGAGATCGCCGGGCGGGTGCCGGAGCAGGCTGCGGTCCGCCTCGTGCCGGTGGAGTTTCTGACCGATGAGCAGGCGCTCCGGTGATCACCCGACAAAAGCGGTGCGGAGAATGTCGGGTGACCGGGGTCGGCGTCACCGCACGATGGGGACATGGATGACACGACCTTGATTTCCCGCTTTCTCCGCGACGGCTTCGTGAAGCTGGAGGGCGCCGTCGCGCCGCGCGTGGCCGCGGACTGCGCGCGGCTGCTGTGGCGGGAGACGGGCCGCGCCCCGGATGACCCGTCGACGTGGACACAGCCCGTCCACTGGGTGGGCGGCATGGCGCAGGGGCCGTTCGCTGCCGCACCCAACTCCCCGTCGCTGCAGCGCGCGTACGACCTGCTCGTCGGCGCGGGGCGCTGGGAGCCGCGCTACTCGCTGGGCACGTTCCCGCTGCGCTTCCCGCACGAGGAGGAGCCGGAAGACGCGGGCTGGCACATCGAGGGGAGCTATCTGCCGGAGGGTGAGAGCTGGTACTTCACGAATCTGCGCTCCCAGGGCCGGGCGCTGCTGATGCTGTTCCTGTTCAGCGAGGTGGGTGAGGAGGACGCGCCGACCCGGATCCGGGTCGGTTCACACCTCGACGTGCCGAAGGTGCTGGAGAAGTACGGGGAGGACGGGGCGAGCGGGCTGACTCTCGCCCCCGATCTGGTGGCGGCGTCCGACCACCGGCCGCTCGCCCTTGCGACCGGGTCCCCGGGCGACGTCTTCCTGTGCCATCCGTTCCTGGTGCACGCGGCGCAACCGCACCACGGGGTGCGCCCACGCTTTATGGCGCAGCCGCCGCTGCTGCCGGCCGCACCGTACGAACTGGAGCGGGCCGACGGCGCGTACTCACCCGTGGAGATCGCGATCCGCCGCGGCCTGGGACAGGACACCCCCGGCCCGAACGCAGACGGCACCGACCGCGGCGCCGGATAGACGTGCTTCACGACCATCGCCGGCAAGGGGGCTCGTGAGGAGGGAAAGGAAATGGAGGTCAGAGCGGGGGCGGTCCGCGCCGCCGCGGAGCCGGCTTGTACGCCGGGCTCCATCCTCCAGGGGGAGAACTCCCCCACCGGGCGCGGCACGGGCAACTGCCCACCGCAACTTCGTCGCCATCCAGTCCGCGAGGCCTCCTCCGGGCAATGGGGAGTCAGACGGGCTGTCGCAGCCACAAGTCGAGAGCGGCATAGTCGCTGTCCGTCAGGCCATGACGGGGATCGACACGATGGAGCAAGGCTTGCCCCTGATGATGGGCGGCGACCCAGGCCCGATCGATGTCGGTGACCTCGTCGTCGACCCAGATGAACGGGCGTCCCGCCGCCCATTCGACAAGTGCGCGGGTCTTCCAGTGCAGTCCGATCCGCTCATCCTGGTCGTCGATGTCGGACGGCTCCGGCCAGACCACCACTGCCAGCTGCGGCAGACCGATGCGGGGCGCGATGCACTCGTTCGCGTCAGCCATCCATGTCGTCGCCCAGACCATCTCGCACGAGAGCTCCGTCAGCCGGGGTCCGTGTGCGGGATTGATCCTGGTCAGAAGCGGATTCGCGTCGGCGCCAAGTGGTTCGGCACCCGTCGCAGAGGTCTGATACACCTGGGACACCGCCCCGAACGGGATGAGTGGTCCATCGACATCGAGAAACAGCAGCGGACGCTGCACCGAGCCAGTCACCGAAGCACGATAGCGATAGATCGCACCGAGGACTGCCTCGATGACCAAGGCCCTGCGGGAATGGGTCCCCCGGAGACACGGAGGACCTGGTGGTCATCTCCGAGTGCTCCCCGCGCGTGCGGGGATGGACCTGGTGTGCCGATCGGGATGGTCGGTGGCCGCGGGCGCTCCCCGCTGGAAGGGGGTGCCTGTCCTGCGGGCACAAGATCGGGAAAGAACCTGTTGCTGTGTCCGGAAAAGTTCACCGTGTCGCGACAGCGGGCACGGCGCGCCTCGACGTGTTGGGGGACCACCGAGGTACGTCCGGCAGGAGCCGTGACCCTCCGTCTTGCGATGCGCCGCACGGGTCGCCGGAGGGGCGGCCGCCTGCGGGTCGGCGACCGTTCGCGTTTAATCGGATGTGCGTGCGACGCAGGGTTGTTAGGTTCGCCGTGTGCCGAAGCTGAATCAGATCATCGCTGTCGAAAAGGGCGTCAAGTCCAAGGCCCTCCAGGAGCTTACCCAGGCTCACCAGGACGTGCAGAAGCCCGCCCTGCTGGCCGGCATCTCCCGGACCTACCAGCCCAAGGACGAGGAGGGTGAGCAGCTGCCGCCCGAGTCCACGCGGGTGCAGATCAAGGCCGAGGACGCTCTGCGGGCGACCGCCGGGACACTGACGCGGCTCTTCGACGTGACTGCGACGAAGGACTGGGCGAACCGGTCCGCGGTCGCGGACGTGGTGGTCGACGGTACGGTGCTGTTGACCCAGGTGCCCGTGCCGTACCTGTTGTTCCTGGAGAAGCAACTCACGGACCTGCACACCTTCGTGCGCAAGCTGCCGGTGCTCGACGCCTCCGAGTCGTGGAACCTGGATCCCTCGACCGACTCGTGGAAGACGGACCCGGTGCGGACCATCCGCACGAAGAAGGTTCCGCGCAATCACGTGAAGGCCGAGGCCACGGAGAAGCACCCGGCGCAGGTCGAGGTGTACTACGAGGACGTCCCGGTCGGTTACTGGACCACGGTGAAGTTCTCCGGCGCGCTGCCCGCCCGGCGGGTCAACGAGCTCCTCGACCGCGTCGAGAAGCTCCAGCAGTCCGTCAAGTTCGCCCGCGAGGAAGCGAACAACACCGAGGTCACCGACCAGCGGGTCGGCGACGCGGTATTCGGCTACCTCTTCCGGTAGCCCCCACATACGCCCTCCGTCGCGAGCGGAGGGTGCGCGATGAGCGCAAGCTGAAACTGATGTTGAAGCTGATGAGGGGTGTCAGTTGGGGGTTCGAATCCCTCTCCCCGCACCACGTGCGGGGGTGGCCCAAGCCTGGCAGAGGCGGCCCCGTGAAACTCAGATTCTCGCTCCAGTCTCAGTATTCGCCGCCGAACACCGGATCGACCGAGCGCGGGCGAAAATCGACGGATGGGGGTTCAAGTCCCCCCGGCGCCTCTCTCGTGGCGCTGTAGTTCAAAGGCAGAACACGTCGATCTCAACATGACCTGCGGTTCTTAAACGCCGCCGGTGTGCGCAAATGGGTGGCAAGCTGGAGCCCGGGAGCTGGACATGCTCTCGGGCTCCGTCACGTTCCGGCCCGCGGGCGCGGGAAGCGCAGGGGGGCAGGCGGCAGGTTCTGCCCACTGCGGCCGGACCACTCAACCCGGTGAGCGTTCCCGGTCGCAGGTCAGGCCGCACGGGGCATCTCCCCGTCTCGTGCTTCGCCTAGTGCACCGGGTCGCGATGCTCCACGCAGATGCGGAGATGGTTCGCTTCGTCGGCTTGGGGGCCGGGGCGCTCCTGATCTGGTCGGGTGCGGGGCGCGCGGAACGGGGGTGGTGGTCATCGTGGCCTCGGGATTCTCCCGCCGGACCCGGCGGGGACGGTGACAGGTCCGGCTCACACCCGGAAGGTGGCGGCTCCTTCTGCGCAGGTCACCCCGCCTCCGGGCCCCGGCCGCATGCTGATGGGCGCGGCAGGCGGTGGAGTGGACGCTCGTGCCTGTTTCTGAAGGCTGTGCCATGAAGACGACGGAGGCCGCTGGTCAGTCTTGCTGGCCAGCGGCCTCGGGAATTCGCTGAGTGGTGTTCTCAGCGGTCGAGTCGCGTCAGGACGGTGAGATGACGAGGTGAATGGCGAGTGCGGTAATCAGGCTGCTGGAGACCACGGTGGTAATGAGCCGACCGCGGCTGCCAGTCAACGTTCGGCCCAGCAGTGCTCCGCCGCCGGCGAGCAACAACTGCCAGCTGGTGGAAGCCGCGAACGCGGCGAAGACGAATAGGGCCTGCTCCACGTGGGTGGCAGCAGTTGCGATGTCACTGCCGAGCACGAGTGCCGCGAAGTAAATCACGGTCATGGGGTTCATCATCGTGATCGTCAGCAATGCCGCGTAGGCCCGAACAGGCGTGAGAGGCGTCTTATCGGTTCGGATCGCCGTCCGCCGCTTGCGGAACTGGCGGATGGCCGTGGCACCCATCCAGAGGGCCAGCACGATGAGCACCGAGGCGGAAGCCCATCGCAGAGGAAGCAGGACTGGCTCGATGAGGGGAGCAATCGTGGAGCCCCCGGTCACGGCGATCAATGCGTAAAGGCCGTCAGCGGTTGCGACACCCAGTGCGGCGAACACACCAATTCTCAGAGACGTCCGGGCTGTCAGAGCCACCAGGTATGTCGCGACCGCTCCCACTGGCATGGCAATGCCGTAACCCGCGAGGAGCCCCGCGATCAGTACGGTGATCACGAGCGAGGGAAGCTAGGCCTTCGCAGTCGGCCCGGCTGCTGCTGGACTCGCACCGACCGGGCGGTGGAAGTCAGCGGCAGGAAGGCGATAGTCGTGGTCATGGGCGGATCCTGTCGGCAACGCGGACGCACGGGCAAATCATTTTTGGGTGCGGACCGGGCCGGGCTCACTGCGAACGATGACGTGAGGGGCGTCCCGCTCCACGGCTGAGGCGGCGAGTCATGAGTGTGATGGCGTCCCAGGTGATCAGCGTCTCGGAGTGCTGGATGAGCCGTTCGTAGTCCCGGGCATGGCGGCGGGCGTTCATCATCCAGGCCAGGGACCGTTGAACGACCCAGCGGCGGGGCAGGACGATGAAGCCGGAGGTGTCCTTGGGCCGGCTGACGGTCTTGATCGTCAGGTTGAGGTGGCGTTGGCCCAGGCCACGATCAGAGCCTCGACGACCCTCAGGTCGAAGGCGTCCACCGCCACACACAGTGCGGAGGCGCCGAACTCGTCGACCGTTTCGGCGTCGGCGCCCGCTGCCAGCAGCGCGTCCACCGCCCGCGCGTCCCCGCTCCGCACCGCTGCTATGAGTGGCTCCACAACCATGCCTCCCCCGTTCCTGCCTCGCGGCGCGCGGTCGGCGAGTCCGGTAGCGACGTGGCTCAGGGGAGCGTAGTCGGCCTCGGCCTGTGCGGTCCCACTGCGGCATCGACGCGGGCGGGTGGCCAGTGTGCCGAAGCGTGAGCGCACTTCACCTGGTGAATCCCGCCAACTGACGTGTCCAGTGCGCGACACGAGGTCGCTCCAGGTAGGTGAGTCCAGTCATGTGAAGGGGGTAGCGACAGGCTGACCTTCGGGCCGGCGTCGAGGGCCCGCCCCCGCTCCCCTGCGTCACTGGTAACGGCGGGGTGTGAAGCGGCGCGTTCGAACCCGAGGGCACCTCGGCCATCGGGGAGCAACGGGCGAAGGAAAGGCTGAACGGGCGAACGCGGGTGAACCCCTGATGATGCCTCGTGACTTCGAGACTGCGTCGATGGCGTGTCGGCGGCGGTCACAGGACCCGGTGCTGTGCGGCACCAAGCGACTCCGGAGGGCACGTCCCGGCGTACTTCGAAGCCGAGCTCACCGACGTGGAACTCGATTGCCTGCTGCTCATCGGTGACGCGCATCCCGATCGTGGTCGCCTGTGTGATGCGGGCGGTCCTGCTCATCTTCTGCCTCCTCCTTGGCGCTCACCAGGTAAGAACAGGAACAGGCCGGAAATCTCGTCGCCGGCTGTGAACCGACGGCGGCTGGTACTCAGTCGGTTTCGGCACAGGGTTTCCGGGTTCCCGGGTCGGCGGGCAGCAGGTCCACTTCGCCGGGGGTGAGTTGTCGGTCGCCGATGATGGCGCACAGTTCGCGGTACCAGCGGTCGGGCGCCAGGTGGAGTGGTCCGCCGATGCCGTCGGGGCCGATGTGGAGGACGGTGCCGCCGTCCGCGGAGGCGCCCATGAAGGCGTGCCGGCCGTCGAGTGCGCTGTCGCGGGGGCCGGTGAAGGAGTAGAAGGTCTCGTAGCCGGGCCGGCCCATGCGGTAGACGCGTACGGCGTTGTTCGCCGCGAGGAGGTAGCGGCCTCCGCCGTCCAGGAATCCGGCGGCGTACGGCGTGGAGTCCGACTCGGCGATGCTGCGCAGGGGGCCGATCTCCTTGTGGGGCGGGTCGCCGTTCCGCCAGAGTTCGAGCACCGAGCCCCGGCGCAGGATGGCGACGTATGTTCCGGTGGCGTCGAAGTGGGAGGCGAGGATGTCGTCGCCGGTCTTCACGGTCTCGGTGGTGCGTCCGGTGGTGATGTCGACGATGTGGATGCCGGGCCGGTCCAGGACGACGACGGCAACCCGGTTCCTCGCCGGGTAGGGGCCGATCATCAGGTCCGAGTCCTTCGCGCCTCCGGCCCGGGAGCGGACGGCCGCCGCGTCGAAACGTGTGAGCCGTCGGCCGGTGTGTGGGTCCCACTGTTCGACGACGGTTCCCGAGACGGTGACGAGGTTGCCGGAGTGGTCGAAGAAGTAGGTGAAGTCGTACGCCGGCCGTTCGGCACCGCCGTCGCCGCCGCCGCCGATGTCCGCGATCGAGGGCGCGGAGCCGGACAGGCGTGGGGGCGGGACGGTGGTGACGGTCGTGGTGCGGCGCAGGGTGGTGGTGTCGCGGACGGTGACGATGTTCGCGCCCTCGCGGTCGGCGACGAGCCGTCCGGTGCGGTCGAGGGCGAGGGGTTCGCTGCGTTCGGGCACCCAGTGGGGCCTGCGGCGCGGCACGTCGGCGACGGCGCGGGGGGCGGCTTTGCGCGCGTGGTGCCGCTGTATGCGGGAGCCGTCCGCCAGGACGCTGATGGTGTACGTGCCGTCGCGGGTGAGGAGTTGCTGGGCGACGTCGAGGAACCAGTGGCCGGGGCGCAGTCGGACGTAGCCGATCATCGACTCGTCGTGGCGGAGGTAGTAGAGCCGGCCGTCCCTCTCCACGAGCCAGGGGCTGCTCCTGGCCAGGGAGGAGGTCGAGGCGGGCAGGCCGTTGCGGGAGAGGACCGTGCCGTCGCGCATGTCGACGACGCTGAGGCCCTTGGGGGAGCTGAGGGCGACGCGGAGGCCGGAACGGTCGACGGACTGCGCCCCGCAGGTGCTCGACGTGAAGTCCGCGTTCTTCTCGCGGTAGGCGATGCCCTCCCGTGAGCCGTCGGTGACCCGGTGGACGGTGATCTCGGTGGTGTCGCCCCGCACATGGCACAGGACGGCGCGGGTCCGGTCGCCGGAGACGCGGATCTGGTCGGCGTCGGCGCGCAGTACGAGCCGGCTCCTGCCCGTCACGAGGTCGAGTGCGAGGAGGCTGCCCTTCTCGCCCTCCCCGAAGGCGCGGAACCGCTTGTAGACGGGGACCAGCAGCGTCCGGTTGTCGGGGGCCGGCCACATGCGGAACTCCAGGCCCTTCGGCGCGGGGAGATTTCCCGCGAGGGCGCCGTGCGGGCCGCTGTCCAGGTTCCACCGGACGATGCGTTCGCGGACGTGCGCGACGATCATCGTGCCGTCGAGGGACATCGCGGGGGTGACGGTGTCGCTCCAGTTGGTGCCGATGCCGGGGGCGTCGGGGAGCCGGTGCAGGGGCCCGGCGGGGTGTTTCGCGTCGGGGCGTACGGCGAACCACACGGCCCTGCCGTCGTGTTGCACGTAGGCGGCGCGTGACCCGTCGGCGGACACCATCACGTACTGGACCTTGTCGGTGGACGGCACGCGCACGGTGCGTACCGGTCCGGTCAGGGCGGCCACGAACAGGGTGACCCCGGAGCGCTTGGACGTCGCGAGGACCACGTCGCCGTCGTGGCTCCGGTCGAAGGCGGTGTCGCCGAGTTCGCCGGAGAGCACCCGGTCGTAGTCCGTGTACTGGAGGTACTGGCGCAGCAGTTCGTTCTCGGCCTCCTGTGTGGGTGATCTGTGGTAGGCGGCGAGGGAGAGCAGTGCGGCGCGGGCGGGGTCGGTGCCGGTCGCCTCCTGGGCGGCCTGGGCGAGGGCGCGGGAGGCGCCGAAGGCGGCGCGTTCCCGGCTGTTGTGGCGTTCGGCGAGGGAGAGGCCGCCGAGTACCAGGGCGGACGTCAGGACCGTGACCAGAACGGTGAACAGGGCCCGGCGACGGCGGACCTTCGCGCGGCGGTGGGTGCGGCCGGCCGTCAGGTAGTCCCGCTCGGCCGCGGTCAGCACGGCGGCGCGTTCCGGGAGCCACTGGTCGGCGCCGGCCGCCGTCGCGGTGGTCGGCAGGTGTTCGGGGGCCCGGTCCGCTTCCTGCCAGCGGTCCTTCTCGTGTCGTACGGTCTCCCGCCAGCCGAGGAAGGACCGGTCCTCGGCCACCCATGCGGCGAGTCTGTCCCACGCGCCGATCAGCGCCTCGTGGGTGAGTTCCACGGTCTCGGTGCCGTCGGCGCCGCGGTCGGTGACGAGGAGCCGGGTGTGCGCGGCGAGGTGTTGGGCGACGCGCCACCGGTCCTCGCCGAGGTCGGCGCGCCGGGCGAGCCGTCGGGTGCCCGCGGCGGCGCCGAGGAGCAGCCGGACGAGGTGGGTGAACAGCAGGCGGGCGGTCGCCTCGTCGCCGGGTGGTACGTGTGCGGCCCACACCCGGTCGGCGTGGTTGCCGAGGGCGCCGGTGACGCCGCCGAGTTCGTCGTACGCGTGGTGGGTGAGCACTCCGTCCGTCTGCCGCTGCCACAGGAGATCGAGGGTGAGGGCGAGGAGGGGCAGGGCGCCGGGTTCGGTGCCGGTGTCGGTGAGGATGCGTTCGGCGAGGTGGGGCTCGTAGGAGACGCCGGGGAGGGTGTCGACGGGGGTGGTGACGATGTCGCGCAGGCCGTCCCGGCCGAGGGGGGCGAGGGCGTGCAGGTGGCGGGCGGCGACGGGTCCGAGGTGGGGGTGGCCGAGGACGGGTTCGAGGAAGTCGGCGCGCAGGGTGGTGAGGACGCGAACGGCGGACGGCAGGGCGTCGGGGGCGAACAGTACGTCGGCCAGGTCGCGCACGGCGTCCGGGTGTTGCGGAAGCAGTTCCTCCAACTGGTCAACGATCAGGAGGAGTTGGCGGGCGCCCTGGAGCCGGAGCAGGCGGTCGGCCGGGGCGGTGAGGCCGTGGCGGCGCAGCTCGTCGGAGAGTTCGGGGAGGCGGGCGAGCCGTCGGGTCTCGGGGAGGTCGGGTTCCAGGTGCGGGAGCAGCGCGGAGGCGAGGGCCGCGAGGGGGCTGCTGCCGGACGCGGGGCGCATGACGACGACGCGGGCGCCGCGTGCCCGCAGTCGGGGGGCCACGCCGGCCAGGGCCAGTGACGATTTGCCGGAGCCCGAGGGGCCCACGAGGGTGACCCACCGGTGTTCGCCGAGTGTGCGGGCGATCCGCTCGCTCTCGTGCCGCCTGCCGTGGAAGAGGTGCGCGTCGGCCTCCTCGTAGGCGGCGAGTCCGCGGAACGGCGAGGCGGGTGCCACGAGGGCGCGCAGTTCGGGTCGGGCGGCCACGAGGGCGCGGGTGGGGATCAGGTAACTGACGTGGGGCTGCCCGGATTCGGCCACCGTGACCATGCCGACCACGCCGGACAGCCGCTCGTCCCACACGGGGCCGCCGCTGAAGCCCCGCGACACCGGGTAGCCCTCACCGACGAGATCCGCCTGTACCCAGCCGTCGGCCTGCCGACCCCGCAGGACCCCCGCGTGCCACACCCCACCCGGACGACCGGCCGGCAACCCGAACGCACGCACCCGGTGCCCCCACAGCGCGCCCGTCGCGTCGGTGGCGGACGCGGCGGACGGTCCGCCCGCGACCGTCGACCTGTCCACGACCATCGGTCCGTCCGCGTCGACCAGCCGCACCGGACCGGCGCCGGGCAACGGAGCCGGGAACCGCAGCACGGCGACATCCGCCGTGCCGGAAGTCACTGCGGACGCCGCGCCCGATGCCGTACCGTCCGGCCCCCGCGGTGGCACCCACACGTCGACGGCGGCGTCCGTACGGGGCGTGTGGGGCACGAGAGGCAGGTCGGCCGAGACGCGGGCGCCGGGTTCCGGTGGTGTGCCGGCCGGCGTACCGAGGGCCGCGGAGACCACGTGCGCGCAGGTCAGGGCAAGTGTGTCGGACACCAGAAAGCCCACGCCGACGGGTCGCCCGGACGTGTCCAGGATGCGCAGCAGCGCGCCGTCCAGGGGCTTCGGGCCGCCTGCCGCCGGTCGCTGTTCCGGTCCCCGGGCCGGCGTCATCGTGCCGTCCGGTCCGGCGGGCGTCGCCAGGTCGGGGTCACCGTGCAGCCGGGCCGCCCGGTCGTACGGGAGATCACCGGGCCCGCGTCGGCGACAAGGGTCCGGCCCAACGCCACGCCGATGGTGCCGGGGCCGTCGGGCATGTCGCGGACGGCGGTCAGGAAGTCCTCCGGGACGTGCCGGATACCGGCGGGCATGTTGTTCGGCGTCCGGGTCGCCCGCGTCACGACCCGCCCCGGACTCGCCGCCCCGACCAGTCTGTCGACCACTTCCCCGGTCCGCGTCCGGGTCTCGTCCCGCCGTCCGCGCGGCGCGGCAGCGTCGGCATCCCCGGCGTGGCCGACGCCACGGACCACGGGCGCGGTCGGTTCGACCGGGTACGTCATGTGTTCTCCCCTCGCCCGGACTCCGTGGTCCGCCCGTACCGGTCAACATCCTTCGCTACGGGCACAGTTGCCGGGTCCGTGCCTCCGCGGGGAGGTCGTCGCGTTCGTCCGCCGTGAACGCGCGGTCGCCGATGACGTGGCACAACTCCCGTCTCCACAGCTCCGGATCGAGGACGAGGGCCCGGCCGGGCTCCTCCGGCGTGCCCTGGAGTACGGTCCTCCCGTCCTCGGACACGTCCAGGAACGACTGGTCCCCCGTCGTGGCGGTCGCATCGGCGAACAGATACACGTCGTCGTAGCCGCGCCGGCCCAACCGGTGGACGCGTACGGCGTTGTCGTCGGCGATCAGGAAGCGGTCGTCGCCGAGGAACACGGCGCGGTACGGGGTGAGATCGCTGTCGCCGACGCCGCTCAGCGGGCCGATCACCCTGCGGGCGGGGTCTTCGCGGCGCCGTACCTCCAGTCCCGTATCGCGGCGCATGAGCGCGAAGTAGTGGGCGCCGGGGCCGAATTGGACGGAGAGGATGTCGCCCTCGGTGCGTACGACGTCCGTGACGCGTCCGTCGGTGAAGTCGACGACACGGATGCCGGGCCGGCCCCGCACGATCACGGAGACCTTGTTCCGGTCCGGGTACGGGGCGATCGTCAGGAGCGCGTCCGGGGCGCCGTCGGGGCGCAGCGTGCCGGCGTCGAAGCGGGCGGTCTGCCGGCCCGTGCGCGGGTCCCACTGCTGGAGGACGGTGCCGGAGACGGTCAGCAGGTGGCCGGTGTGGTCGAAGTAGTAGCGGAATTCGTACTCCTGGTCGTGCCAGGTGAGCGCCCCGCTGATGTCCGGGTCCCGGACCGTGCGGGTGCCGGGCCGGGTCTTCGGCGGCTGGACCGTGGTCACGGTGGCGACCTTCCGCAGCGTCGACGTGTCGCGGACGACGACCGTGTCGCGGGCCTCGCGGTCGGCGAGGAGTCCGCCGGTGCCGTCGAAGACGGGCAGGTCGGTCTCGGCGGGTACCCAGTACGGCTTGGCGCGCGCCGCCCGTGCGAGGATCCGCCCGCTTCGTTTCGGGTCGGCCGGGCGCAGTTCCGTGCGGGAGCCGTCCTGGAGGACGGTGATCGTGCGCGTGCCGTCGGCGGAGAGCCGGCGCTGGGCGGCCTTCGGCTGCCGCTCGCGGGGAGTCAGGCGCACGCGGGTGATCATCGACCCCTGGCGGCCGGTGTAGAAGAGCCTGCCGCGCGACTCGGAGAGGAAGGGGGCGGGTGTGAATCGCAGGTCGGCGAGTTCCGGCAGGGGGACGCCGGAGATCGCCTCGCCCCTGTCCAGGTCCACGACGCGCACCTCGGAGCCCCAGCGCAGTGCGACGCGCCGCCCGGTCGTGTCGACGGCCACCACGGTGCACAGGTCCGTGCGGTACTCGTCTTCTTGCTCCCGGTAGGGGCGGCCGACGGCGGCGCCGTCGGAGGTCCGGTGGCGGCTGACGACGGACTGCTCGCCCTCCTCGCGGCAGACGACCGCGGTGCGGCGGTCCCCGGACAGGAGGATCTCCTGGGACCCGGGCAGGACTCGCGTGGCGCGGCCGGTGCGCATGTCCACGGACTTCAGGGCCTGCGCGCCCGATGCCGTGTAGACGTTCGTCAGCAGGGTACGGCCGTCCGGGCCGAACCACAGGGCGGTGTTCATGGCGGACGGTGCCGGCACGGCACCGGCGAGGGTGGCGCGGTCGAGGTTCCACCACACGAGGCGGCCCCGGACGCGGGCGGCGAGCATGCGGCCGTCCGCCGAGATCGCGGGGCGCACCAGGGGATCCCGGCTGACGCCGCGGCCCGGCGCGTCGGGCAGTCGGCGCACCGGGCCGAGGAGTCCGGCGGCATCGGTGTCCACGTCGAACCACACGGCTTCGCCGTCCGTCTGGATGTACGCGCCGCGTGTGCCGTCCGCGGACACCGCGACGTCCGCGACCTGCCCGGTCGAGGGGACCTGGGCGCTGCGGACCCGCCCGGAGGCGGCGCCGGTGTAGAGGACGGCCCGGCCCAGTTGCGAGGTGGCCAGCACGACGTCGCCGTTCGCGCCGGCGGCGAAGTCCCTGACCGTGCCCAGTACGCCGGACAGCATCCGGTCGTAGTTCTGATGGCGCAGGTACTGCCGCAGGAGTACGTTGCGGGCCTCCTGTGTCGGCGCCGTGCGGTGGGCGGCGATCGCCTTCAGCACGCCGAGGGCGGGTTCGGTGCGCGCGTCGTCCTCCGCGGCCACCGCGAGGGCGCGGGAGGCGGCTTCGGCCGCGCGTTCCCGGCTCTCCTGCCGTGCGGCGCCGAGCAGTGACAGTGCGACCAGGGCCAGGGACACGACGAGAACGACGGCCGAGAGCGCGGTCCGGCGGCGGCGGGACTTCGTGCGGCGGTGGGCACGGCCGGCGTTCAGGTAGTGCCGTTCGGCGTCGGTCAGTTCGTCGCCGCGTTCGCCGAGCCACTGTTCGGAGCGGGCGGCCTGGAGGGGTGTCGGGAGCAGCTGCGAGGGGCGTTCGGCGTGCTCCCAGCGGTCCTTGTCCTGTTGCAGAGCGGCCCGCCATTCCAGGAAGGCACGGTCCGCGGTGGTCCAGTCGGCGAGTTGCTCCCAGTCGCTGATCAGTGCCTCGTGCGCGAGTTCCACGGTCTCGGTGCCCTCGGCGTCGCGGCCGGTCGTCAACAGCCGTGTTCCGGCGAGGCGTTGTGCGATCCGCCATTCCTCGGGGCGCAGTTCGGTACGCGGTACGACCCGCCGCACGGGTGCGGGCATGCCGGCCGGGACCCGGACGAGCCGGGTGAACAGCCGCCGGGCCGCCTCCTCGTCCCCGGGTGGCACGCACGCGTCCCAGACCTGGTCGGCGTGTTCGCCCAACGCGCCGGTGACACCGCCGAGTTCCTCGTACGCCCGGTGTGTCAGGAGCCCGCCGCGCTGTCGCCGCCACAGCAGGTCGAGGGTGAGGGCGAGGAGCGGCAGGGCGCTCGGTCCCGGGCCGGTGTCGGCGAGGATGCGCTCGGCGAGATGGGGTTCGTAGGACACGCCGGGAACGGCCTCGACGGGTGCGGTCACGATCTCGCGCAGGCGTTCCGGGGCCGGCGGGGCGAGTGCGTGCAGGTGTCCGGCGATCTCGGGGCCGAGCCGGGGATGGGCGAGGACCGGCTCCAGGAAGTCCGCGCGCAGCGTGATCAGTACGCGGACGGTGTCGG
The DNA here is from genome assembly GCF_036327775.1 of Streptomyces sp. NBC_01498. Classification (NCBI taxonomy): domain Bacteria; kingdom Bacillati; phylum Actinomycetota; class Actinomycetes; order Kitasatosporales; family Streptomycetaceae; genus Streptomyces; species Streptomyces sp. NBC_01498. Next base: position 7,225,759 of record NZ_CP109598.1, on the reverse strand, counting down.
GCAGGGTGTCGCCCGTGAGCAGGTCGGCCAGTTCGTCGACGGCGGCCGGTTCCAGCCCGAGGACCTCCTCGAACTGGTCGACCACGACGAGGATTCGGCTGCCGCGCCGCAGGTGGAGCAGCCGGGCCACGACGTCCGCGGGACCGTGGCGGCGCAGCACGTCGAGGAGTTCCGTGATCCGCTCGGGGCGCTCCGTCTCGGGCAGTTCGGGTTCCAGGAGCGGCAGCGCCGCCGCCGCGAAGGCGGTGAGCGGACGGGTGCCGGGCGTCGGCCGTACCACCAGCACCTGGGCGCCTTCCGCGCGGAGCCGGGGTGCCACACCGGCCAGGGCCAGCGACGACTTGCCGGATCCCGAGGGGCCCACGAGGGTGACCCGGGGCGCGGCGGAGAGTGCCCGCGCCACTTCGTCGGTTTCGGCCCGCCTGCCGTGGAAGAGGGCGGCGTCCGTTTCCTGGAACGCGGAGAGGGCCCGGAACGGCGACGGGGGCAGGGTGATCGTGCGCAGTTCGGGCCGGGCGGTGAGGAGCCCGCCGGTGGGGATGAGGTAACTGACGGGCGGCTGCCCGGACTCGGCCACCGTGACCATGCCCACCACGCCCGACAGCCGCTCGTCCCACACGGGGCCGCCGCTGAAGCCCCGCGACACCGGGTAGCCCTCGCCGACGAGATCGGCCTGTACCCAGCCGTCGGCCTGCCGACCCCGCAGGATCCCCGCGTGCCACACCCCACCCGGACGACCGGCCGGCAACCCGAACGCCCGTACGCGGTGCCCCCACAGCTCGTCCGCGTCGACCAGGCGCACCGGTGCCGCTCCCGGAAGCCGTGTCTCCAGGTGAAGTACGGCGACATCGGCGGGCGCGGGTGGCGTCGAGGGCCCGTCGGGTGCCCGGGGCGGTACCCAGTGGTCGACCCTGGCCATGGTCGCGGGTGCGGCGCCGTCGCGCGGCCGGGCGGGTACGAGGGGGAGGTCGACCTGGATGCGGGCGGACGCGGGAGGCGCCGCCTGTCCTGTCGTACCCAGGGCCGCGTGGACCACGTGCGCGCAGGTCAGGGCGAGCGTGTCGGAGACCAGGAAGGCGACGCCGACGGGCTGCCCTCGGCTGTCCCGGACCCGCAGGACGGCCGTGTCGAGCGACTGCGGGCCGTGGGCCACCGGACGCTCGGGCGGTAACGCGGGCTCCGTCATCCCGTCGCGTCCGCCGCCGGTTCGCCGGACGAGGGATTGCGCCAGGTCAGGGTGACCTTGAAGTTGGCCTGTCCGGTGGTCCGGGAGATCACCACGTCCGCCTCGGCCGACAGGGACAGGCCGAACTCGATGCCGATCTCGTCGGGTTGCCGAGCCATGTCGCGGAATCCGTCGACGAAGTCCTCGGCGACCGGCCGGATTCCGGCCAGCATGTCGTTCAGCGACCGGGTCGCCCGCGCCACGACCTGCCCGGGACGCGCGACCTGTACCAGCCCGTCCTCGACCTCGTCGATCTGGACCTTGACGATGCCGGTGGCGTCCGACGGGGCGGACTCCGTCCCCTCGCCTCCCGTTCTCGCGCCGCTCGCCCCGGACACGGGCAACTCGACCAGGTACGCCATGCTTTCCCCCTTCGCGACACCTGCGGTGACGGCTCCGTACCCTACCGATTCCACGGCATGCCGGGACCGAACCGTCTCGAATCGTCCCCATACGGAGTCGGCTCCACCGGGCAGGAGGGCAGGTGCTCCTGGCTCCGCTCGTGCCCGCCCGGGAGGGTGCGGGGCTCGGGCGGGCTCGGCATCGGGGTCGGCATCGGTGTGGTCCAGGTGGACAGTGGCCGGTGAGCAGTGACCGATGGGCGGATGCGGCGTTGATCACCGTGATCCACTTCGCCCCCTCGAAAGGAGCCAGCGATGCGTCATCGCTTCGCCGCCCTCGTATGCGCAACGGTCGCTCTGGCGGCTGTGTACACCGTCCCGGCCCAGGCAGCGGCCAACCCCTCCCCCCTGGCTCCCGCCGAGTCCCTGATCACGGAAGCGCTCACGATCGAGGGCCCCCTGATCAACAACCTTTCCCTGCCCCAGCTGCGGTAGGGCCGTGCCGGTACCGTGCCCCGGTTGTCGTCGGCGGGGCGGCCCGGTCGCGCGGGGCACCGGGGTGGCGGGGTCGGCCCGTTGTCGGGGACGGTGGCAACGGGTCGCGCCGGGGCGACCGTGATCGCCGCCGCTGCCGACCGCGTGGGAGGCCGACGATCGGGCCCGCGGCGGCTACGGTTCCGGGACCCTCGCCCGCGGCAGGGCCCGCAGGGTCGCTTCCGCCTTGAGCGGCATCTCGTCGTCATCCGCGTCGGGGTCGGAATCGGAGTCCAGGAGCATCATGTCTGCCAGGTACACATTCGATGTGTTCTCAAGCCTCGACGGCTTCGGTGCCGCCGGCGGCGACTGGACCGGCTACTGGGGCAAGCAAGGTCCCGAGCTCCTCGACCACCGTCTCGCCCAGTACGGCGAGGAGCAGCGGATGGTCTTCGGGGCCAACACGTACCGGGCGTTCGCGCGGATGCTGGCCGACAGCACCGAAGAATCCGATGTACGCGACCCCTGGGTCACCCGTATGAGGAGCCTGCCGGCGACGGTGGTGTCGACCACCTTGAAGGGGACGCTCGACTGGCCGGACGCGACCCTTGCGGACGGGGATGCCGTGGATGCTGTCAGGCGGCTCAAGGAGGAGTCGGAGGTTCCGTTGCGCTCGCACGGCAGTCTGTCGATGAACCGCGCGCTGATGGCCGCCGGGCTGGTCGACCGCGTCCAGGTGACGCTCTTCCCCGTGATCACCGGTCGGAGCGGGCTCGATTCGATCTTCCGGGGTGCGGCCGACTTCGACCTGGAGCTGATCGGGCACCGGACGCTCGACGGCCACATCCAGGAGCTCGTCTACCGCCCCACGCTGCACGCCTGAGCCTGCCGTTCAACGTTGATGGCCGGCCGCCGACATCGTCGAGGGGACTTCGCGGCATGTCCCGGCGCGACGAGGGGCGACACCGGCCACGAGGCGCGACAGGGGGCGAAGCCTCGCCGGTCGCGAGGAATCCGCCCACGTGATGACGGGTGGCGATCGGCGTTTCTTCGAGCCGGGCGGGCGGCCGGGGGCGGCCGGTGGGCTTTGGCACACCGGCCGGAGAACCCACTCTCGTCCGGAGGTTCCTGACCCCGCGCCGGGCCGTTCGCGGGTGAGCCGACCGGGGAGCTGTACCGGCAGGCCGCCCGGGAGGTGCGGCCGGCCTCCGGCGCGGCCACGATCGAGGACGGTCGGCCGGGCATCTTCTGATGGTCGGCCTCGCCGCGGCCGTAGGTCTGGCAAGTAGGTCTGGCAGGACGAACGGTCCGGGACCGTGGTGGCGTCCTGCCGCAACCACAGTGAGACGGCGGGTACCGGCCGTTCGCCGACATCGGTAACGGCAGCCCGGCCGGCGTACGGCGCGATCGGAGAACGTGCTGCCCCTCGGCTGCTGGCTCGACCTCATGCGGCTGTTGAAGGGCCGGCATGCCGTGGCGGGCGGGGGCGACACCCTGCTGCCGCTGCACCCGGGGACCACGGACATCACGCTCGCGAAGGAATGCGCGTACCGGTCCGTGGTGCCGGCCTATCCCGCCCGCGGAGACGACTGCGGCAGCTACGCCGCCCGGGGTGTACGGCGGCGACAGCCCCACAGAAGTGATGTCCACCGCACTGGAGATGCTCGTCGTTCCGAAACACGCGAGGACCCTGCTGTTCGACGATCCGCAAGTGCTGGCGATCGTGCTGCGGTGGCTCACCGGCCCCGGCGGCGTCGCGGGCAACGCCCAGCTGCCTCGCCACGGCCCTGCCCACCGCCATGTGACGCCGGCCGCCGCGCGGTGCCACCGCACCGCGCGGCGCGGTCCGCTCACACCCCGGGCGGCGAAGCCGCCGCCGCACCGGCCCCGGGATACCGCCGCCTGAAGGTCCGGACAGCGCCACGGCCATGAGCACGGCGATCACCACGATGATCCACATCACGCCGGACGACAGCCCGCCGTCCGCGTGGCCTCCGCCGCCACCGAGTGCTTGCAGCACGGTCGCGGGGTGCGTCCCGGCGAGCGGAAGAGATCGTCGAGCCTGCGGCTGCTCGGTCGTGCGAGGTACGCCAGGGACCGATCGACCACAACGCCGCTACCAAACCCGAGGAGCTGGTTGAACAACAAGCTGAAGTTGTCGTTTGTGGTCCGACGGGTCGTCGGACCACAAACGACAATCGGACCACAAACGACAAGTTCAAGGGTCACTTCGTGGGGTCAGCGTGCCAGCAGGTCTCGGATCGCTCCCGTGATCTCGTCCGGGGCTTCCTCGGCCATGAAGTGCCCCGCGTTCGTCAGGCGATGGTCGAGCTCCGGGACCCACGTCCTCCATACCTGGGCGGCGTCGTAGCCGAGTTGGGCGCCCCAGTCCTGCTGGATGACTGTGACGGGCATCGCGAACTGCGATCCGGCATCAAGGTCCGCCCGGTCGTGGGCGACGTCGACACCCGCGGAGGCACGGTAGTCGGCGACGATGGAGTCCACCGCGGCCGCGCTCGCCCGCAGGTACTCGGCGCGCACCTGTTCCGGAATCGCGTCCGGGTCCTTGGCCCACGTGTCGAAGAACGAGCCGAAGAACGCGTCCGCACTGTTGGCGATCATCGTCTCCGGCAGGCCCGCAGGCTGCGCCATCAGGAAGAGGTGGTAGCCCACCGCCGCCGACACACCCTTCAGCACCTTCCACATGTCCAGCGTCGGTACGACGTCGAGGATGCCCAGATGCGTGACGGCCTCCGGGTGGTCCAGCCCGGCCCGGAACGCGACCAGGGCACCACGGTCGTGGCCGACCAGGGCGAACTGCTCATGGCCGAGCCCGGCCATCGTCGACACGATGTCGGCGGCCATCGTCCGCTTCGAATAGACATGCTCGTCCGCGGCCGCCGGCTTGTCGCTCGCCCCGTAGCCGCGCAGGTCGGGACAGATCACCGTGTGCTCGGTGGCCAACTGCTCGGCGACGTGGCGCCACATCAGGTGGGTCTGGGGAAAGCCGTGCAGCAGTACGACCGGGCTGCCGCTGCCACCGATCGCAGCGGACAGCTTCACCCCGCCCGCACCGGGCAGGCGGGTGTACTCGAAACCAGGAATCGTGAGTGCCATGACAGTCCTACTCTCCGTGTCGGCTGGCTGACCGCTCCAACGTGCACGACACCGATGAGCAGCCAGTCAGTACGACACCGCGGATCCGGGCCCGCGCACGGAGGATAGGGAGCATGCGGATCGATGTGCTCGGTACAGTGCAGGCGCGGCGTGACGACGGCAGCCCGATCGACCTGGGCGGACCACGGCACCGCGAGGTACTCGCGCGCCTGGTCGCCGCGGAAGGGCGGATGGTCCCCACCGACACCCTCATCGAGGACCTGTGGTCGCAGGCGAGGACCGGCTCCCTGGGTGCGCTGCGCACCTTCGTCGCCGCGCTGCGTCGCGCCATCGAACCCGAGCGGCCGCCCCGCACACCGCCCCGTGTGCTCATCACGCAAGGACCCGGTTACGCACTGCGCCTGCCCCGCGGCGCCACGGATGTCGGCCGGTTCCAGGACGCCCTGGCCAAGGCCCGCCACTGCCACGACGGCGTGGTGGGCCTTGGTGAAGCGCTCGCCCTGTGGCGGGGGCCGGCCTACGCCGACCTGCCCGAGGCCGCGTGGGCCCAGCGCGAGCGGGCCCGGCTCCAGGAGCTGCGGTTGCAGGGCGTGGAACTGCGGGCGGGCATCCTCCTCGATTCCGGCGAGGGGGCCGCCCTGGTCGCCGATCTCGGCACGCACGTCGCCGAGCACCCCTGGCGCGAGCCGGCCTGGGGTCTGCTCGCGCGTGCCCTGTACCGCGACGGACGCCAGGCCGACGCCCTGGCCGCACTGCGCCGGGCGCGCACGATGCTCGTGGAACAACTCGCGCTCGACCCCAGTCCTGATCTTCAACGCCTGGAGACGGACATCCTCACCAGGTCCGCCACCCTCGAGCCGAACCGCGCACCGGTACCCCGTCCCTGGTCGGGAACCGGCGCCCGGCTGGGCCCGCGCACGACCGTGGACCTGGCCCGCACTCTCGCGCTCGTCGGCGGCGATGCCCTGGTCTCCTCACGGCGCGACCGCCTCGCGGCTGTCCAGGCGGCCGAACAAACAGGGGACGTCGCTCTGACCGCCAGGGTCATCGGCGCCTACGACGTACCCGCGATCTGGAGCCGAGCCGATGATCCCAGGCAGTCCCGCGCCGTGGTGGCGGCTGCCGGGCGCGCCCTCACCGCGCTCGGGCCAGGCGGCCCCACCGACCTGAGGGCCCGGCTGCTGGCCACCGTCGCCGTCGAGAGCCGCGGCGACGCCACCCGCGACACCACGCTGAGGGACGCGCACAAGGCCGAGGCCCTGGCCCGTGGCCTCAACGACCCCCCACTGCTGGCCTTCGCGCTCAACGGGGTGTTCCTACAGTCCTTCGCGCGCCCCGGCCTGGCATCGCAACGCGACACGATCGGAGCCGAACTCGTCTCGCTGTCCACGCGGCACGGGTTGCCGACCTTCGCCATTCTGGGCCGACTCGTGCGCCTGCAATCCGCGTCCGCTCTCGGCGATCTCGAGACCGCCGCCGCGCACGCGGCCGCCGCAGACGACCTTGCCGCCGCCCACGAGTCCCCACTGGTCACGGTCCTGACCGCATGGTTCGGAGCGCGGGTCACCGCCGCCCGCAGCACCGAACCCGGCGGCCCGAGCCCCGCGGCCGCCGCGGCGGCATACCGCGCCGCCGACGACGCCCTCGCGACAGCCGGAATGCCGGGGCTCCACCACGGCCTGCTCCCGCTGGCCCTGCTCGGCCTGCGCCTGCTGCACAATCGCCCCGCCCCCACCGACTCACAGCTGGACTGGGGGCCGTACCTGCCCTGGGCAACGCCCCTGGTACTCCTCGCCCAGGGCAGGGTGGAAGACGCCCGCGCCGCCCTCGCCGCCACACCCGAACCACCCCGTGACCACCTCCAGGAAGCCCTGTGGTGCCTCACCGCCCACGCCGCCGCGCGCCTCGACGAACCCGAGATCGCCGCGCGCGCTGCCGTTCCCCTGCGCGACGCCCGCGCCGAACACGCCGGCGCCGCCAGTGGCATGCTCACCCTTGGCCCAGTGGAGCGCTATCTCACCGAGGCCGAAGCGTGCGTCGCCGCAGACCGGTGATCGGCCCCACCCGGAGCACAGTCGAGGCCGGCGGCCCACCGCCGGCTACGCAGAGACGGCGTACGAGCGCCGGTCCACCCCGCCATCCAAGTGGCCCCGCACTCGGGGCACTTGGCCCGGTCGGCACCGCTCAACTCCGCAGCCACCCGCGTTCGCAACCGGCGTCCCGGCGCCGCTGCCTGGAACGACATGGCGCCGAGCGGTAAACCGCCCCGGGCCGGGCCCCGGCTTCAGCCGCTCATCACCGCCCCCGCACACCCGATCTCCGGCTTGCCCGGCGTCCTCGGACACCCAGCCGGCCCAGGCCCCAAAGCTGCTCAAAACCTTGGAGTCGACAACAGGTATTAAGCGACTTTGAGGACGATCTTTCCCTGGACATGTCCTCGGGCGGCGCGTTCGTGGGCCGCTCGGGCGTCCGCCAGTGGGAATGTGCTGTCGATCGCGACGCGGATCGTGCCCGCGTCGAGAAGGCGGGCCAGTTCGTCGAGTTGCGCGCCGTTCGAGCGGACCTGTGCGCTGGAGACCGTGACGCCCAGCTTCGCGGTCTGTTCTTCCTCGAACTCCCCCGGAAGTACGGCGAACTGAGAGCCGCCGCGTTTGAGTGTGCGCAGGAAGCGGCTGCTGCCGGGGCCGCCGACGGTGTCGAGGACGAGGTCGATGTCGTGGACGACTTCCTCGGGACGACTCTTCGTGTAGTCGATGAACCGGTCGGCGCCGAGCTCCTTCAGGAACGATTCGTGCGCGCCCGATGCCACCGCGATGACATGGGCGCCCTTCCAGCGGGCACGGCATCGCCCGACGCCACTCGGCCCCGACACGACGGTGCTCGTCAACGGCGCGGCGGGCGGCGTGGGGCACCTCGCTCTCCAACTGGCCTCACACCCGGACCCGGTTCACGCCCGGGTTCACGTCCGGGTCCGGTGGGGAGGGGTCGAGGGCGACATCGCCGAGTCGGTCGGCCGGGCCGGGCGGAAGCGCGTCGCGCGGCCCCCGGGGAGCGGCGCGCGGCTGCCCCGGCGGTGATCAACCGGGCCGGGCGGGGACAGGCCCGGCGGATCCGGCCTGGTCCGCAGGTGCTGTCGGCCCGGCGCCGGGGCGTACCCCCTACCCGTAATACCTCAGAGCCAGGCGTGAGATGAGCTCCCCGGCGGGACGCCGACCACAGGACGCGGTCCCTATCTTCCGTACCAGACGCACGACGCACATCCGGTACGGAAGGACCCTCCATGGCGCCCCGCCCGCGCAGCAGCAGCCGTTCGCGTATCAGCGGCTCCCCCGGCAGCCGTCCCCGCCCCGGCCGTGCCCGGCGTACTCTGCTCGCCGTGCTGGTCACCGCGTCGGTGGCGGTGCCGGTGTCCGGCGCCGCCCGTCCGGCGGCCGTACCGGCGCCGGCGCCGGTCCCCGCGCAGCTCGCGCCGCTGACGGCGGCGGATCCCGCCGTGCTCGGCGCCGCACTTGAGGCGCGGTACGCGGCCAACCTTGTCGGCATCCGCGCGGCCGAACGGATGGCCGCCGCCCGCGGCGACCGAAGACGGGCCGCCTCGCTGCGCACCATGGCCGACGCGGGACGGCGTTTCCTCTCCTTCGACGGCCGCGACGGCGGACGTACCGCCGAGGTTTTCGGCGATCTGGCGGCCGCCGGGCGGATCGCCGTGCTGGTGCCGGGTTCGGACACCGGGCTCGACCGGTACGAGCGCTTCCGCGCCGGAGCCGTCGCGCTGCGACGCGAACTGGGTGAAGAGGCGGCGGTCATCGCCTGGCTCGGCTACCGGACGCCCGGCACGGTGAGCCCCGAGGCCCTGACACCAGGGCGCGCTCACGACGCGGCGCCTGAACTCCGCGCCTTCCTCCGTGAGTTGAGCGTGGCCAAGCCCGAAGCGCGGACCACGCTGCTCTGTCACTCCTACGGCTCGGCGGTCTGCGCGCCGGCCGCACGGGGAGCCGCGGGAGCGGCGGCCATCGTCCTGTACGGCAGCCCCGGCACCGGAGTCGACACGGTCGGAGACCTGCACACGACGGCCACCGTCTGGGCGGGCCGCGGCGCCCGTGACTGGATCGCCGACGTCCCGCATGTCCGGCTCCAACTGCCCTTCGCCACCGTCGGGTTCGGGCCCGATCCGGTGTCGGAGGAGTTCGGCGCCCATGTCTTCGACGCGGGGACGGGCGGACACAGCGACTATCTCAAGCCCGGTTCCGTGTCGCTGCGGAACCTCGCCCTGATCGTCTCCGGGGGCTCGCCCGCACCTGCCGGCCCTTCGGACCGGACCGTTTCCGAGGACGGCCGTCATGCGTGAGATCGTCCGGCGGATCGACTCCGCCACCCCGCCCGACCGGGACCGGGCCGTCGACGCGCTGCGGGCCTTCGCCATCCTCGGTGTGGTGCTCGGGCACTGGCTGGTGACCGCCCTGGTCGCCGACAGCGGCACCCTGCGCGGCAGCAGTCCGCTCCGGTACATGCCCCGACTGGCGCCAATATCCTGGGTGTTCCAGACCCTCGCTGTCTTCTTCCTGGTCGGCGGGCAGGTGGGCGCGAAGAGTTACGCGTCGGCCCGTGCCCGGGGGACGACCTACGGGCAGTGGCTCGGTACCCGGATGGCACGGCTGTTCCGACCGGTCGCCGTCGTGCTGGTGGTGTGGGCGACGGCGACGGGCGCGATGCTGGCCTCGGGAGTCGGCTTCGAGACCGTACGGACCCTCGACCGGCTGATTCTCTCGCCGCTCTGGTTTCTGCTGGTCTTCGCGGCCCTGACCGCCGCGACCCCGCTGGTCACGCGGTTGCACCCGCTGTGGCCGCTCGCCGTCGTACTGCACGTCGACCTGCTCCGGTTCGGCCCGACCGGCACCGGCACCGACGGCACGGGCTCCGGCTCAAGCTCCGGGGGTCCGGTCGGCACCGTCCGCCCGGACTGGCTGGACCAGCTCGGCGGCAGCCCGCACTGGCTGGGGTGGCTCAATGTGGCCGCCGGCTGGCTCGTGCCGTACTGCCTCGGCGCGCTCTGGGCACGACGCGGCGTGCCGGGGCGGAGAACGGGATGGGCGCTCCTGGTCGGCGGTGGCACCGCGACCGCCCTGCTGATCCTGTTCGCCGGCTACCCGGCGTCGATGGTCGGTGTGCCCGGCGCCGGGATCTCCAACCTCGACCCCCCGACGCTGGCGGCCGTCACGTTCGGTCTGGCCCAGTGCGGCGCGGCGCTCCTGCTGCTCGGCCCGCTGCGCCGGTGGCTGGTACGGCCGGGAGCCTGGGCGGCGGTGGCACTGCTGAACCTGTCCGCGATGACGGTCTTCCTGTGGCACCAGACCGCGATGATCGCGGTCACCGCGCTCGGGCTGTGGGCGGGCGGCGCCCTGCCCGGACTGCACACCGTGCCGGACGGAACGGGCTGGGTGCTCGCCCGGCTCTGCTGGCTGCCGGTGTTCGCGGTGGCACTGCTCGTGTGCTGGGCGGCGTTCCGTACCTACGAGCGGGGGCGGCCCCGGTCGAACGAGCGGGAACTGCCTCGTCAGCACGGAGAAGGACGGCCGAGGCAGCCCTGCCGGGCCGTGGGTGAGGGGCGTCCCGCCCCGGAAGCGGAAGCGGAGGCGCGACGTGCCTAAGGTGAATCCCGTGGTGAATCCAGCGGAGAGTTCCGCCAAGAGGCGGAAAAGGCCGGAGAGGCCGACGAGCGGGAAGATCGGGACGCAGTGGTACGCGCGGGGCGGGGCGGCGCGGACCGTACGCGCGGCGGCGCGGGCGCTGGGCTCGGATCTGTGGCGGACGGCCGCCGTTCCACCGTCGCGTGAGGGGCGGCCCCGCTGGCTGGAGTGGCGGCCCGCGCTCGTGTCACCGCTCGTGGTGCTCGCGCCGCTCCTGTTCGTGATCAACACGAACCAGTACGCCTTCGACTACCGGATCGGTGTGCCGATCGGTGTCCTGCTCGCCGTACTCCAGTCGGCGTCGCTGGTCACCGCCCCGTTCCTGCCGGTGCTGGCGTGGTGGGCCTCGACGATCGCCCTGGTCGTGGTCACGTCGCTGGCCCACCCCGTCCTCGGCAGCTCGATGTCCTGGACCGACAACGGATTCGCCGTCCAGGTCCTGGCGGTGTTCATGGTCGCGCTGCGGGCCCGCCTCCGGATCGCCGCCAAGGTGCTGGCGTTCAGCGTTCTGGCGGTCGTGCTCTGCGGCGCGCTCGCGCCCAGGCTCCAGGACACCGGCTCGGTGATCGCGATCCTGGTGATCGCGGTGGTGGTCGGGGCCGCGCTGCGCGGCCGTCAGGTGGCCCGTACGGAACTGGTCGTACAGGAGGAGATCACCGCCGAGGAACGGGCGCGGCGCACCCTCCTGGAGGAGCGCAACCGGATCGCGCGGGAGCTGCACGACGTGGTCGCGCACCACATGTCGGTGATCTCCATCCAGGCCCAGGCCGCCCCGCATCTGGCCGAGAACCCGTCCGAGGAGCTGAGGGAGAATCTCGCCGGCATCCGGGAGAACGCGGTCGAGGCACTCACCGAACTGCGCCGGGTGCTCGGCGTACTGCGCTCCGAGGACGCCCTCGCCGACGGCGCGCGGCACGCTCCGCAGCCCAGTCTCGAACGGCTGGACGAGCTCATCGGCAATGTGCGCGCCGCCGGGGTCGGCATCACCACACGTACGGTCGGGAAAGCGCGTCCGCTGCCGCCGGGCGTCGGGCTGTCGGCGTTCCGTATCGTGCAGGAGGCGCTCAGCAATGTGATGCGGCACGCGCCGGGGGCGGAGGTCCGGGTGGAGACCGGGTATCACCCCACGGGGGTCACGGTCCGGGTCACGAACAGCGCCCCCGACCGCACGGCTCTGCCCGCGCTCTCCGCTTCCTCATCCTCCGTCCCGTCCACATCCGCGTCCTCGTCTCCCGCCACCGCCTCCCCCTCGCCGGAAACGGGCCATGGACTGCTCGGTATGCGCGAACGCACCGCGATGCTGGGCGGCGAGCTGGCGACCGGGGCCACGCCGGACGGCGGCTGGGAGGTGACGGCGATACTGCCCACGCGCCTTCCGGCCGGATCCGTCGGTCCTGCCGGATCGGTCAGCTCCGCCGGGCCTGCGGGAAACGCCGGCCGTGCCACTTCCGCCGAACCTGTTGAGGACGAGGACGGCGACGACAGCGACAACATCGAGGACACCGTATGACCATCCCCCGCACGAGCGTCCGCGTGCTGATCGCCGACGATCAGATGATGGTCCGTCAGGGCCTGACCGTGCTGCTGAACGCCGAGCCCGACATCGAGGTCGTCGGCCAGGCCGTGGACGGTCTCGACGCGATCGCCAAGTCCGCCGACCTCGCGCCCGACGTGGTGCTGATGGACATACGGATGCCCGGAGTCGGCGGCATCGACGCGACGCGCCGTATCACCGGCCCGGCCGACGCCACCGTCAAGGTGCTCGTACTGACCACCTTCGATCTCGACGAGTACGTGTACGAGGCGCTGCGCGCGGGAGCGTCCGGCTTTCTGCTGAAGGACGCCTCGGCCGCCGAACTGGCCCAGGCGGTAAGGGTGGTGGCGGCCGGGGACGCCCTGCTCGCGCCGAACATCACCAAGCGCCTGATCGCCGAGTTCTCACGTATGACCGCGGCGCCCCGCACCCAACTCCGCGACCGGGTAGGTGATCTGACGGAACGTGAGACCGAGGTGCTGTCCTTGGTCGCACAGGGCCTGTCGAACGCGGAGATCGCCGCGTCCCTGGTGGTGGCGGAGCAGACCGTGAAGACCCATGTGGGGCGGATCCTGGTCAAGTTGGGCCTGCGTGACCGTACGCAGGTCGCCGTCTTCGCGTACGAGACGGGGCTGGTGCGGCCGACCGGTTACTGAGCCGGCCGCCGGACGGTGACCACGGCGTCGCCGGCCGGCCGCCGTCATGACCACGCGCGGCGGACCTCGGCCTCCGTCTGCTCGCTGCCGAACCCTCGTGCGCGAGAACGCCGTCACGGTGACGGACCCGTCGTGTCCGTCACGGCCTTGGGATCCGAGCCGGAGATCATGCTCGTGATGAACGTCGCGGTCGCGGTGCTCGGAACCGCCGTGCGGTACTGGCGGGTCGACCAATCCGCGCCAGATCGGTTGGCCGCCGTGCACGCCACGCCGGACCGCGTCGGTGCCGGCTCGGCGGCGACGCGGACGTGGCGGCAGGCTCCCGGGCGGTATCACGACCGTGTGCGAACGCCCGCGTGCCCCTCCGATGTCGGCTGATCGGGCCGGGACCGAGTCGTATCGGTGGGTCGGCCCGTCGGCTCACGGGGACTCACGCCCCGAACACCGCGGCCCGGCCAACGGCCCAACCGGTGGCGGAGGTGGACGGCTCCCGAGGCGACACCTCCCCGTCCGGCGCTGTCCGGCGGAAGCCGCCGTCCGGTCCGACGGCCGTGGTCGACGGACGCCGCCGCCCGGCGGCCGGCGGCCGGGGTGCCGCGGCGCGTCGGTGCGAGGGGGCAGGCGGCGCCGCCGTTCCGAGTCGCCGGGGCGGCGCGGGCGTTACGGGCGGGGGTCGCCGCGCCGGGAGGGGGTCCCCGGGGCCGGGGCGTCCAGCAGCCGGGTCTGGACCTCGCCCACGCCCCACCCGTAGGCGAGTTTGTGCACCTCGAGAACGAAGAACGACTCCGTCGACAGGACGCCCTCGATCAGGTGCATCCGCTGGTTGACCAGGTCGGTGAAGTGGTCGGTGTCCCGGCAGATCACCTCGGCCATCACGTCGTACTGACCGGCCGTCAGGATGACGTAGGAGGTCTCCGGATACTCGCGCAGTTCGCGGCACACCTCACGGGCCGTGCCGGGCCTCACCTTCAGCCCTATCATCGCGAAGCGGTCGAAGCCGATGGTCAGCGGGTTGGCGATGCCGACGATCTGGAGGGTGCCGTTCTCCTCCAGGCGCTGGACCCGGTAGCGGACCGAGGACGCCGGGATGTCCAGGTCCTCCGCGATCTGGCTGTACGGGCGGCGGCCGTCGGCCTGGAGGATGGCGATGATCCGCCGGTCGATGTCGTCGAGCGGATGGCCGCTCTGGTTTCCCATGGGGGTGTTCATGCTCTCTCTCGCGAACGGGGTCGGTGCTGTCGGTGCTCCGGCCGGAGCCGGGTGGCGCGGTCTCCATCATTCATCAGGCGGGCGGTGGGTTCCGGCAGGTGACGGGCGGTCGGGGACCGGCGGCTGTGGGAGGGACCGTCACGGGACGGCCGGTCAGGAGTCGAAGCCCAGTCCCAGTCCGTCGAGGGTGCGCAGCCACCGGTCGCGGCGGCCGTGCGCGTCCTCGCGTGCGAGGGAGCGCCGGGTGGCCTGAATGCCGAGGTAGCGCACGGGTTCCGGGGGGAACGGCACGGGAGGGCGGCGGATCATCGCGGGCCGGGTGCGTTCGGTGGGGCGGCCGGCGAGCAGGTCGAGGATGACCTCGGCGCCGTAGCGGGTCGCTCCGACGCCGAGTCCGGTGAAGCCGAGCGCGTATCCGACACGGCCCCGGGACGCCGTGCCCGCGAACATGCAGAAGCGGGTGGTGGAGTCGATGACACCGCCCCAGGCGTGGCTGAACGGGACGTCTTCGAGGCTCGGGAACGCCTCGGCGAACTGGGCGGCGAGGAGTTCGAAGGTCTCGGGGCGCTGGGTCAGGTGCTCGGCCGTGCGGCTGCCGTAGGGGTAGATGGCGTCGTAGCCGCCCCACAGGATGCGGTTGTCGTCGGTCTTGCGCGCGTAGTGGAACTGGTTCCCGGCGTCCGTGATGCCGTGGTCGCCGCTCCAGCCGATGCCGGCGAGCCGGCTGTCCGTCAGGGGTTCGGTGACCAGGGCGTAGTCGTAGACGGGGATCATGGTGAGGGAGAGCCGGCGCAGCAGGGGGCGGTGGATGTTGGTGGCCAGTGCGACGCGGCGGGCGGTGACGGCGGCGTAGGGGGTGCGCAGCCGGACGGGGCCGGTGGGGCGGGTGGTGAGGGCGGTGACCTCGGTGTGTTCGGCGAGGCGTACGCCCTGTGCCAGGCAGGCTTCGCGCAGTCCCCATACGAGGCGGGCGGGGTCGAGCAGGGCGTAGTCGGGGCTGAACAGTCCGGTGTGCCAGAGCGGCGAGTCGACGTACGCGCCCAGTTCCCGGCGGTCGAGGAGGGTGGCCTTCTCGCCGTGCCGGCGGGCGAGTGCGGCGGCGTCGCGGAGGGCGGTGGCCTGCCAGGGGGTGGCGGCGACGGTGACCTTGCCGGTGCGGGCGAAGCCGCAGTCGATGCCGTACGTCTCCAGGTCCTCCTGGAAGGCGGTGAAGTTGGCGGCGCCCAGACGCTGGAGGAGGCCGATCTCGGCGGGCCACCGGTCGGCGCCGTTGGCGAGGCCGTGGGTGAGGCTCGGTGAGCAGAAGCCGCCGTTGCGGCCGCTGGCGGCGTGACCGCAGGTGGACTGTTCGACGAGGAGCACGTCGAGATGCGGATGGCGGCGTTTGGCGAGCAGGGCGGTCCACAGGCCGGTGTAGCCGCCGCCGACGACGGCGAGGTCGCACGAGGTGTCCGCGGTGAGCCGGGGGGCCGCGCGGGGGCGTTCGGGACGGTCGAGCCAGTACGGCGCGGGGGCCGCGTGGCCGAGCCGGTCGCGGGGGTCCGGGCGCCGGGGAACCGGGCGCCGGGGAACGGTGGTCATGTTCTCCTCGTGCGGGGTGTGTCGCGGGGGTGGTGCCCCGGCGGTGGAGGCGCGATGGAGGGGGTGGCCGTGGGGGTGGGCCGCCGGCCCGGCGTCGGTGCGCGGGCCGGGCCGGCGGGGTTCACAGGCTGATGACGCCGGTCCTGGTGTCGGTCATGTCCATCAGGGTCCATTTGCCGCCGATGCGGCCCCAGCCGGTCCCCCGGGCGCCCGCGCCGCCGAACGGCATGTTGATGTCCCACCAGTTGTTGGAGTCGTTGACGATGACCTGTCCGACCTCCATCTCCTCGATGAAACGGAACGCGCTGGTCATGCTGCGGGTGAAGACGGCTCCCTGGAGGCCGAGCGCGTCGGCGTTGGCGATGCGCAGCAGGTCGTCCTCGTCGCGGCCGGTGATGATCGGGACGACGGGGCCGAAGGATTCCTCGCGGGAGAGGAGGCTGTCCTCGGGTACGCCGTCCACGACGGTGAATTCGTAGTAGAGGTCGGTGGGCATGCCGGCGCGGCGCTTGCCGCCGGTGAGGATGCGGGCGCCGCGGGCGCGGGCGTCGGCCATGTGGCGGTCCATCTTCTCGGCGACGCCTTCGTTGTTCAGCGGGCCGAGGAGGGTGGTGGCGTCGAGCGGGTCGCCGAGGACGACGCGTTCGGATTCGCGCAGGACGGCTTCGACGAAGGCGTCGTGGACGTCGGTGTGGACGACGACGCGCTCGGTGGCGCAGCACACCTGGCCGGCGCAGGGGTAGGCGCCGTCGACGGCGGCCCTGGCGGCGGCCTCGATGTCGGCGTCGGCGAGGACGACGACGGGGCCGTTGCCGGAGCACTCCATGAGGGAGCGCTTGAGTCCGGCCGCCGCCGTGATCTTTGCTCCGGTGGCGGAGGAACCGATGAAGCCGATGGCGTGGATGCCGGGGTGGCGTACCAGGGCGTCGCCGAACGGTCCGTCGCCGGGGAGGATACTGACGAGTCCGGCCGGGAGCCCGGCGGCGACGACCGCGTCCATCGCCTTGAGCACGGTGAACGGGGTGTGCGCCGGGGGTTTGACGATCAGTGCGTTGCCGGTGGCGAGCCCGGGGGCGGCGAACTCCGCGAACATGAGCAGCGGGAAGTTCCAGGGCGTGATGATGCCCCAGGTGCCGACCGGGCGGTGGAAGGTGAACATCCGCTTGCCGTTGTCGCGGGAGAGCAGTGTCTCGCCGTTGAGGCGTACGGCGTCCTCGGCGTGCAGCCGGAAGAGCAGCGCGGCCTCGGTGACGTCGGCGACGGACTCGGTCAGTGGTTTTCCCTGTTCCAGGGTCTGGAGGCGGGCCAGTTCGTCGCGGCGTGCGTCGATCTCGTCCGCGATGCGGTGGCAGGCGGCAGCGCGTTCCCAGACGTTCACTCCGGCCCACGCCCGCTGTGCCTCGTGTGCGGCCCGTACGGCGGTGTCGAGGTCGTCCGGGGTGGGCGCAGGGATCGTTCCGACGTGCTCGCCCGTGGCGGGGCTGAGTACGTCGACGGTCGCTGAGCCGGTGCCGTCGGTGTAGGCGCCGTTGATGAACAGTTGTTGTGGCGCGGCGGGCGGGGTGGTCATGGGGCGGGCTCCTCTGTCCGGGCGGGCCGTCGGTGTTCCAGATGATTCATCGACAACAAACAGACGTCAAGACTCATCGATCAGCAAAGCAAAGCCATGGTTCTTGTTGATCCGAGCATCTTGACGCCGAGTTTTTGCTGGCTCTATAAGAAGGCATGCCACTTTCAGCCAATGAGTCCTCGCCATCCACACCACCGGAACGGCCCGCTCCGTCCGGTCCGTCGGCGGTGTCCGCACCCGCCGGGGCGTCCGACCAGCCCGCGCTCGCCAAGAAGATGCGCTGGTACGACGGCTTCGCCATGTCGCTGACCATGCCCGCCGCTCTCATCGCGTCGCTGGGCGCGTCCATAGCCGGGCTCGGCGCCTGGGGGGCGATCGGTCTGTGGGCCGTTTCCATGATCCTCGCCACCGGCACCAACTGGATCTACACCGAGCTGGCCGCGATGTTCCCCCACACGTCGGGCGGTATCGCCGCGTACGCCGCCGAGGGCTGGCGCTCACGCGCCCCCGCGATCGGGCCGATCGCCAGCATGGGCTACTGGTTCCCCTGGACCACGACCCTCGCCGTCTACTCCGGCATCATCGGCGCGTTCGTGCAGGCCCAGTGGTTCCCCGGCCAGGACTGGTCGCTGCATCTGGGGCCCGCCGAGCTCAACTTCCCCATCGTGGTCGGCCTGGCCGTGATGCTCCTGCTGTTCGCCGCCGCCATGGCCGGACTGCATGTGGCCATGTGGCTGGTCTATCTCACCGGCGGCGCGCTGCTCGTCCCGCTGGCCGTCTTCATCGTCGCGCCGTTCCTCAGCGGCGACTGGAGCGCGAGCGGTCTGCACTGGAACCTGCACGGCGCGGCCGGCCTGCGCGAAGCCCTCGTCTGGCTGTACGTGATGGCCTGGACGTCCTTCGGCGTGGAGGTGTGCGCGACCTTCGCCCCCGAGTACAAGGACACCGTGCGCGACACCTCCCGGGCCCTGCGTGCCGGCGTGCTGTTCTGCCTCGGCATCTTCATCCTGCTGCCGCTGGCCCTGTCGGGTTACACGGGTGAGAAGGCCATTTCCGCCGATCCGACCACGTTCTACGTCCAGGCGTTCCAGGACCTGGTGGGCGGGGCGGCGGACCTGATGGTGGTCTTCCTCGTCGCGTCCCTGCTGCTCATCATGATCACCGGGCTCGCCGACGGCTCACGCGTGCTGTACGACATGGGGCGCCAGGGCCTGACCGTACGTCAGGTGGGTGTGCTCAACCGGCGTGGTGTCCCGGCCCGTGCGCTGGTGATCGCGCTGGTGATCAACATCCTGGTGCTGACGGTGCTGAAGACGCCCCTGGCCATCATCGTCACCGGCAACCTCGGCTACATCCTCACGCACATCCTGGCCATCTCCGCCTTCGCGCTGCTGCGCCACGACCGGCCGGACGCGGTGCGCCCCATCCGGCTGCCGGGCTTCTTCGTCCCGCTGGCCTGGGTACTCACGGCGCTGCTCGTCGTCATCCTCGTCGTGGGCGCCACCGGGTTCTCGATCACCGGCTACGGGGGGTACAAGGAACTCGGCATCGCCCTGGCCGTGCTGGCCGTGTCCGTCCTGCTCTGGCTCTACCGCGTCAAGGTCCAGGACCGAAGACCGGACCGGATGTCGCGCGGCGGGTGACTCCCCCGCCCGGCCGGGCGCGCCCATGGACCCGACGGAGATCGACGGTGTCGATCCGCTCCCCCGCGGGACCCTGTCCGCACGCGTCCGGTCCGGGCGTACGGGGCCGTACGCGGCGGAGCGGGTGGCGATGGCGCCGGCCGGAGGGCGCCCTGCCACGCCGGTCGGCGGTGGTGTCCGCGCCGATCACGGCGACCGGACCGGGGGCGGCGGCACACCGGATTCCCGGCTCCTAGCGACCGTCGGTCGCGGGCACGAGGCCGTCGGCGACCAGGCCCGCGAGGACCGCCTCGCCCAGGGCGTGCACGGCGGAGTGGGGACGGACCATCACCGTGAGCTCCTTGATCCGGCCCGCCCCGTCGAACTGGAGCATGTCGATGCCGTGGATCTGTTTGCCGTTCACCGTGGCCCGGAAGAGCAGGACCGCCGACGGGGTGTCCTCGCCGTCGGCGGTGGACTCGGCCGTGCCTTCGAGGTGCCCGATGTAGCGGAAGTCCTCGAACGTGCGCAGCAGGACGCCGAAGAGTCCCAGCACCATGGCCTTGCCCTCGAAGGGAGCGAACTTCACGGGGCTGTGGAGGCGGATGTCGTCGGTGAACAGGTCCTCGAACAGGGCGTGTTCGCCCTTCTCCACGGCCGCGCGGAAGCGTTCGGCGGTCTCCATGATTCCTCCCGATACTCAAGAAAGTGACTAGTCACTTTCTTGAGTATGATGCAGGGGCGGGCGAGGAAAGGAAAGGGGCTGCTTCGATGGCTCTGCGGCACGCGGTACTGGCGGCACTGCTGGACGGTGAGTACAGCGGATACCAGCTGGCGAAGGCGTTCGACATCGGTGTCGCGAACTTCTGGCACGCCCTGCCGCAGCAGTTGTACGCGGAGCTCGCCACGCTGGAGAAGAACGGTCTGGTCGCCGGCCGGCAGGTCGTCCAGGAGACCCGGCCCACCAAACGTCTGTTCACGGTCACCGACGCCGGCCGCGCCGAACTGGAGAGATTCGCCGCCGCCCCGTCGAGGCCCTCGTTCATCCGCGACGATCTGCTCGTCAAGGTCCAGGTCGCCGACCGCGTCGGCACCGCCTCGGTGATCGAGCAGCTGGAGGAGCGGGCGCACGCGGCCGAGGGCAGGATCGAGCTCCTCGGCACGCTGTTGCGGCAGCTGCGCGGCGATACGGACGAGGAGGAGTTCCTCCGCCGGGGCGAGCGCATCGGCCCGTACCTGACCTGTCTGCGCGGCCTCGCCTTCGAACAGGAACACCACGACTGGTGCCGGCGGATCGCGGCCGTCCTGAAGGACAGGCGGACGGCTCCCACCGAACGGTGAACACCTGGGCCGCCCCACCCCTGCCCGGTCCCCCGCCCCGGGCGAACGGTGAATCCGCCGTCCATGCCGCGTCGACCTCGTAGGCGGGGTCGCGTCGCTGCCCGGGTCCGGTGTCGGCCTCGGTCAGGAGGCGGTCGCGGGGTGCGGGTCGCCGAGGTAGGGGAAGTGGTCGAGGGTGTCGGCGTGCGGTGACAGGCCGGTGGGCGGTGCCTCGTTCCTGGTGAGGAAGGCCAGCCGGATGTCGATGACGTCCTCGGTGAAGGTACGGCCGTTGGGGTACGCGGCGGGCCTGGCCGGGTCGAAGCGCAGCACGTCCGGGAGGATGCCGTACTCGTCGAGTGCGGCGATCGCCTCCTCGCGCGAGTAGCCGCCGGTGTGGCCAAGCAGGTGGACGAACTGATCCGTCCACCGGGCCCGGTCGTCGGCGGGCTCGCTCGCGTTGTACTCCTCCTTGGTGTCGTCGGTGTTGAAGAAGCTGCTCACCGACGGGTGCCCGGCGCGGTCCGCGTGTACGAGTTCACCGTCGCGCAGGACGCTGCACCGGCCCCAGACGCGCAGGTCGGGGTCGGGCGCCAGCGTCGCGGTCGGTACTTCGACGGCCATGGAGAACACGTTGGCCGTGCTGTTGGAGTCGACGCCGGTCCACGGGGAGTCCCCGCCGAGATGCGGGACGGTGAAGTTCCGGTTGCCGCTGGTGTCGAACAGGTTCTGGACGCCGTCGAAGTCGAAGTAGAAGGCATCGCTGCGGCTGCCGGCGGCCACTCTGTAGTCGCCGCTGACGACCACGTTGGCCTTGGTGTCGAAGGAGACGGCGGCGTCCGTCACGATCCTGGTGCCGACGGCCTCGGGCTTGCGGGACTCCGCGCCCGTCGCCATGAAGACGCTGTAGGTCTGTGAGCCGTCGGCCGCCGGCGGGGCGAAGACCCAGCTGAAGGCGATGTCGGTCAGGTCGTCGCCGTCGTTGTCGATGTTCAGGCGGTACACGGCGTCGGGGTGCATCGCGTCCGCGTTGGGGTTGGCGTTGAGAAGGAGAACGGTCCGGCTCGGGTCGCCGGGCGCCCCGAAGACGTACAGGTCGCACAGATCGAGGCGCTGGTCGCCGAGCGGCGGCCCGAGACTGAGGCCGGTGAAGTGATTGGACATGTCGGGTTTCCTCTGCTCGCTCGCCGGGGGACCACCAGGGCGCGGGCGGCCGTTCACGCCGCTCGCCGGGGGTGCCGTCGGCACCCGCACCCGGGCCGCCACGCTAGCCCGCCGCGGCGGTCCGGCCGTCGAGGGCGGAGGCGCCGCCGTGGAATGGCCCTCGAATGGGTCACCGCCGGGGGCAATGGCCGGGCGGCACGCCGTCGGGCGCGGACGGCGGCTCCGCCGGTGCGGATCCCCGGCGTCCGGCCCCGACCGCCGGTGCGTCAGGAGTCGGCGGAAGCGCGGAAGTCAGTGGTCCTGGTGTCGTGAGGCGCGAAGGACGTCCCCGGGGGTGTCCGGCGCCCTGGTCGGGCCGGTCGGCGTCAGCGCGGACGAGGCCAGGAGCATCAGGCTGTCGGCGTCCGCCGAGCCGGGCGTGGCGTGATGGATGACCAGATGGGGCCCGCCCGCCCCGCTGATCGCGAGCCTCTCGCGGTGGAGACGCAGTTCACCGACCTGTGGGTGGTCGAACCGGACGGGCGCGCCGCGCTGGGAGCGCACGTCGTGGCGGTGCCACAGGGCACGGAAGCGGGGGCTCGCCAGGGAGAGCTCACCGACGAGCTCGATGAAGCGACGATCGTCCGTGTCGACGCCGACGGCGCGGCGGAGGCTCGCGACGTAGCACTCGGTGGTGCCGTCCCAGTCGAGGTGGAAGGCCCGCTCGGCAGGATCGAGGAACACGTCGAGCAACCCGTTGCCTCCTACGGAGAGGCGCGGCGAGAGCGCGGTCGCAAGGGAGTTCACGGCCAGGATGTCGAAGTAGCGGCCTTCTACGAAGGCGGGATGCGGCAGCGTCGACAGGAGCGTGACGATGCCGGCCGGCACGGTCTCCGCGCGGGGCCGGCGAAGCGTCGGGCGGGGCCGGTCCGTGACCAGGCTCAGCAGATGCGCCGTGTTCTCGTCGTCGAGCTGAAGCACGCGCGCGAGGGACCGGAGAACCTGCGCGGACGGATTGCGGTCGCTTCCCCGTTCGAGGCGCAGGTAGTAGTCGACGCTGATGCCGGCCAGTGTGGCGACCTCCTCGCGCCGCAGACCGGGCACCCGCCGCCCACCGAGATCGGCGACGCCCGCCTGTCCGGGCGACACGCGCGCACGGCGGGCACGGAGGTACTCGCCCAGCTGGTTCGGCCTGTCCGTCATGCGGCCCAGGGTAATCGGCGGGAACAACGGTGAGAGGGGCCCTGCCACTACCTGGCTCACGGGGGCCCTGGCCCGGATTCCGCACGCGCGTTTCTCTTGGCCCGAGGCAGTTCCGCCCGACCCGACAGGAGAGACATTTCCATGAGCGCACAGGTGAATCGCCGGATCGTCCTTGCGGCCCGGCCGCACGGGGACCCGAAGGAAAGCGACTTCGCCGTGGTCGAAGGGCCGCTGCCGGTACCGGGCAGAGGTCAGGCGCTGCTACGGAACATCCTGGTCTCGCTCGACCCGTACAACCGCATCATCATGGGCAACGCGAACAGCGACCAGCCGGCCATCGGCATCGGTGACCCGATGTTCGGCTTCACGATCGCGGTGGTCGAGGAGAGCGACCATCCCGCCTTCGCGGTCGGCGACCATGTCGCCGGCATGTCCGGCTGGCAGGACTACGCGGTGTCCGACGGCACGGACCTCAGGAAGATCGATCCGGACGCGGCGCCGCTGTCGGCGAATCTCGGCGTGCTCGGGATGACGGGACTCACCGCGTGGGTGGGACTGACGAAGATCATCGAACCGAAGCCGGGCGGAACGCTCGTGGTCACGGCCGCCGCCGGGGCCGTCGGAACGGCCGCGGCCCAGATCGGCAAACTCCGCGGGCTGCGGGTCGTCGGAATCGCCGGAGGCTCCGGGAAGACACGCCATCTGTTGGAGGACCTCGGCCTGGACGCCGCCGTCGACCACCGGGCGCCGGACTTCGCGCGGCGGCTCGCCGCCGCCGTACCCGACGGGATCGACACGGTGTACGAGAACGTGGGTGCCTCCATGTTCGAGGCACTGTTGCCTCACCTGAACCTCAAGGCCCAGTTCGCCGTGGGCGGCGTGATGTCACAGATCACCCGGACGGAGGCGTTCGAGGGACCCGACCGCCTGCCGGATCTGCTGAGCGCCGTCATGTACAAGGACCTCACGATTCGCGGTTTCTCCGTACCCGACCACTTCGACAGCTACCCGGACCTTCTCGCCGAGCTGGCACCGGCGCTGGCTCGCGGTGAGCTGCGGTACGCCGAACACGTCGTCGAGGGGCTCGAGAACATCCCCGCCGCGTTCCCGGAGATGTTCCAGGGCCGCGTCATGGGGAAAATGATCGCGAGGATCGGTTAGATCCGACAGCTGAACGGCTGAAGGGCTGTTGAGCTGCTGGGGCGGCATCGGGTCAGCGTCGCAGCGGGCGCAGCGCCTCGCCCCACTCCACGACCTCGTCGATCATTCCGTTCAGTTCGGCGACCAGGCGCTCGGTCGGCTTCACCGTGGTGAATTCCTCGAAGTCGGTGTAGGAGTTCAGAGAAACCTGGGCCCGGACCGTGGCGACCTTGAGTTCCGCGAGTACGAGCCGCAGGTGCTCGACGGCGCGAAGTCCGCTCGCGGCGCCGTAACTCACGAACCCGGCCGCCTTGTTGTGCCACTCGTAGTGGAGGAAGTCGATCGCGTTCTTGAGGCTGGCCGGCATCGAGTGGTTGTACTCGGGTGTCACGAAAACGAAGGAGTCGAGGTCGGCGATGGCGGCGGACCAGTCCTTGGTGTGCTGCTGGGTGTACCGCCTGCCCATCGGAGGTGTCTCTTCGTCGAGCAGCGGCAGACCCGCTTCCGCGACGTCGATCAGCGGGAAATCGGCGTCGTCGCGCTGGGACGCCACCTCGGCCACCCAGCGGGCTACGACCTCACCGACACGTCCGGGGCGGGTGCTGCCGAGAATGATCCCGATCTTGAGCATGGCCACTTCTTCCGGGTCTGGAATCAATTCGTCTCTTTCGCCTACATGCGAATTGTTCCATCTCATCACGTTATGCCGCCAGGTCGGCGTTCCCGGCGGGGACCGGGCCGACTGTCAGTGGCGTGCGATAGACATTCCACTGACAGCGCGGCGGTACGACGACGAGGGAGCGGCCATGGCAGTCGACGGGACACCGACGGGCCCACCACCGACGGTGGACAGGACCGGGAACGAGCCGGTGGACAGCGCCGTGGACGGGACGGTGGACCTGACCGCCGGGCTGCCCGGCCGCACCGGTGCGATCGGCGGGGTCGAGTCGCTGGTCCTCGACGGCCGTCGGCTCTGGTTCGGCTTCGACTTCTCGTCCGACCAGGTCCTCTCGCCGCTGATCGACGACGCGGGAGTCATGACGCGGTTCGCCGCACGGCATCTGCGCCAGCGCACGGGCGTGCACGACGAGAGCTACTGGGCGGAGCTGGTCCGAGCCTCAGTCGACGCCTCCGACCTCGTGTGGAAGGACGAGCAGCGCACCTTCACCACCCGCGCGCTGGAGAGCGGGGACCCGGGGCCCGCGCACGGGCACCTGGTGTATCTCCTCGACGCGGCCACGACGTGGGACGGGCACATACCCGTACACCTCCGGCCCGACGCGGCGCACACCGACGAAGGGACGGCGACACGCCTTCGGCGGCTGATGAGCGCCCGCTTCCCCGTGGCCAACTGGTCCCTGCTGTTAGCGCCGTACCTCCGTGGAGCCGAGCGGATCGGACACTGAACGGCCCGCGACCGGGAACGGGACCTTCGCCGTACCGGAGCCCCCGGTCGGCAGGGCCGGAGCCGGCCTCGTACGTCGTCGGTGCGCGGGGTGCCGCCGGGCGGCGGCCACGGCTCCTTGCCGTAGCCGCCGTCCCCCCACCTGACCGGCCGGGCGGGCAGTACGGAGAGCGAGGAGCGGCCCCTGAACCGAGGGCCGCCGTAAAGTACCTCGTGCCGGTGCGCCGTCACCGCCCACGCCGATACGGCAGTTGACCTGGAGATCATTCATGGACCCCTCAGTCGGTGCGAACTCCCCCTCACGCGGCGCCGGTTCGGTTTCGACGGTTCCCGAGGCGGGGGCCGATCTCGTACGGCGGTGGCGGGAGGAGGGAGAGGAACTGGTCCAGTTGCTCGCGCGGGTCCGCGATCAGGTGGGCGGTGTCGCCGCGTTCCGTCTCGGAGCGGATCCCACCGTCCTGGTCACCGATCCGGAGGCGGTCCAGCACGTGCTCGCCCGGCATGCGGACCGGTACGTCAAACGCTCGCACCGCGCGAGGCCGCTGATCGGGGACGGTGTCCTCGCCGCCACGGGCTCCGCGTGGAAACGCCAACGCCGTCTGCTCCAGTCCCAGTTCACCGGTCCCGGCATGCGCCGTTACGAGGAGCGGATCACCGCCGCCGCCCGCACGACCGCCGGGCGCTGGGCCGGTTACGCCCGTACCGGTGAGAGTTTCGACGTGGGGCGGGAGATGCGCCGCTTCGCCCTCGACGCCATCTGGCGCTCGCTGACCGGGCATCCGCTCGACGACGGCACCGAACGCGAACTGGACGCCGTGGCAGCGGTGGCGGCCGTCCTCCCGACGCTCCCCGCCGATGTCGCGGACGCCCGGGAGGCCGTCGCCGGCGACCTCGCCCGGATCGACGCGGTCGCCGAACGCGCGGTCGCGGCGGCACGTGGCGGGTCGGCCGGGCCCGACGGGCCGGGCCTGCTGCACGTGCTGACCGACGCGGCCACCGAGCGTCCCGAGTACACCGAACAGCTGATCCGCGACGAGCTGGTCACCCTGCTCGCGGCCGGGCACGAGACCACGGCCACCACGCTGACCTGGCTCTTCCTGCTTCTCGACCGGCACCCTGACACCCGCGACCAGGTCCTCGCCGCCGGGGACGAAGGGTCGGCGCCGCGCCGACAGGCGATCCAGGCCCTGGTCCACGAGACGCTCCGGCTCTATCCGTCCGCCTGGATCCTGCCGCGACACGCCGCCGAGGACGACATCCTCGCGGGCTACGGCGTCGAGGCCGGCACGGACCTCCTGGTCTGCCCGTACCTGACGCACCGCGATCCCCGTCTGTGGCCGGACCCGGAGCGTTTCGATCCCACCCGCTTCACCACCCCGGGCCGGCGGCCCGCCCACCCCGGCGCGTATCTCCCCTTCGGTCTGGGTCCCCGGGCCTGTCTCGGCGCGCAGTTCGCGCTCCGTGAATCGACGGCCCTCCTCGAACACCTGCTGCCGCTGCCGACCGTGACCTTCGGGTCGACCCCGGCGAAGGCGGCGTACGGCCTGACGGTCCGCCCCGACGGGCCCACCCCGGCGACCCTCGCGGGACCGCCCGCCTGAGCCTGTCCTTCAGGCGTCGGCTCGGGCGGAGGCTCGGACGGCTCGGGCGGAGGCTCGTGCATTCTCCAGGTTCCGAGGGTCAGGAGTTGGTCCAGCCGCGCGTGCTGAGGACCAACCGGTAGCCGTCCGGGTCTTCGACGCTGGCGCCCCAGGTGTCCCAGTACGGGTTACGGGCCCCCACACGCTTGCCGCCATGGGCTTCCAGGCGTGAGAGCAGTGTGTCGGGCACCGGCTCGTCGAGGTAGACGACGAGCAGGTCCTCCTCGGTGGGCCGGGGTTCGACGGCGGCGTCGTGGACGAGTTCGAGGTGCCAGGAGGCGTCCGGCCAGCCGACCATCAGCAGGTCATGGCCCGTGCCCTCCGTCCGGAACAGTACGTCCAGTCCGAGGCCGCCGACCCAGAAACGTTCCGCCGAGGCGAGGTCGCGTGAGGGCCGTGCGATGCGGATATGGTTCTGGCCGGTGGCGGGCATGGAATGCTCCTCGTCCTCAATCACGTTCCGGCTCCATCGGATTCTGCCTCCGTCATGTTCCGGCTGAATCATGTTCCGGCTGCGGCAGCGTACGCGGGAGCGGGCCGGCGCGGCATCGGCCCATAGGTGCACGGCCCATCGATCGTGAGCCCTACGACCGTGAGACCCACGACCGTAGGGCTCACGACCGCGTGCCGGTCCGGTCGCGGCCGGATCGATGCGGGGTCCCTGCGTCCGCCGGAGGTGGCTCGTGGCGCGGGTCAGGTGCTTCCGTACCGTCGCGCCAGGACGCCCACCGTGTCGGCCATGGCCCGACGGAGTTCCGGCGGCGCGACGACCTCGACGTCGACACCGAGCCGCAGCAGCTCACCGCACGCGTGCTGGGGGCTCTCGGTCGGGATGACCGCCTCCACCCATCCGTCGTCGCCGACAGCGCTCGCCGTGGACTCGACCGCCCGCACCACCTCGGGCGGAAGGTTGTCCGGCAGGCGTCGGAGCCCGCGCGGGGAGAACCGGACGGTGGCTCGGCCGCTGTAACGGCGGGACTGGAAATCGTCCAGGTAGGAGGTCCAGTACGCGCCGAGGTCGAAGTCCGGCGGTCGGTCGAAGCGCTCGTCACCGAGCGTCGCGTCGAGGACCTGGGTGATGCGGTAGGTCGCGATCCGGCTGTCCGACGCGGCGACGAGATACCAGACGCCCGACTTGAGGACCAGCCCGTAGGGGCGGAGGCGGCGGTCCACCTCCTGCGGAGCGCGCCACCGCCGGTAGCGCACCTCCACCACTCTCCGGGTGAGCACCGCGTCGACGAACAGGCCGAGGTACGGCGCCTGTTCGGGCTCCCGGTACCAGGCCGGGGCGTCCAGGTGGAACACCTCCGCGGTCCGCGCCGCTTCCTCGCGCAGTGCCGCCGGCAGCGCGGCCAGCAGTTTCAGCCGGGCACCCGCGACCTCCGACGCGAACCCCAGATCGGCGGCGGGGCCGGGCAGTCCGGCGAGGAACAGCGCCCGTGCCTCGCCCTCGCTCATCCCGGTCAGGCGGGTGCGGTAGCCCTCGAGCAGCCGGTAGCCGCCGCCCCGGCCCGTCTCGGCGTAGACCGGGATACCCGCGACCTGAAGACGTGCCAGGTCACGGTACGCGGTACGCACGGACACACCCAGCTCGTCGGCGACCTCGCGCGCGGACATGCGGCCACGCGATTGGAGCAGGAGCAGCACCGACAGCAGTCGACCAGCGGACATGGTCACATTCTGCCCGGAAACCCTGACAGCCCCTGGCACACGGCCGCCCTACCGTCGGGTCCGTGCCCGGATCCCGGCGAACGAGCCGGGAACGAACCGGAAGCACCGTGCCGAACAGGAGCCCGCCGTGCCGCCTACCGATCCCCCCGACAGCATCGCCGTGATCGAACTTCGCCAGTACACGCTGCGTCCCGGCCGGCGCGACGAACTGATCGAGCTGTTCGACCGGGAGTTCGTCGAAACCCAGGAAGAGGCGGGGATGTCGGTGCTCGGCCAGTTCCGGGACCTCGACGACCCGGACCGCTTCGTCTGGCTGCGCGGGTTCCGGGACATGGCGGCACGACGCCGCGCGCTGGCAGCCTTCTACGACGGCCCGGTCTGGGCCGAGTACGGCCCCCGGGCGAACGCCACCATGCTCGACTCCGACGACGTCCTGCTCCTGCGCCCCCTCGCGGACAAGAACGGCTTCGCTCTCTCCCCGTCCGCACGCCCCCGGACCGGTGCCCCCGCGCCGGACCGATTCGTCTCGGCCACCGTGTGGTCGTTCCCTCCCGGACGTTCCGACGGCGCCGCACTGATCCGGGACGGACTCCTTCCCCTCCTGCACACGACGGGGCCCGCACCGCTCGCCGCCCTCACCACCGAGACCGCGCCCAACACGTTCCCCAGGCTGCCCGTCCGCAGCGGGGAGAACGTCGCCGCGATCCTGACCTCGTACCCCGACGAGAGCACGTACCGGCAACACGTCGCCGATGTCCTGGCCCATCCGGTCGCTCGGGACGAGATCCTGCCGGGCATCGAGCGGGAGCGGACGACGGCCCCCCGGACACTGCGCCTGGCACCCACCGGCCGCTCGCTCCTCCGCTGACCCGCCCGGGTCCACCGGGGACTCAGAAATCCCGGTGTCCGGCACGGGCTTCCGACGCGTCGGCGCCGTACGACCGGCGCCGGCCCCGCCCCCGTCACCTCACGGTGAAATCCGCCGCCTTGGCGTCCAGGGTCGTGGTGCCGTCCTCGGCGGTGGCCAGGGTGGCGACGTGCCAGGTGCCGCGCGGGGAGTCCTCGGCGTCGGTGCGGGTGACGGGGACGGTGTAGGAGCAGCGGACCGTGGAGTCGCCGGAGGGTTCGCACACGGCCGGTTCCGCGGCGGACATGTCCTTGGTGGTCAGCTCGCGGTCGGCGAAGGCCGAATCCTCGGGCCAGGCAAGGACCTTGAGGCCGGTCACGCCGGAGGACGCCGTGACGTCGGTGGTGAACGCCAGTGAGCCGTCGCGGTCACCCTCGGGGGCGGTGTAGCGGGCGGTGCTGTGTGCCAGCGAGGGAGGCTGTTCCTCGGCGTGGGCGAGGGCGAACGCGCCCGCGCCTCCGAGGACGGCGAGCGCGGCGGTCACGGACAGAACGGTACGTCGGGACATAGGAGGCTCTCCACCATCGTCTCAGCGGGATCGAACCGGCGCTCTTGGCCGCGCCGGTATGTAGATCCTCGCTCCGCGGGGTGCGACGGGCGTGAGTACCGGCACTCAAACGGCCTGAGTAGAGGCGGCAGTTGGGCGGGGGGACGCGGCCCGGGGTCAGCGGCCCGCTCCCGGACCGGGTGAGGGACGGGCGCCGGGGCCGCCCTCGTGGGTGATCAGGCGCTCCAGCCGGTCGAAGCGGGCGTGCAGCGCGGCCAGTTCCTGATCTGCGTCGGTCCTCCCCCGTACCTCGGCGTGTTCGACCGCGTGAGCCACTCGCCGGGCGCGGCGTGCGGCGCTGCCGACGAACCAGGTGGCCAGGGAGGCGGTGACGATGCTGAACATGGCGATCCCGACGAGCATCACGACCACCGCGACGACCCGTCCGGCCGGGGTGACCGGGTACAGGTCCCCGTATCCGACGGTGGTGGCGGTCTCGACGGACCACCACAGGGCCAGCGGGAACGAGGTGATCGTGGCCCGGGGCGCGGACTCCTCGCAGGGGACGATGATCCAGGAGCCGAGGAGCAGTACCACGACGACGCCGACGGCCGCCCACAGCGACGCCTTGACGTGCAGCCGCCGCCACCGCTCGTTGCCCAGCAGCTTGTGGAGGAGGTAGGCGGGCGAGAACGGTGGCATGGACCGAAACTAGCCGTCGACGTGGCGCCCGGGGCGGCAGGACACGTCTCCGGTCGGTCCCGTGGGCGGCAGTGGAAGGTCGGCGCCGGGCGGCGCAGGAGGATCCGCGGCGGGCGGTCGGTCCCGGCGGTCGCGGGCCAGCAGCAGGGTGACGTCGTCGGCCGGGGTCGTGGTCGGCAGCGTGTCGATCACCGCCGCGCAGAGCTCCTCCAGCGACGCGGCGCGCCGCCCGAGCGCGTCACTCAGCCGCGCCATCCCGATGTCGATGTCGTGCCGGCGGTCCTCGACCAGACCGTCGGTGTAGAAGGCGATCACGCCGTTCTCGGGCAGTCGCACCTCCCCGGACTCGTACGGGAGCAGCGCGACGCCGAGGGACGTGCCGTGCGGCAGGTCCGGGAAGGTGACGCCGCCGTCCGGGTCCACCACGGCGGGCGGCGGATGGCCCGCCAGCGCCACGGTGCAGGTCCGGGTGGCCGGCTCGTACACGGCGTAGGCGCAGGTCGCCCCCGGCGACGGCTCCGTCGCGGCGCCGTCGTCGTCGTTCTCCTCGGCCAGCCCGACGAACGTCCGGTCCAGCCGCGTCAGGAGCTCGCCGGGTGGCAGGTCCAGATCGGCCAGCGTACGGATGGCCGTGCGCAGCCGTCCCATGGTGGCCGCGGCGTTGATGCCGTGGCCCACCACGTCCCCGACGACGAGGGCCAGTCGGCCGCCGGGCAGGCCGATGACGTCGAACCAGTCGCCGCCGACGTTGTACTCGTCGTCGGCGGGGAGGTAGCGGGTGGCCACGTCCATGGCCCGTCCGCCGCTGACCCGGCGCGGCAGCAGGCTGTGCTGGAGGGCGAGCGCGGCGGTGCGTTCGCGCGTGTAGCGGCGGGCGTTGTCCAGGGTCAGCGCGGCCCTGGCCACCAGTTCCTCGGCGAGCAGTTCGTCGCTCTCGTCGAACGGGGTGGGGTTCCGGGTCCGTACGAACACCGCGACCCCCAGCAGGACGCCGCGCGCCTGGACCGGGACGATCAGCAGCGAGTGCATGCCGAACTCGCGGATCTTCTCGGCCCGTGCGGGGTCCTTCTCCAGCCAGGCGTCGTGGTCGGCGTCGAGCAGCGGCTGGAGTACGGGGCGGCCCGAGGCGAGGACTTCCATGAACGGCGAGTCCTCCGGGACGTAGACCACTTCACCGCTGCCCCACAGCGACTCGGGCGAACCGGTGTGGATCGACGCCCTGCCCGCCCGCCGGAACGTCGGGACGCGTCCCCGGGACGGCCCGAACCGTTCCAGGGGCTCCTCACCGAGCCGTACGGCCTCCGTCAGATCGACGGTCACGTAGTCGGCGATCAGCGGCACCGTGAAGTCGGCCAGCTCCTGCGCCGTACGCATCACGTCCAGGGAGGTGCCGATACGGGCTCCCGCCTCGCTGACCACCGCGAGGCGGTCCCCGGCCCACCAGCGGCCTCCGACGGGCAGGACGAGCAGGCACACCCCGAGCGGGCGGCCGTCGGCGTCGTCGAGGCGCAGGTAGGACGCCGACAGTACGCCGTGCCGGTCCCCCTGTCCGCCGGTGGTCGGCACGCGGAACTCGCGGCCGGTGACGGGGGCGCCGGTGGCCAGCACCCTCCGTACGGTGGTCTCCGTGTCGTCGGCGTCGCCCGCCAGTGCTTCCCGTGGCGGGCGGCCCAGACGGGCGGCCACGGGGATGCCGTCGTAGCCGGTGAGCGCCTCGTTGGCCCAGACGCAGCGCAGGCCGGTGTCCCAGACGGCGAGCCCCAGCCCGGACCCGTTCACCAGGCCGTGCAGGGCCGCGGCGGTGTTCACTGCCGTGTGGGCGTTCGCGGTGCCGGGGATTCCGGGGCGTGGGGCCTGTGCTGCCATGGTGGCGACCTTCGGGTGTGCCGGGGCTGTGCCGGGACTGTTCTGCGAGGGCTGTTCTCCCGACAACAGTCCACCCCGTGCGCTACTTCCCCTTTTGCCCATATTGCGGACGGCGGCCGCGGGAACGTTCGCCGGGGTGGGGGTCACCTCGGCCACCGGTCCCGTACCGGTCGGAGCCGACGCGGATCCCGCAGGCGCCGCGTCGCACCGTCCCCGGAGTTCAGCCCCGGAGGGTCATCCACACCCGGAGGTTCAGCCTCGTGCGAAGGTTCAGCCTCGTGCGAAGGCGAGGAGGTCGGCGTTGAACCGCTCGGCGTACTCCGGGACCATCGCGAGGCCGTGCGGCGCGCCCGCGTAGACCTTGTACGTCACGTCCTTGACGAGCTGCGAGGACTTGTCACCGGCGGCCACGATGGGGACGATCTGGTCGTCGTCGCCGTGCACGATCAGCGTGGGGACGTCGATCGTCCCGAGGTCGTCGGTGAGGTCGGTCTCGGAGAACGCCTTGACGCAGTCGTACGCGCCCTTGACGCCGACCGACATTCCCCACAGCCAGAACTCGTCGCGGGTCCCCGGTGTGACGGGGGACCCGTCGCGATTGGCGCCGTAGAAGGGGGCGCTGAGGTCCCGGTAGTACTGCGAGCGGTCCTTCTGGACGCCGTCCCGGATCTCGTCGAACACCTCCATCGGGAGTCCTTCGGGGTTCGCGTCCGTCCGGAGCATGAGCGGGGGGATCGCCCCCAGCAGGACCGCCTTGGCGACCCGGCCGGTGCCGTGCCGGCCCATGTAGCGGGTGATCTCACCGCCGCCGGTCGAGTGGCCGACCAGGATGACGTCGCGCAGGTCGAGGGCCTCGATGAGCGCCGCCAGGTCGTCGGCGTACGTGTCGAGGTCGTTGCCGTCCCAGGGCTGGCCGGAGCGTCCGCCGCCGCGCCGGTCGTGGGCGACGGCCCGGTAGCCGTGGTCGGCCATGAGCTGCATCTGGGGGTCCCAGGCGTCGGCGACGAGCGGCCAGCCGTGGGAGAAGACGACCGGCTGCCCCCAGCCCCAGTCCTTGTAGTAGATCTCTGTGCCGTCCTTGGTGCCGACGAAGGGCATGGCGCGTTCCTTTCGGACTGATCCACCGGTCCGTGTGTGCCGTGGAGTTCGGCGCCCGGCCGGAGTCCGGGAGGCGCGCCGTGGAACCGGCACCCGACGCACGGATGAATCGACGGAGGGGCCGGCGGCGAGATGCGGCGGCCCGGCGCGTGAGCACGTCGTCCCCCCCACGCTACCGGAGGTACGGCACGCGGGCGCGTCGACCGTTCTCGCCGGTCGGCGGGGGTGAGCGCGTGTCCTGCCGCGTACGTTCCGCGATCCCGGCGTCAGGGGGCCGGGGACGCGGGAGCAACGGGTGGGCAGGTGGCCTCGCGCTCCCTCAGTTCGGCGAGGTAGCCGCTCATGAGACTTCCGGTGCGGCTCAACCACTCGGCGAGGACGGCGACTTCGTCGGGCGAGTAGTCGGTGAAGACCTCTCCGAGGCGGGCGTAGAACGGTTCGTAGACCGCCCGGATCCGCTCGGCGGCGCTCTCGCGTGCGACGACGCGGACCCGGCGGCGGTCGGCGGGATCGGCACGGCGGACGACGTATCCGGCGCTCTCCAGCCGGTTGACGACCCCGGTGATCGCGCCGGTGGTCACGTCCGCGCGTACGGCGAGTTCGCCCGCGGTCATCGGGTCGGGGCCCGCGCCGAGGATGTGCCCCATGCAGGTGAGGTCGGTGATGTTCAGACCCAGCCGCTGCGCCACGGCGTGCTGCGCCACCAGGCTGGTGGCGATCAGACGGTCCATGGCGGCCAGTGCCTCGGCGGGGGTCGCCGCCGGGCGCTCCTTGCCTCCCACGGATAGTCTCCTTAGTATCTAAGAGGTTTAGTTCATGAATGACCTTGCTGATCCGACCCTATCCGCCGACGTGGGTGCCGCGTGACGCCGTGAGCGAGGAGAGACCGTGAGCCGACTGCACGAGGACGTCGACCTCGGACACACCCTCGCGGGCTGGACGGGCTGGGCCCTGGCCCTGACGGGTACGGCCGTCGCCGGGGTGGGGATGTGCGTGTGGCGCCCCGGGATCCCGCTGGGGCTCGCGATCTGCGCGCTGGCCGTGGTGGTCACCTGGGTTCTGCATCTCGTGGGCTGGGGCAAACCGGCCGGTCCGCGTCCGCGCGAGCAGTGGGACTGGCGGATCCGGGACATCGAGGCCCGGACGGGGCATCCCGGCTGTGCGGGCTGCCGTCTGGCGGGACGGGTGCCGCCGCCCGCCGCGGCCGAAGACCGTACGCCCGGAGACCGGGCGCCCGACGGCGGGGCGCTCCGGCCGGCCGGTGGGCTCCCGGTCGTGCCGTCCCCCGCGCGGCCCGCCGTGCCGCCGGTCGGCGAGGGCGCTCT
Source organism: Streptomyces sp. NBC_01498 (assembly GCF_036327775.1). Taxonomy (NCBI): domain Bacteria; kingdom Bacillati; phylum Actinomycetota; class Actinomycetes; order Kitasatosporales; family Streptomycetaceae; genus Streptomyces; species Streptomyces sp. NBC_01498. Next base: position 7,190,836 of record NZ_CP109598.1, on the reverse strand, counting down.
CTGACGGTGACTTGTAGGGTGGGGCGCCATGCCCGCGTCCCACCCCTTGCTGACGACGTTCCTCGACGCCGCCGACGGGCGTTTCCCGCCCGTGGACGGCCGGGTGACGGTGCTCCCCGCGCTGCCGGGCGGGCTGGAGTGCTCGGTCGCCTTCACCGGGCACGCCGTGGTCGCCACGGCGCTGTCCGCCTCGGAGGTCGAGGCCCGGGGACCCGACGGCTACGGGGCCTCGCTGGCTCCCGACTTCCTGAGGTTTCTGGCGGGGCGCGGGGGCTGGATCGACACCCTCGACCTCGTGCTCGTCGCGCGCGGCTCGGCGGGGCCCCCGTGTCTGGCCGAGCGGTTCGATCTCGACGACCACCCGCGTGTCCGCCACGCCCGGTCCCTGCGCGGCGATGTCCGCGTCCACGGCGACGAACGCGGGCTGGTCACCCTGGCCGACGGTCTGGCGGGGCGGCGTGAGACGAGCGTCGAACTGGACGAGCCCGACGCCACGGGTGGAGGCACCGGAGCCGGGCTGGGGCGGTCGCTGCTGCGGGACTCCCTCAGCCTGTCCCCGGCCGGTGAGCCGGTGTTCGCCGCTGTCGCGCCCGGAAACGCCCGCTCGCTGCGGGCGTTTCTGGCGGCCGGATTCCGTCCGCTGGGAAGTGAGGTGATCGTCCGGCCCCGGCGGTCGGTCCCCGGGTCGGACACCGGTCCCCCGCCGTGAGGCGCCGCGCGCAGGGCTCGCCCGGCGGCGTACACGGTCCGGCGCCGGGGTGAGCGCCGCCGGGCTCAGGCGCGGTCGACGGGGGCGCCGGGGTGGGCCCCGGTGTGGGCGAGGGCGCCGGGGGTACGGCAGCCGACGATGGCCGGCGCCTCCCGGACGAGCGTGTCGTCGGTGAGCGCGTGGACCATGAACAGGGCGAAGTCCACCCGGCGGGTCAGGTTCCCGGCCAGCACCGGGTCGCCCACGTGCCTGCTCCACACCGGCAGGCCCTCGCTCTCCCCCTCCTCCAGATCGCTGCCGCGCACCACGGTCCACCGGGTGTCGCTGGCGAACACCCGGCGGCATGCCTCCACCTGGTCGTCGATCTCGGCGAAGCGGACGAGCCTGGCCAGCACGGTGGCGATCCGGATGCCCGCGGTGAACCACCACGCGTAGCGGTCCTTGCCGTCACGGGTGATGTGCCAGCCGCACGAGAAGATCAGCCGCGCGCCCGGCCTCGCGTGGTCGAGCACCGCCCGCGCCGTACCCGACGCGTACCGCTGCACCCGCCACGGCACCAGCACCGTCAGCACGCCGTCGCAGTCCGCCACCGCGCGCCGGATCACCTCCGGGTCGTTGGTGGGCCCCGGGACCACGGTGATACGCCCGTCGAACGCGGCCAGCTTCGGCACGCTGCACTCACGGCACACGCCGACCACCTCGTAGCCCCGGTCCAGCGCGTGCCGCACCATGTACTGCCCGAGTTTTCCCGAGGCACCGACGACGCAGACCCTCTTCACACGATCACCGCTCACAGCGCGGCCCCCTTTGCGCGACACGTCTACCTTATGTTGTAAGGCACGTTATCCTTACACCGTAAGTCGGTCAACGGGTGTGCGGAGAGGCGAAGAGGTGCGGCGGGTGCGCGAAGGGGGCAAGGGACGGCGCGGAGGGTCGGCGCGCGCGCCGCTGAGCCGCGAGCGGGTGATCCGTACGGCGGTGGCGGTCGCCGACAGCAAGGGATCGGCGGCGCTCACCATGCGCGCCATCGCGGAACCGCTGGGCGTGGAAGCGATGTCCCTGTACCACCATGTGGCGGGCAGGGAGGACGTGCTCGACGGCATGGTGGACGCCGTGTTCGCCGAGATCGAGCTGCCGCCCCTCGACACGGACTGGAAGAGCGCGATGCGGCGCCGCGCCGAGTCGGCCCGCGCCGTGCTCCGGCGCCATCCCTGGGCCGTCGCGCTGATGGACTCGCGCACCCGGCCCGGCCCCGCGACCCTGCGCCATCACGACGCCGTCCTCGGCGCACTTCGCGCCGGAGGGCTCTCCGTACCGGCGGCGGCGCACGCGTTCTCGCTGATCGACAGCTACCTGTACGGCTTCGTGATGCAGGAGTTGAGCCTGCCGTTCAGCAACACGGCGGAGCTGGACGCGGTCGCGGACGGCATCGTGCGGGAGATGCCCGCCGACGCGTACCCCCACCTGATGGAACTCGTCACCGAACACGTCCTCCAGCCCGGCTACGCCTACGCCGACGAGTTCGCCTACGGCCTGAACCTCATCCTGGAGGCCCTGAGCCCGGGCGAGGGTCGCTGAGTTCCACCGGTGGATCGAACAGGGCCCGCTCGGACTCGGTCGGGGCCTCGAAAAGCGCTTCGTACCGCGCGATCAGGCCGGGCGTGATGATCGCGGCTCCCGGCGTGCGGTTGCGCGGGGCGATCCGCCGATTCAGTTCGGCCGTCGGCACGGCGAGGTAGCGCAGTTCCACTGCCGCACCGAGTTCGTGGGCCCGTTGCCGCTTCTCGTCCCGTTCCGCCCGTTCCCAGAAGCCGTTCTCCAGAATCACGATCTCTCCCCTCGCCAGCAAGTCCTGCGCGTGCGACCACAGTTGACGCTCGACCCGCTCCCGCGCCGTCTCGTCGAACAAGTCCAAGCCCAGGGCCGAGAGCCACTCGTCGGGACAGAGACGGACGGCCGGGAGACTCCGGGCCAGGCGTTTCGCCTCCGTCGTCCTGCCCGCACCCGGGAGACCGCACAGGAGGATCAGTCGCGGGCCCACCCGCGTCATCCCGACGAGTCGCGAGCGGCGAGGAGTTGGGAGACGCGTTGGGGTGATACGCCGAGGACGTGGGCGATGTCACGGCCCGTCAGGCCCTGGGCCTTGAGGGCGTCGGCGGTCCGGCGGAGGTAGGCCGCCGCCTTCAGTTGCGCCCGGTGGGCGTCGACGGTCGCCTGGGTCGACGCCTTGACGTGGCGGTTGAGTTCCTCCCCCAGGTCCACGCTGACCTGGACGCCGCGATCGGCCCCGGGGACACGCGCGGCCTCCATCAGCGCCCGACCGCGCCTCGCGGCTTCGCTCAGCCGGGGTACGTAGGCCGGTTCCAGTCCTTCCATGACGAGCTTCCAGCCGTCGTCGATCCGGTGGGCCACGACCCGGGGCAGGTCCATTGCCGACACTTCGACACCTCTTTCGGGGACGGGCACTCAGTCTAGCCCCCCTGGACCAGAGCATCAAGGGGGACTGGACGAACGAGTCGGAGTACGGGCTCCGAGACCTGACCGCTCCCTCGTCGCGGGGAACGCGCGACCCCCTGCGGGTGAACAGAGCGAGGGGCCCGGCGGCCACAGCCGGCACGCGGCCGGGGTTCAGAGCACTCCGGGAGCTCCGGGTGCGGCGGGCGGGCGGGGCCGGGGGGCTGCGTCCGGACCGTGGACGGGCGGGATCAGACCGGGCTGGTAGTGGCGTGCGAACAGCGTCGCGACCAGGTCGCGGCGGCTGCGGACCCCCGTCTTGTCGAAGATCGACTTGAGATGGTCCTGCACCGTGTGCGGGGAGAGCCGGACCTGCTGGCTGATCGCGGCCGTGGAGTGACCGCGCAGGACGAGCGAGACGATGTCGCGTTCGCGGCGGGTCAGCGCGTAGGCGGCGACGATGTGGGCGGCGTGTTCGCCCGGTCCGGCGGGTTCGATCGAGACGGCGACGGTGGCCGGCGGCTGATCGCCCAGTCGCCAGGCGTGCAGCCGGACCAGACCGCGCGACCGGCTGCGCAGCAGGGACGAGAGGGAGTCAGCCGCGCCGGGGGCCCGGACGGCGGCGGCGACCGCGTACACGGCCGGTGGCAGGTCCGCCGGCGGACGCCTGGAGGAGCCGGGGCGGCGTACCGGACGGGCGTGCGGCAGGAGGTCGTCGAACCAGGCCGCGGCCGAGGACGTGAGGTGCAGGGCCCGGTAGCCGGAGTCCAGCAGCACGAGGGCCGGGGAGGCGGGTGACGGTTCCCGCCGGACCCGGTCGATGAGGTGGATCCTGCGCAACTCCTCGCCGAGGGGACGGGACAGGGCCCCGGCGAGGGCCAGGACGTCCGGCCCGACCGGCGCCGTGTCGCCGACACCGATGATCAGGGCGCCCCAGGCGTCGCGGGAGTCGCGCAGGACGACCCGCAGTTCGTCCTTCTGGCCGAGCGGTCCCATGATGTCCCGGTAGCGCGGACTGCGCTCGGGCCGGCCGCCGCTCTCCTGGCTGAGCAGACCGACGGGCACGGGTCTTCGTGCCAGCTCGGGGAGGGAGTTGACGTCGCCCTCCCGGTATTCGATGTCGAGCATCCGGGGCATCAGCCGGGCCGGCACCCCGTCGCGGTAGTCGCCCCCCGTGTTCATCAGCGTCCACGGGTCGACCGTGACGCCCGCCCACACGTCGGACGGCAGCACCGGGGTCACGGCCCGCATCACCCCGGCGAACATCCCCTCGACCGTGCGGGCGGCCCTGGCCACCCGCACCGCTTCGTCCAGGATCCTGCCGAGACGCGCGCGTTCCCCATTGTCAGACATGCCCCCAGATTAGGGGCGTCGGGGCCGCGAATAGCCCAACTTCCCCGGACATAGCGCCTGTTGGGGCCTTTCGCTCCGGGGGCGGATGCCGCGTGCGCGACCCGTACCCCGGTGTCCGCCCGTCGCCGTGTCGTGGTTCGCGGGACAGGACTCAGTCGAGATCCTGCTCGACCCAGATGGTCTTCCCGCTCGGGGTGTAGCGGGTCCCCCACCGGCGGGCGAGGGCGGCGATGATCATGAGGCCGCGGCCGTTCTCGTCCTGGGCACGGGCGTGACGCAGGTGGGGCGAGGTGGTCGTGTTGTCCGAGACCTCGACCGTCAGCGCGCGGTCGCGGATGAGGCGTACCAGCGGGTTGCCGCCGGCGTGCCGGATCACGTTGGTGACGAGCTCGCTCACCACCATCTCCGTCGTGAACACCTGGGCCGCCAGGCCCCAGTCCTCCAGTTGCCGGCCGGCCCGGTCCCGGGACGCGGCGACCACTCCGGGGTCCTGGTCTCCCGCCCAGGTGGCGACGCTGTCCTCGGGCAGCCGGTGGGTGAGGGCCGCGAGCATGGCGGCCCCCTCGCCGGATCCGCGGGTCAGCAGGCCCTGGACGACGCTGTCGCAGAGGGCCTTCGGGTCGCGGCCGACCTCTGCCGCGGACCGCCGCAGCAGGGCGACGCGTTCCTCCAGGTCGATTCCGGTGTCCGGGAACGCGTGGGAGCACAGGGTCAGCACGCTCTCGGGCGGGACGGTCCGGCGGGCCAGTTCGTAGCTGGCGCCCCTGCCCAGCGGCGGGCCGATCGGCAGGTCCACGGGGGCGACCTCGCCGTCGGGGGTGGTCAGCAGCGGGGCGGGCCATCCCGCGGAGGCGGCGGACAGCTCGCCGGTCACCGGGTCGTAGACGGCGTACAGGCAGCGCGGGGAGTCCTCGGCCGGGGGCGCGTTCGCGCCCGGTGGACCGCCGTGCCGGGAGAGGAACTGGCCGGTGGCGTCGTCGAGATGGGCGAGCAGTTCGTCCGGGGGGAGGTCGAGGGCGGCCAGTGTGTCCAGCGCCGTACGGTACTGGCCGGTGGCCACCGCGGCGTCGAGGCCCTGCTGGGGCACCTCTCCGATGGCCAGGCCGACGCGGGCGCCGGACAGCGCGATGACGTCGAACCAGACCTTGTCCTGGACGTCCGGTGCGCAGAAGTGCGCCGTGGTCACGGCGGACAGGTCCGGGAACGTGCGGGGCAGCAGGTTGCGCCGCAGCGTGACGGCCATGGTGTGCTCCCGCGCGTAGGTGCGGGCGTTCTCGATGTGCACGGACGCCCGTGCGCTCACCTGCTCGGCGAGGCTCACGTCGGCCTCCTCGAAGGGCACGGGGTGGCGTGGTCCCCGGTAGAAGCCGACCAGTCCCAGTACACGTCCGTGCGAGGAGAGGGGGGCCACGATCATCGAGTGGATTCCGGCGTCCCGGAGGGCGCCCGCGCGGGCGGCGTCGTGCATCAGCCAGTCGGAGGGCGAGGTGGTGGGGTCCAGCAGCCGGGGTGTGAGGTCGGTGAACACCTGCGAGTACGGGGTGGCGGAGGCGTAGTAGCTCATCTCCCCGACGGCGTGGGTGGCGCGCAGGCCGCCGGGGGCCTCGAAGGCGGCGCGGCGCAGGACGACGTCGGTGCCCACCGGCGGGAGAGGTGCCTCGCCGCCGTGCAGGACCGCGTCGACGAGGTCGACCGAGACGGCGTCGGCGAAGTCCCGGGTGGCGACGGTGGCGAGTTCGCGCGCGGTCCGGGGGGCGTCGAGTCTGGTGCCGATCTCCTGGTGGGCCCGGCGCAGGAGCCGCGCGGCCCTTTCTGCGCGGTCCTGTTCGGTGACGTCGTGGATCACCGCCCCGGCGCCGATGACCTCCCGCTCGTCCCGCAGCTGGAACGCGGTGACGGCGAAGACGCGGGACCCGCCGTGGCCGTCGTGTCCGTCGATCCGTCCCTGGGCGGCCGTCTCGTCGCCGTCGAGGACCTTCCGCAGGAAGGGGGCGAGCGGCACTCGCGAGCCGAGGTTTCCCACCCGGTGACGCAGTACGCGGGCCGCCGGGCGTCCGCGCATGGCGAGGGCGGCGGCGTTGGCGCGCAGGACGCTCAGGTCGGTGTCGTAGACCTCCAGACCCGCGGTGGACCGCTCGAACGCCGAGCTGTCGAAGGCCGCCTCGACCTGCGCGGCGTGGAGGCTGGGCGCGGTGCCGCGCAGGGACACGACGGTCTCGGCCCGGTCGCGGCAGGCGCTGAGCAGCAGGGCGGCGGGCCCGGGGCTCCCGTTTGCGTCGGTGAGCCGGCCGAGGAGCCGGTCGAGGGCCACCCCGGCGGGGACGCCGACGATGTCGCGCGAGGTGATGTCCGGGTAGTTGTGGGCCGCGTCGTGCCACTCGGAGACGTTCCCGCCCCCGTCGATGGTGAATGAGCTTTCCCGTGCCATCATCGGCACCTCCTCGCGCAGCCTCCCCCGGTGGTGGTCCACTCGTCCGGCTGTGCGCGTGAGGACTCGTACGCACCCTGTCGTTCGCCGGTCGGGGCCCGGACCCGCGGCCCGGTCCGGCCGTGTCGCCGCGGCCCGTCCCGTCGGTCCCGCACCACCGAGTGTGGGCGATCCGGGGTGCCGACGCGAACGGGGACCGGTGACGGGCCCGCCCGCCGGACCGGGGAGCCCGGGTGCCGGATCACGGTCGGCGTCACCGCCGGGTGTCCGTGCCCGGGGCGGGGTGCGAGCGGATGAGCAGCAGGGCGATGTCGTCGTGGCGGGGTACGGCCTGCTTGGCCCGCCGGACGAGGGCGTCGGCGAGTTCGTCCAGGTTCCCTGTGTCCGCCCGGGCGACCTGCTGGGCGAGGCTCCGGGTGGTGTCCTCGATGTCGGTGCCGGGGACTTCGACGAGTCCGTCCGTGTAGAGGACGAGCAGGCTGCCGGGCGGGAAGGGGACCTCGGTGGTGGGGTACTCGCCGCCGGGGTCGATGCCGAGCAGCAGTCCCGGCGCCAGGTCGAGGATGTCGGTGTGGCCGTCGGGGTGGCGCAGCAGGGCCGGGGGGTGTCCGGCGGTGGCGAGGCGGGCGCGGTGGCGGAGCGGGTCGAGGTGGGCGATGAGGCAGCTGGTGAAGAGGCCGGGTTCGAGGTCGGTCAGCAGGCGGTTCGTCCGGGCGAGAACGGCGCCGGGCGGGGTGCCCGCCGTGGCGAGGGCGTGGATGGCGATGCGTATCTGTCCCATGAGGGCGGCGGCGTGCACGTTGTGGCCTTCGACGTCACCGATGACGGCGGAGACGGTGGCGGGTGCGGACGTGCTGTGGATGAGGTCGTAGAAGTCGCCGCCGATGTCCGTGTCGGGACCGGCGGGCAGGTAGCGCGCCACGACGTCCACGCCGGGGGCGTGGGGCAGGGAGTGGGGCAGCAGGCCGGTCTGGAGGGCGCGGGTGAGTGTCTGCTTGGCGTCGTAGAGGCGGGCGCGGTCCAGGGCCTGGGCGATCAGGCCGGACAACGAGGTGAGGACGGCGCGTTCGGACGGGGGGAAGGTCCGTGCCCGGTCGTAGGACAGGACGAGGGAGCCCATGGCCCGCCCGGAGGCGATGAGAGGCAGGAAGGCCCAGGCGTTGCGCATGGCGAAGCGGGGCGCGTCGGGGTAGGAGCGGCGGAATTCGGCGTACGTGGCGAGGAAGATCGGTTTGCCGGTGGCCAGGGATTCCCGGTGGGGGGCGAAGGCGCTCACGGGTTCGTTGTCGATCCGTTCGACGAATTCGGTGCTGTAGCCGCGGTGGGTGACGACGCCCAGCCGGCCCTCCTCCACGGTGAGCAGGACCAGGCCCTGGGCGCCGAAGCCGGGGATGAGCTGGTCGCAGACGATGCGGGCCACGTCCCTGACGCCGACGGCCTCGGTGAGGGCGACCGCGAGATGGGTGAGGTGGTAGAGGGCTGTCGCGCCGACCGGCTCGCCGAGCACGGTGGCCTGTCGTCGGGACGGGGTCTGGGCGGCCGGTGGCCGCGACGCGCTGCCGGGGCCCTGTTCCGCCGTGGCGGGCGGGGCGGCGGGCGGGGCCGTGAGCGCGTCCGCGGGTGTCAGGGAGACGCTGATGCCGTGGTCGCCCGGGTGGAGGGTGAAGTCGAGGCGGGTGCCGGATGGTCGGACCGCGGTGAAGGTGGTGGGCCGGCGGGCGATCACCGTCTCGCGGAAGCTGTCCTCGAAGACCGGGTCGCGCAGCCAGGACAGAGTCTCCCAGGGGCGCTGGCCGAGTACGAGGGTGCCACCGCCGCCGACCAGGTCGAGGGCGGCGGGGTTGTAGAAGGTGACGCGGCCGTCCAGGTCCAGGGCGCAGCACCCGGTGGGCAGCCGTTCGGCGAACTCGTACGCGGCCCTGGCCTGGGTGGGGTCGGGGTCGGGCGGGCGGGTCGGGGCCATGATGCGCGGTTTGTCGAAATGGAGGGACGTCCGGCCGGTGACCGCGTGCCCGAGGACCTGTCCCACGCGCCGGGAGCAGAGCGCGATGGCCTCGCGTTCCTCCTCGCTGGGCTCGGGCCGGTGCCAGACGGGCCATGCGAGGACGATCCCGCCGCGGATCGGTCCGCCGGTCACGGGTGCGGAGGCGAGGACGAAGTCGTACGGGAGCAGCATTCCCAGCTGGGGGTAGTGGCGGGCGATCTCCTCCTGGCCGCCGAGCCAGACCAGCCGTTCCTCGCGGACGGCGTCGGCCACCGGGGTCGCGGTCTCCAGGGGGACCCGGGCCCAGGGGGCGGCGAGGTCCCAGGGCAGGCCGCCCAGCAGGACGAGGCGCAGGACCTGTTCTCCCTGGGGGAGCATGTAGACCAGGCTCACGGGGGAGCCGGTCCGTCCCATGGCCTCGGCCAGGGTGTCTTCGAGCTGCTGGATCCAGGCTCGGCCGTCGGTCGACGCGCTCACGGGGCGTTCCATACGCCTCACCCTCTCGGCGTCGCGCGACGCCGACCGTCGGTCGGCGGCCCGGGGGCCGTTCCCGCCGGCGCGTCCTGCGCCGGGGCGTACGGACGGGCCTCGCGGATCCACTCTCACCCCCATACGGGCGATATGTTCACTTTAACCGCTTATGCAATGAAATTCCCGAGGCGGCCGACCGGGCCCTCGCGGCGGAAGCAGAATCGTTCCTGATGATCTCCCTGGTGAGGCCGCGTGTCGAACGGTGCGACGCGTCGTTGGTGGAGTGCGGCCGGGGCCTCCGGCCGGGGTGATCGGTCGACGGCCCGGATCGGATCCGGGTGGAGGAGAAGCGCGATGAGCGTGGAGACACGGGACGTGAGCGGCGCGCGGAACGCGGGGATGCGGGTGGCGGTGCTGGGCGCCGTGGCCGGGGCGGCGCTCCTTCCGGCCGGTACGGCCCAGGCGAGTGTCGTCGGGGTCGGGAACGCGGTGTTCGGCAACACGTGCGTGAACGGGAGCGAGGCGCGGGCGGCAGGCTCCACGGTGTCGGGCAGCGGTCTGGGCAGCGGGAACTCCGCAGGACTGCCGCTGAGCCTCACGCGTAATCACTGCGGCAACAGCGGCATCGTCTGCACCGCTCTCTTCCGGTCCAGCGTGTGACGGGGCACCGGCCTACGGGCGGCGGTGTCGGCCGAGGAGAGGCGTGACGGCCGGGGAGACGGCGACCGGCACCGCCGAGGCCGGGCAGGCGACGGCGGTCACGGCCCGGAACCGGGCGCTGGTGGAACTGCTCGCGCAGGGCGGCCGGACCCTGACCCTGCTGCGGCGGTGGGTGGGCGCCGATCCCGGCTGCGGTCTGGCACGGGGCCTGCTGACCCTGGCGACCGGCGACCGGCTGGACGACACCGTCCTCCGGGAGCAGCTGGTGACCGCCCACCGGGACGCGCGGGCGGCCGGTGAGCGCGAGGCCAGTGTGGTGTACGGGGTGTTCCTGTTCACGCACCGCCACCACCGACTGGCCGCCGACCATCTCCTGACGCACTTCGCACGCTGGCCGGCCGACGAACAGGCCGGGCTGATGCTGGGCGCCTTCCCGTCCTGCGACGACCCCGCGTACCGGGCGCTCGGCGACACCCTGGTCGAGGAGCAGGCCGCACTGGCCGGCCCCGGCAACTGGGCGTGGACGGCCTGGCTCGCCACCTTCCGTGCCGAGCAGGGACGGGTCCGCGAGGCACACGGGCTGGCGGAGCGGGCGCTGACCCTCTTCCCCCGCTCGGGTGTCGCCGCCCACGCCCTCGCCCACGCCCAGCACGAGCTGGGGGCCGGACCCGCGTCGACCGCGTTCCTGGACGGGTGGCTGGCGGGCGACCCGGGGGCCCTCCAGACCCGGCATCTGAGCTGGCACGCCGCGCTCCAGGCGATCGCCTGCGGCGACTTCGCCGACGCCCGGCGCCGCGCCGACGCGGCGCTCCCCCCGGTGGACGTCGGCATGCGGGCGGCCACCAACTGGCGTCTCCTGCTGGTCGGGCAGGCCCCGGCCGGGCGCAGCGACCCGCTCCTGGTGCGGGAGCTGCTCGCCGCACCGGGCGGTACGGCGGAGGTCTTCCACACCTTCAACCTCGCCCTCGCACTGGCCGTGGAGGCCGCGACCGACGACCTGGAGCGGCTGGCCCGCCGTGCCGCCGCCGACGAACGCCCCGACTTCCGCGAGGTCCTGGCCCCGGTGGTCCGGGCACTCGCCGCGATCACCGCGGGCCGGCCACGGGCGGCGGTCGACCTGCTCACGGCGCTGGGCGGGCGGACCGGGCGGATCGGCGGCGTACGCGTGGAGCGGGAGATCGTCCAGGACACCCTGGCCCGCGCCCTCGTCGACACCGGGCAGCACGCCCGCGCGGCGGCCCTGCTGCGCGAGCGCTCCACCGCCCGCCACCACCACGCGTACGAGGAGCTGCTGCTCACCCCTCCCCGGGCATCCGTGTCTCCCCCCAAGGGACTTACTGGCCGGTAGAGATCTGTACGGCGGAGGCCGGGCCCTCTACCGTCGGGGCACGCGCCGCCCCGAGCCGCCGACGCCCCGCACCGCCGACCGGGAACGGGCGTCCTGTCCCTCTCCCGCCCAGGAGGTTCCATGCCACCCCCCACCCCCTGTCGTGCCGGAAGCCGGCTCGCCGTCCTCGCCGTGGTCGCGGCCCTGGGAGCGGCCTCGTTCACCGCCCCTCCCCCGGCGCTGGCCTCCGGAACGGCCGCCGCCGAGGGAGGGGCCTATCTCGTCGGGCGCGGCATCGCCGACGTCACCGGCGAGGCCGCCGAGACCGGCATGATGGGCTACTCCAGCTTCGACCAGAAGACCTCCGGCATCCACCAGCGGCAGCGGTCCCGGGCCTTCGTCGTCGCCGACCCGTCGACCGGCAGGCGCGTGGTGTACGTCAACGCCGACCTCGCGATGATCTTCCAGTCCGTCCGGCAGGGCGTGGTCTCCCGCCTCAAGGAGCGGTACGGGAGTCTGTACGGCGAGGAGAACGTGCTGCTGTCCGCGACCCACACCCACTCGGGGCCCGGCGGCTACTCGCACGACGTCGCGTACAACCTCTCCGTCCTCGGTTTCCAGAGCGCCACCTACCGGGCGATCGTGGACGGCATCGTGGAGTCCGTCGCCGAGGCCCACGACGATCTGCGGCCCGGCACGATCAGCCTGGGCACCGGCACGCTCACCGACGCGAGCGTCAACCGCTCCCGTACCGCCTTCGACCGCAACCCGGCCGCCGACCGGGCGGCGTTCCCCGGCGGGATCGACCCGGCCATGACGGTGCTGCGTTTCCGGCAGGGCGACAAGGACGCCGGGGCGATCAGCTGGTTCGCCACCCACAACACCTCGCTCACCAACGAGAACACCCTCATCAGCCCCGACAACAAGGGCTACGCCTCCTACGCGTGGGAGCACGACCTGGAGGGGGTGCGCTATCTCGACAACACCCCGGGGTTCGTCGCCGCCTTCCCCAACACCAACGCCGGTGACATGTCCCCGAACCTCAATCTGCGGCCGGGTTCCGGTCCGACGGAGGACGAGTTCGAGAACACCCGGATCATCGGTCGGCGCCAGCTCGACAAGGCGCGGGAGATCTACCGGGACGCCCGGCCGGTCGGCGGCGGGGTCGACTCCCGGCTCGCGTACGTCGACATGGAGAACGTGACGGTCGGCGGCGCCTACACCCCGGACGGGCAGGAGCACCGTACGTGCCCCGCCGTCGTGGGCGCGTCCACGCTCGCGGGCAGTGTCGAGGACGGCCCGGCGATCCCCGGGTTCGAGGAGGGCATGCAGACTCCGGTAGCCGCGATCATCGAGGCGCTACAGGTCGACACCCCGGCCTGGCTGGCGACCTGCCAGTACCCGAAGGCGAGCCTGGTCCCCACGGGGCTGCTGAGTGAGGTCCACCCGGTCACGCCGAAGATCCTGCCGCTCCAGATCATGAAGATCGGTGAGCTCCATCTGGTCGCGGGGCCGGGCGAGTTCACCATCACCTCCGGACTCCGGGTCCGCCGGACCGTCGCGGAGCAGCTCGGTGTGCCGCTGGACCGGGTGCTGCTCCAGGGGTACGCCAACTCCTACAGCCAGTACGTGACGACGCCGGAGGAGTACGACACCCAGCAGTACGAGGGCGGCTCCACCCTCTACGGCCGCTACACGCTGCCCGCCTACCAGCAGGAGTACGCGCGGGTCGCGGCGTCCCTGCGCGACGGCACCCCGCTGGAGCACGGGACGGCGCCGCCGGACGAGTCGGGGCGGCAGTTCAACTTCCAGACCGGTGTCGTGTACGACAGTCCGCCGTCGGGCAAGGCGTTCGGCGGTGTGCTGACCCCGCCGGACGCCTCGTACGCGCGCGGGCGGACCGCGACCGTCGAGTTCGCCACCGGGCATCCGAAGAACAACCTGCGCCGGGGCGGCACCTTCCTGGAGGTGCAGCGGCTGGTCGACGGGTCCTGGACGCGGGTGCTGGACGACGGTGACTGGCGGACGAAGTACCGGTGGACCCGGACCAACGGGCTCACGGGCACGTCGAAGGCCACGATCAGCTGGGACATCGGGGCGGACACGGTCCCGGGGACCTATCGGATCGCGCACTTCGGCGACGCGAAGAACCTGTTCGGGAAGATCACGCCGTTCACGGGGGTGTCTTCCTCGTTCACGGTGAGCTGAGGTTCGGGGGCGCCTCGGGCGGGCCGCGGCCGGTCCGACGCGCCCCACCCCTCGCAGACCGGCGGGAATGACCGATTCATGATGTTCTGACCTGAACGGTGAGCTGCTGAGGTGCGGCAGCGGAGGTCCACTGCGAAGGAAGACATCGATGAGTGATCCGTCGACGCCCGGCCCGCAGGACGGCACAGGTCGCGGGGGCGATCCGGGGACCGCCGCCCCCGAACCCGTGCAGGAGGCCGATCCGCACCGCTGGTGGGCGCTGGCCGTCATCGCGACCGCGCAGCTCATGGTGGTGCTCGACGCGACGATCGTGAACATCGCGCTCCCCTCCGCCCAGCGTGACCTCGGCATCAGCAACGGGAACCGCCAGTGGGTGATCACCGCGTACACGCTGGCCTTCGGGGGCCTGCTGCTGCTCGGCGGCCGGGTCGCCGACCTGGTCGGCCGTAAGCGCACCTTCATCATCGGCCTCATCGGTTTCGCCGCTTCCTCCGCGCTCGGGGGCTCGTCCAACGGGCAGGAGATGCTGTATCTCTCCCGCGCGCTCCAGGGCACCTTCGCCGCGCTCCTGGCGCCCTCCGCGCTCTCCCTGCTCACCACGACGTTCCCCGCCGGCAAGGAACGCGCGCAGGCGTTCGGGATCTTCAGCGCCATCGCGGGCGGCGGCTCCGCCATCGGTCTGCTGCTGGGCGGCATCCTCACCGAATGGCTCAGCTGGCGCTGGTGCCTGTACGTCAACGTCCCCATCGCCCTCTTCGCCGTCATCGGCGCCCTCACCCTGCTCAGGGACCGGGCGGGGGCGAAGGGCGCGCGCCTGGACATCCCGGGGGTGATCCTCGGCAGCGGGGGTCTGGTCGCGATCGTGTACGGGTTCAGCCGGGCCGAGCAGAAGGGGTGGACCTCCACGGAGGTCCTGACCGTGCTGAGCGTCGGCGTCGCGCTGCTGGTCGCGTTCACCTGGTGGCAGACGAGGTCGCCGAGCCCGCTGCTGCCGCTGCACATCATCCGGGAGCGCAATCGCGGCGGCTCGGTCATCGTGATGGCGATGGCGACGATCGGGCTGTTCGGCTCGTTCCTGTTCCTCACGTACTTCCTCCAGACGATCCTCGGCTACTCGCCGCTGACCGCCGGCCTGGCGTTCCTGCCGCTGTCGGCCGGCATCATCATCGGCTCGACGCAGATCTCCGCCCGGCTGCTCCCCCTCGTACCGCCGCGTTTCCTGCTGGTACCCGGGCTGCTGCTGAGCGCCGGGGGCATGTTCTCGCTGACCTTCCTCGACATCCACTCCAGTTACGCGGGGCACATCCTGCCCGGCACGCTGCTGCTGGGCTTCGGGCTCGGGCTGACGTTCCTGCCCGTGATCTCGACGGCCACGATGGGCGTCGCCACCCAGGACTCGGGGGTCACCTCGGCGACGGTCAACACCGCGCAGCAGGTGGGCGGTTCCATCGGTACGTCGCTGCTGAACACGATCGCGACGACCGCCACGGCCACCTATGTGGCCAGTCATCTCGCGGCGGCGACCCGGCAGGGCGCCCTGTCCCCGGCCGACCGGACCCGGATCGTGAACACCGGCACGGTGCACGGTTTCACCGTCGCCATCACCTGGGCGGCGATCATCCTCCTGGCCGCCGCGGTCATCGGCGCCGTGCTGATCAACGGCCGCTCGCCGCGGGCCCGCGCGGCGGAGGAGGCGGCCGCGAGCGGGACGGCACCGGGGCCGGCCGCCTGACGGACCGCCCGACGGGGTGCGTGGACCGGGCCGACGCGGTGGCCGGACCGGGGCCCGTGACCTGCGGTTGGTCCGTTCGGCCCCCACCTGGCCGCATCGCCCGCGATGACCGACGGCACCGGCGGAGCCGCCCGCATGATGGGGCCGTGATCAGTGTCCTGTTCGCCGTGCTGACCGCCCTCAGCAACGGCTCCGCGGCCGTGCTCCAGCGGCGCGCCGCCTCGACGGTGCCCGACTCCGCGACGCTCCGCCTGTCGCTGATCCGGCATCTGCTGCGCAAGCGCGTCTGGCTGGCCGGGATCGGGCTGGTGATCGTGGCCGCGTTCTGCCAGGCCGTGGCGCTGGCGACCGGGCCCATCACCATCGTGCAGCCGATCTTCGTCATCGAGCTGCCCCTGACCCTGCTGATCGCGAGTCATGTCTTCCGGACCCGGCTGCCGTTCGCAGGCTGGTTCGGCGTCGCCGCGGTGACCATCGGTCTGGTGCTGGGCCTCGGGGCGGCGGCGCCGTACGGCGGCAAGGAGACCGTGGACACGCTCGCCTGGGTCCCGGCCCTGATCGTCACCGGTGTCTTCGAGGTCCTGGTGATCGCCGCCGGGCGGCGGGCGCGGGGCAACGCCCGCGCCGCGCTGTTCGCGCTCGCGGCGGCCTGCGCCTACGCCCTGACGGCCGCGCTGCTCAAGGACGCGGTGGCGCGGATCGACGACGGGGCGGGGGCCGTCGCCTTCTTCACGTCCTGGCAGCTGTACGCCACGGCCGTGGCCGGGATCGGTGCGCTGTTCCTCCTCCAGAACGCCCTCCAGGCGGGCTCCCTGGTGGCGTCCCAGCCGATGCTGACGCTCGGGGACGCGCTGATCAGCATCACCTACGGGGTGACGCTGTTCGGCGAGGGCGTGCGGACCGGGTGGTGGCTGCTGCCGGAGCTCCTCGCGCTCGTCCTGATCGGGGCGGGCTGCGTCGAACTGGCCCGCTCCCCGCTGGCGGGAGGCACCGCGCCGCCGAAGCCGCGCGCCCGCTGACGGGGCGGCGGCGGCAGCGGCAGCGGCAGCGGCTACGAAACGGCGGGTCCGCCCTGCGGGTGTACGGTCGCGGGCTCCGGATCCGGGTCGGGGCCGGGCTGGGCGTCCGGGTCGGCGTCGGGCTCCCGGTCCGGCTCCGGCCGCTCGTCGCTGAGCTGTTCGCGTACGTAGGTCCAGCCCACCCCGATCAGCGCGGCGACGGGCACCGCGAGGAGACTGCCCACGATGCCGGCCAGGCTCGCCCCCAGTGTCACCGCCAGCAGGACGACCGCCGCGTGCAGGCCGAGCCCCCGGCTCTGGATCATGGGCTGGAAGACGTTCCCTTCGAGCTGCTGGACCAGGACGATGATGCCCAGCACGATCAGGGCGTCCATGGGGCCGTTCGACACCAGCGCGATGAGGACGGCGACGAATCCGGCGAACAGGGCGCCGACGATGGGCACGAAGGCCGACACGAAGGTCAGCACCGCCAGCGGCAGGACCAGCGGCACTCCCACGATCCACAGACCGAGTCCGATGAAGACCGCGTCGAGCAGACCGACGAACGCCTGGGACCGTACGAACGCGCCCAGCGTGTCCCAGCTGCGGGCGGTGACGATCGGCAGGTCGGTGGCGAGCCGGCCGGGCAGCTGGCGGGTCAGCCAGGGCAGGAACTTCGGCCCGTCCTTGAGGAAGAAGAACATCAGGAAGAGCGCCAGGACGGCGGTGACGACCCCGTTGACCACGGTGCTGAGGCCCGTGACGGCCGCGGTGACGACGCTGCCGACGCTGTCCTGGAGCCGGGAGGCCCCGGTGTCCAGGGCGCCGGTGATCTGGTCGTCGCCGATGTTCAGCGGCGGCCCCGCCGCCCACTCGCGCACCTTGCCGATGCCGTCGGTGACGCCGGTCGTCAGCTCACCCGACTGGGACGCCACGGGGACCGCGATCAGCGCCACCACCCCGGCGGCGACCAGGAGGAAGAGCACCGTCACGACCGAGGACGCGAGGGCAGGATGCCACCCGTGGCGGCGCAGGAAGCGGGCCACGGGCCAGGTCAGCGTGGTCAGCAGCAGCCCGATGACGAGCGGCCAGACGATCGACCACATCTGCCCCAGAAGCCACACAACCACCCCCGCCATGACGAGAATCACCAGCATCTCGACAGAGACACGGGCCGAGGTGCGCAGCGCGGCACGGGTTTTCGCGGAACTCAACGTGGCAGACATGGGGGCCACCCTATGGGCACACCGCCGGGGTCATCACGGCCGTCCCGGCCAGGCGGACGCGGTCGGCGCCCGCCGGCCCGCCCTCAGGAGCGGAGGAACTCCGCCAGTCCCGTGACGAGACGGTCGACGTCCTCGGTGTCGGTGTACGGGGAGAGGCCGACGCGCAGGCCGCCGGTGTCCCCGAGGCCCAGGTGGCGGGAGGCTTCCAGGGCGTAGAACGAGCCCGCGGGGGCGTGGACCCCGGAGCGGGCCAGGAAGTGGTAGGCGTCGCTCGCGGCGCGTCCCTCGAAGGTGAGCAGTGTCGTCGGGGTGCGCAGCGCGGCGCGGGAGTGGCGGGTCACGCCGTCGAGCGCGGACAGGCCCGTTTCGGCGTACGCGCGCAGCGCCGTCTCGTGGGCGGTGATCTCCGCGTAGGCGGCGCGCAGGCGGGTACGGCGGTCGCCCGTCCCGTCGGGGGCGAGGTCCGCGAGGAAGTCCACGGCGGCGCGGGTGCCCGCGAGGGCCTCGTAGGGGAGGGTGCCGAGTTCGAAGCGCTCCGGCACGGTGTCGGTGGAGGGTGCGAGTTTGTCCGGGCGCAGTGTCTCCAGCAGGTGCGGGGAGGCGGCGAGGACGCCGTGGTGCGGGCCGAAGAACTTGTACGGGGAGCAGACGAAGAAATCCGCGCCGAGCGCCTCGACGTCCACGAGGACGTGGGCGGTGTAGTGGACGCCGTCGACGTACAGCAGTGCGCCGGCGTCGTGGACCGGGCCGGCGATCGCGGCGATGTCCGGCCGGGTGCCGATCAGGTTCGAGGCGGCGGTCACGGCGACGAGCCGGGTGCGGTCGGTGAGCAGGGCGGT
The DNA here is from genome assembly GCF_036327775.1 of Streptomyces sp. NBC_01498. Taxonomy (NCBI): domain Bacteria; kingdom Bacillati; phylum Actinomycetota; class Actinomycetes; order Kitasatosporales; family Streptomycetaceae; genus Streptomyces; species Streptomyces sp. NBC_01498. The sequence goes on along the minus strand of NZ_CP109598.1, from coordinate 7,172,447 downwards.
GACGGCTTCCACGGGCAGTTCGCCGGTGGCCGGGTCGAAGTCCGCCCAGCGCACCACGGCTCCCGCCTGCTCGGCGGCCCGTGTCCAGGGGCGGATGTTGGCGTCGTGGTCGAGCCGGCTCACCACGACCTCGTCGCCGGGCGCCCAGCTCCGGGCCAGGACGCGGGCGATGTCGAAGGTGAGCTGGGTGGCGCTGCGTCCGCTGACGATTCCCGTCTCCCGCGCGCCCAGCAGGTCGGCCATCGCGCGGCGGAATTCCCGGACGATCGTCTCGGCGTTGATCTCGCCGGGTGCGACGGAGCCGCGCACGGAGAGGGGGTTGCTCAGCGCGGCGGTGACGGCCTCGATGACCGACGCGGGCGTCTGGGTGCCGCCGGGGCCGTCGAAGTGCGCGACTCCGGCTCGCAGGGCGGGAATCCGGCCGCGTACCGCTTCGACGTCGTACGTCACGAGAATCCCTCACCCTTGTCCCGGTCCGGGGCATCCGTCCCGGCTCCGGGCAGATCATCGCAGAAGTCGGAGATCGGTGCTCACTGCTGGTAGGACTCGACCTCGGCGACCGGGCGCGGTTCGACCTGCTCAGGATCCTCGCCCTGGTCCGCCCCCGCTCTGCGCCGCCGCAGCAGGTCCCAGCACTGGTCGAGGCGTTGTTCGAGCACCTGGAGGCGGGCCCGGTCGGCCGGGGCGAGGCCGGTGCCGGGGGCCTGTTCACGGAGCCGGTGTTCCTCCGCGACCAGGGAGTCGATCGTGCGCAGAATGTCGTCCGCCATCACTACCTCCGGTGTCGTGGCCCGCCGGGCGGCGGGCCGGCCCCGCGCCCGGTGCCTCCGGCGGCACCGGGCCCCCGACGGGCGGGAGCGCCGCGCCGGGGGGTGAGCCCGTCGCTTCTCGCCGGCCCGTCCGCCCGTCGAACCTGAGCCCCGCACCCGACCTCATGTCCCTTGTCCCGTACGGGAATTGGCTCTCCTGTCGGCAGGAGGACAGTCTCGGCGTGGTGGGGTCGGTCCCTCGGGCGGCCTCTCCTCCGCCGCCCCCTCCCAGGCTCTCACCGGGGCGCCCCCTGTCAACCGCGGCGTGTTCCCGTCGGGGGGACGCCGGTGGCACGGCCCTCGGGAGGGGGGCCCTTGCACCGGGCAGTGGTCTAGACCTAGCGTGGTGGTTCTTGCGGCCACTCCCGTTCCGTACAGAGGACCGATCCTTGATCGACATCGTTGTTGTGCTCCGTGCCGAAGACGCCGTTCTCGACTTCCTGTCCGTTCTCGCCGACGGAGAGGCCGCCCTCGTCCTCGCCGATCACGGCCGGACCCTCACGTTCCCGGCGGCCCAGAGCACCGCCGAACGGCTCGCCCGGCTCGCGCCGCACATCCGTCCGGCCGACCGGGGCGCCGTGTCGCCCGGCCCCGGCTCCCTGGCGCGGCTCGTACGCGAGGCGGGCGGCGACCGCGAGGCGCGGATCTGGACGCACTCGCCCGCGGACAACCGGCGCGGCCGGGGCACGGTCGGCCGGGACACGGCGATCGGCTGCGCGGGCCGCGACGTGCGGCACGCCGTGGGCTACTCGCCGTTCCTCCAGGTCGTGAGCGAGATCGACCGCCCCCTGGACCGCGAACGGATCGCCGCCAAGCTCGACTTCGTCAACCGGGAGTGCGAGCACCTGCTGACCGAGCCGTCGCCGGAGTACGTGGTCCAGACCCCCCGTATCCCGGCCACCGAGCGGTTCTTCGCCACCGACCCGGACGAGCGCGAGCGCCTCTTCGCCCTGCTGGCGAGTCTCGACGACGAGGCCGCGTCCGTCACCGACCCGTGGGAGTTCGGCAGCTCCCCGTACGAGAAGGACCGGCTGGACGCCACCGCCGCCTGGGTGCTGGGACATCGGGCCGGGACCGGCGGGCCGCTGGTCGAAGTGGGCGCGTGCGAGGGCGCCCTGACGCACCGTCTGGTGGCGGCGGGCCGCACGGTGCACGCCACCGAGCCCAACCCCGTTTTCCGGAAGCGTCTTTCACAGGCCCTGAGCGGTGCGGAGAACGTACGGGTCCGCGCCGACGACCTCGCGGGGCTCACCGGGCCGGACGGTCCGCGCGCCGGGGCGCATCTGCTCATCGAGATGCTCTACTACGGCCAGGAGCTGTCCCTGCTGGACGAGTTGCCCACCGACCATGTCTTCGTGGCCCTCGAACCGGAGGCCATGGACACCCGGGTGCGGCCCTGGCTGGCCGGGTCCGCGACCTGGCGGGAGGTGGAGAGCGTGCGGCTGGTCCCGCCGCGGGTCGAGACCGTCTGCGCGGGCCGCGCGTATCTCATCAAACGCGGCAGCGACGGCCTCCTGCTGCGGCGCGGCGCGGGCCGAACGGCCCGATGAACGACACGAAGGCGCTCGGGGCCGGGCCGTACGACGTGTGCGTGGGGCTCGGTTACCACTGCGAGTCCACCTATCAGCTCCGGCGGATCACCGGCAACGAGTCGGCGCACTTCTTCGACTGGCTCGACCTCGATGCCGAGGCGGTGATGGAGTGCGTCGCCGACGACTTCGCCGAGGTGCTGCGTCCGGGGCGGGTGGAACCGTTCAGCGACGGTCTCTGCGCCCTCGACCGGGGCACGGACATCCGCTACTTCCACGACTTCCGGCCGTCCGACGGGCACCGTCTCACCCAGGGCGACATCGACGCCCAACTCGACGGCGTCCGAGCCAAGTTCACCGCGCTCGCCGCGCGCTGGCGGGCCCTCGCGGCGTCCCCGGCGCGGGTGCTCTACGTCCATCACGACGCGTTCGACGAGTGCGTCGCGCGGGACCTGGGCCGGCTGCGTCAGGTGCTCGCCACCGCCCACCCCCGTCAGCGGTTCTCGCTGCTGTGGCTGCGCCGTACGCCGCCGCCCGACGCGTCCGCCCTCGCCCCCGGTATCGCCTGGGGGACGGTGGCGGAGGCTCCCGGCCGCTGGGAGGGCGACGACGCCCGGTGGGACGAGGTGTTCCGCGCCGTACCGCTGTCGCCCGATCCTCTCCGGCCCGCTCCGCACCCGAGGAGACACCCCGTATGACACCGCCGCCCCCCGCCACCGTCGTGCTGTCCCCGCACTTCGACGACGCCGCCCTCTCGCTCGGCGGGCTCGTTCCCCGGCTCCCCGGCCCGGTCACGGTCGTGACGGTGTACGGCGGTGAGCCCGCGTCCCACCATCCCGTCTCGTGGTGGGACGGCGTGTGCGGTTTCTCCACGGCGCGCGAGGCGTACCGGGCGCGCCGGGCCGAGGACGCGCGCGCCTGCGCACTCCTCGGGGTCGACAGCGTCGTCCTCGACCACCCCGACGGCCCCTACGGCGACGGGTCCGATCTCACGGCGATCGACGGCTTCCTGGCCGAACTTCCCCGGGAAACCGTGCTGTTGATCCCTCTCGGCACCAATCAGCCGGACCACGAGAAGGTCCGGGACCGGGCGCTGGAGGTGATCGCGAAGCTCGGCCGCGCGCTCCCGCTCGTCTACGCGGACCTCCCCTACACCGGCCACCTCGACGCGTGGGGAACCCCCGGCGTCGACGCCGCGCTCGCCGGCAGTCATCTGTGCGGGCTCGCCTACCAGGACATGACGAGCCGTCATACGCTGCGCCCCGTGCACGACCTCACGCTGTCGGACGACGCGTGGGCGCCGAAGCGTGAGGCGGTCCTCTGCTACGGCTCCCAGCTCGCCCCGCTGGCCGCCGACCACGGCATGCTGCTGGCCCGGAACGGACCGCTGCGGGCCGAGCGGGTCTGGGCGCTGGAGGAGGCGGCCGTCCCCCTCGCCGGGCGTTCCCCGGGCGACGGGGAGGTCTGACGAGGAGGACGGGCGCGCGGGTGGCGCCTGACGGGCGGCCGGGTCACCAGCCGTACGGGCGCGGGGGCTCCTGGCCGGGCACCGGGGCGTCGGCGTCGCGGGTCGCGGTGCCCGCGCCCCGCCAGACCGGCGGGGCGGGCGCGGTGTGCGCGAAGCCCGGCACCACGCCGGCGCCCGGCATCCGGGCCGGCTCCGGGGTCTCGCGCTTCCGGGCGGGGGTGTCGTTCCACTCGCCGTCGCCGAGGACCAGGAGCGGGTCGAACATCACGATGACTCCGGCGACCAGCAGGAAGACCAGCGGTCCCAGCAGCATCGGGAACATGATCGAGGGCAGCGAGGCGCCGACGCCTCCCGGGCCGGTCACGTTGCCGGCGAGGTGCACGCTGACCGCTGCCATACCTGTGTAGTGCATTCCGGTCACGGCGACACCCATGATGACGCTCGCGAGGAGGCTGGGGAAGAAGCCCCGGACGGACACGGCCGCCCACAGCGCGGCGGTGGCCGCGACGACGGCGATCACCACGGAGACCGTCACGATCGTCGTGTCGTACTGGATGCTGCCCGCCAGGCTCATGCCCGCCATGCCGAGGTAGTGCATCGCGGCGACGCCCAGTCCGGTGATGATCCCGGCGGTGATCAGGACGGCCGGGCGGACGCCGAGGTAGCCCACGACGAACACCCCGACGCTGACCACCAGAACCGCCACGACCAGGCTGGCGACCGTGAGCGGGATGTCGTACCTGAGGGGTGCCTCGCGCACCTGGAAGCCCATCATGGCGATGAAGTGCATCGTCCAGATCCCGCAGCCGATGGAGGCCGCCCCGAGGGACAGCCAGCCCGGTCTGAAGGACTGCTCCGCGCGCAGCGACCGGGTGACGCAGCGCAGTCCGAGCGCGCTCCCGAGGCAGGCCATCACGAACGCCGCGACCGGCGTGATGACCCCATAGCTGAAACCGTCGATCGTGCCGTGCATGTACAGCGCCCCCATCTCTCACCACGTATGGAGGTTATGTGTAGAGCCCACATGGCTGGATGACAACCCTCATGACCCAATAAGATCGAACTCCGACGTACAAATACCCCGTATCCGTCGATAGTTGGCTCGCTGTCCCAGCTGGTGGACCCCTGACCACCGGGTCTCCCGGTTCACCGGCCGGGACGGCGGGCCGTCACGTCCTCACGCCGCCGGCGTCCCGGCACCGGGCCCGGCCTCGCCCAGGTCCAGCCAGACGCAGGTGTCGGCCGGCAGCCACCGGCCGCCCGTGTCCCCCGGCAGGGGCCCGCTGCTGAGCAGGACCCGGGCCCCGGCCGGCACCGCGACGGGATCGGCGCCCAGGTTGGCCAGGCAGCGGAAGCCTCCCGGCCGGTCGAAGCAGACCGTGTCCGGGCCCGCGCCGGGCACCGGGCTCAGCGTCTCGGGCAGTCCGGCCAGCCGTTCCCGGCGCAGCGCCAGCGCCTCGCGGTAGAGCGTCAGGAACGAGTCCGGGTCCCCGGTCTGCGCCTCGACCGACAGCGCGACCCAGGCGGCGGGCTGCGGCAGCCAGGGGTCACCGGGGGCACCGTCCGGCGAGAAGCCCAGCGAGGGGCCGCCCGCGGTCCACGGCAGGGGTACGCGGCAGCCGTCCCGGCCCCGGTCGGCGCCCCGCGAGCGGCGGAACGTCGGGTCCTGGATCAGGGCGTCGGGGATGTTCCGCACCTCCGGCAGCCCCAGTTCGTCGCCCTGGTAGACGTACACACCCCCCGGCAGGGCCATCGACATGAGCGCGGCGGCGCGCGCCCGGCGGCGGCCGAGGACGGGGTCGCTCGGGTCGGACAGACGCTTGTCGCCCATGTCGAAGGAGGTGTCCGCACGTCCGTAGCGGGTGACGTGGCGGATGGTGTCGTGGTTGGAGAGCACCCAGGTCGGGGGCGCGCCGACGGGCCGGTGCGCGGCGAGGGTGCCCGCGATGACGTCGCGCAGCGCGCCCGCCTCCCAGGCGCAGCAGAGGAATTCGAAGTTGAAGGCGGAGTGGAGTTCGTCGGGTCGCAGATAGCGGGCGAACTGGTCGGGGGTGGGCAGCCACACCTCGCCGACGAAGGTGCGGTCCCCGTCGTAGCTGTCGAGGATCTTGCGCCAGTCGCGGTAGATCTCGTGGACGTCGTCGCAGTCCTGGTAGGGCAGATCGGTGGGGTCGGGGTGCGGGCCGGCGTCGGGCAGGCCGGGCTTCTTCATGAGGCCGTGGGCGACGTCGATCCGGAAACCGTCCACGCCCCGGTCCAGCCAGAAGCGCAGGATGGACTCGAACTCGGCGCGTACGTCGGGGTGTTCCCAGTTGAGGTCGGGCTGTTCGGGGGCGAACATGTGCAGGTACCAGGGGCCGGGGGTGCCGTCCGCCTCGGTGATCCGGGTCCAGGCGGGGCCGCCGAAGTACGACTGCCAGTCGTTGGGGGGCAGTTCGCCGTCCGGGCCCCGGCCGGGGACGAACCAGAAGCGGTCGCGCGCCGGCGAGCCGGGCCCGTCGGACAGCGCCCGGCGGAACCACGGGTGCTGGTCGGAGCAGTGGTTGGGCACGAGGTCGATGAGGACGCGCAGGCCGTGGGTGTGTGCTTCGGCGATCAGTGACTCGGCGTCGGCGAGTGTGCCGAAGCGGGGGTCGATGTCCCGGTAGTCGGCGACGTCGTAGCCGCCGTCGGCCATCGGTGAGGTGTACCAGGGGGTGAACCAGAGCGCGTCGACGCCGAGCCGGCGCAGGTACGGCAGCCGGTCGCGTACTCCGGCGAGGTCGCCCGTGCCGTCGCCGTCGCCGTCGGCGAAGCTCCGTACGTAGATCTGGTAGATCGCGGCGTGCCGCCACCAGGCGGTGGTGGAGGGGGTGGCGGTGTCGGTCACGGGGGCTCCTCGGGGGGATGGGGTCCGGCCCCGCCGGGTGGGGCGGGACCGGACCGTGGAGGCGTCGCTGCGCCGGGCGATGTGCTGACGGGCCGTACGGGGTCGCTACCAGCCGCTGTTGCCGGTGCCTCGCGTGATGGTGAAGCCGCCGGTGAGGTCGAGTCCGCCGGCCGGTGCGCCGGTGACGGTGACGCCGGAGAACGTGCCGGCTCCGGCGGCGTTGATCTCGATGCCGTGCGTGCCGGAGTTCTGGATCCTGACGTTCCTCAGGGTGAGGTTGCTGACGGTCTTCTGCCAGGAGACGAGAACGCCGCTGTAGGTGCTGTCGATGATGTCGATGTCCTGGACGAGTACGGGCGCCGTGATGTCGGAGGAGTCGGCGTAGATCCACAGGGCGCCGAACTCGCTCTGCCAGTTGGGCTCGTAACCGCCGGTCCGTTGCAGGGTGTTGCGCTGGACGGAGGTGGTGCCGCTGAACGGCACCGGGGCGAAGCGGCTGCTGACGGCGATGCCGGCCGATCCGGTGACGGTGTCGGCGAACACGTTGTCCTCGACGCGGTTGGCGTCGCCGCCGTAGATTCCCACGCCGTTGGCGAGCAGGGGCACTTGGACGGTGTTGAAGCGGTAGCCGCTGTTGCGGACGGCCTGGGCCTCGGAGAACATCGCGAGTCCGTCGTCGCCGGTGTTGCGTACGCTGGTGTTCCACACCTCGGTGTTGGCGGTGCCCTTGTGCAGGTTGATGCCGTCGGCGAAGGTGTCGCGGATGCGCAGGCCGCTCACGTACAGGCCGTCGGTGGGGGCGTCGATCCACAGACCGACCTTGGTGTGCTGGATCCAGATGTTCTGGATGGTCGATCCGGTGCCGAAGTCGCCCTCGATGGCGGCGTGGAAGTTGGCGTCGTCCCGGTAGGAGACGTCACCGGAGATCGTCAGGTCCTGGACGGTGTTGGTGCCGCCGCGGCCGAAGAGGCCGCCCTTGCCGTCCTTGCCGCGCAGGACGGTGTGCCACTCCCCCGCGCCGCGCAGGGCGATGCCGGTGAGGTTCACATGGCCGGAGATGTTGTAGGTGCCGGCGGGCAGCCACAGGCCGGTGCCCTGCGACTTGGCCGTGCCGACGGCCGAGTTGAGGGCGGCGGTGTCGTCGCCGCCGTCGTTCGGGGTGACGCCGAGGGTGGTCGCGGAGACGAAGCCGGTGGACGGCATGGCGGCGGCGCCCGGCGCGGTCTCGGTCTCCAGCAGGTCCAGGGTGTACCGGGCGGCGGTGTCGCCGGAGTCCTTCTGGAACTTCAGGACGGTGCCGGCGGGGAAGCTGCCGAGGGTGGTGCGGGTCTCGTCGAAGAAGTGGTGCGCGGAGCCCTGCGAGGGGTCGTTGTTGTACGGGTAGCCGCCGTACACCCAGGCGTACTTGGACGACAGGTCGAGGTCTTTGACCTGGGTCCCGTTCGCGTAGACGCTGAGGGTCGCGGACGTTCCGGTGCCCGCCGCGTTGTCCGGGATCGAGTAGCGCAGGGTCAGCGCGTTCGCGGGCTGGGTGAGGGTGAACTGCACGTACTCGCCGGTGCTGTCGAGGACGACGGCCTTCCGGCCGGACGCCTCGGAGGGGACGCTGAGGAAGGTGCGGTCGGGGCCGATGGTGGAGGCGTTGGTGCTGCCGCTCTCCGCCTCGTACTGGGTGTACGGGACGGTGGCGCCCCGGCGGGCCCCCGCGGCGGCTCCGGTCACGGTGACGCCGTCGAGCTGGAAGTCGCCGGCGTCGCCGGTCTCGGTGCGCAGGGTGAGGGTGTTGAGGGAGGCCCGCAGCGGTACGTCGGTGGTGGCCGTGCGCCACTGGCCACCGGTGGCGGGCAGGGTGACCCGGCGGATCTTCGTGCCGTTGGCGGTCAGGCTCGTGCTCGCCGCCGCCGTGCCGGGGGTGCGGTAGCGGACGGCGAGCGGGTAGGTGCGGGCGGCGGGCGCGTCGACCGGGAAGACCGCGCGCGCCCCGGCCCGGGTGAAGCCGGTGAGGTAGCCGCTTCCGCCGTAGCCGGAGGCGGAGTTGGCCGTGGCGGGGCCACCGGAGGTGTACGCGTTCTCGGCGTCCTGGGCGGGGGCGTCGGCGGGAGGTTCGGTGGGGGCGTCCGGGGTGGTGGCCCGGAAGTTGTCGAGGTTGACGTTGCCGCTGTCGGTGGTGGTGAAGGTGAGGGCGACGGTGTTGGCGCCCTGCCGGTAGGAGACCGGTTCGTCGCGGGTGGTCCAGGTGGACCAGTTCGCGGTGGCGGGGAGGCTGATCTGGCGGACCTTGGCGCCGTTGACGTACAGGCTCAGCGTCATGGGGGCGGTGGTGCCGTTCGCGTAACGGATCGTCAGCGACCCGTCGCCGGCGACGGCCGAGGAGACGGTGAAGGAGGTGGAGGCGCGGCCCTTGTTGCCGTCGGTGTAGCCGCCGACGAAGCCGGAGCCGGTGTATCCGGGGTGCTCGGTGGAGCGTACGGCCCCGCCGGACAGGGTGCCCGACTCGGCCTCGACGGTGGAGGTGCCGAGGGCGGCGGCGGGTGCGGCGGACCGGGGCGCGGCGGCGGGCGCGGCGGGTGCCGCCGCCGCTCCGGGTGCCTGGGTCAGGGGGACGAGCAGGGCGAGGAGGAGTGCGGTGACGGCGGATCGGGCGGCTCTCGAACGCGCTGGGTGTACGGGTGTCACTGCGGTCTGTCCTTCCGGGATGAGCACCGATGGGGCGGTGGGGTGCCGTGGGGGACTGCCGTGACGACGGCTGTCGTCACGGAGCGGGTGGGGGGTGCCGGCCGGACAGGGCTCAGCCCTTGAGGCTGCCCGCGGTGAGTCCGGCGATGATGTGGCGCTGGAAGATCAGGAAGAGGACGAGCAGCGGGACGCTGGCCATGACCATGCCCGCGAGCAGCTGGTTGGCCGGCATGAACTCGGACAGCCGGTTGAGTGCGACCGTGATGGGCTGCCGGGCGGGATCGGGCAGGACGAGCATCGGCCAGAGGAAGTCCTTCCAGACGCCGACGATCGCGAAGATGGACACCACGGCCAGTACGGGCCGGGACAGCGGCAGCACCACGGAGACGAGGACGCGCAGCGGTCCGGCGCCGTCGATGCGGGCGGAGTCGATCAGTTCGGCCGGGATCTGGTCGAAGAACCGTTTGAGGATGAAGATGTTGAAGGCGTTGGCGGCGGCGGGCAGCCAGATCGCCCAGGGGGTGTTGATCAGGTTGATGTGGAGGAGGGGGAGGTCCACGACGGTGAGGTAGGTCGGCACGAGCAGGGCGGAGACCGGCAGCATGAGGGTGGCCAGCATCATGCCGAGGATCACGTTGCCGAGCAGGGGCCGCAGTTTGGACAGCGCGTACGCGGTGCTGACGGCGACCAGGAGCTGGCACAGCCAGGCGCCGGCGGCCAGCACGAGCGTGTTGAGGAAGTGCCTGCCGAGCCCGACGTTGGTCCAGGCGCCGGTGTACGACTCCGGGTGCCAGGTTCGCGGCAGCAGGGTGATGTCGGGGTCGACCAGCTCGGCCGACGACTTGAGGGCGCCGGTCGCCATCCAGTAGAGCGGGAAGACGAAGGCGAGCGTGAAGCCGATCAGCGTCATGGTCAGCACGAACCGGTAGAGGAGCCGGCTGGTGCCCCGGGTCATCTCGGTGGGGGCGATCAGGGTGCGTACGGGGGTGTCGGCGGCCATGTCGGTGCCTCGCGGTCCTCTCGGGTGCTCGCTCTGGTCCCGCTCGTGCGGGTCGTTCGGGCGATGCCGCCGGGCGCCGTCAGTCGGTGCTCCGGGTCAGCCGCAGGTAGCAGGCGGCGAAGCTGCCCAGGACCCCGAAGAGCAGCAGACTCATGGCGCTGGCCAGGCCGAAGTCGTTGTAGACGAACGCGTAGCGGAAGAGCAGCAGGAGAACGGTGACGGTGGCGTCGTCGGGGCCGCCGCCGGTGAGGATGTACGGCTCGACGAAGACCTGCATGGTGCCGATGATCTGGAGGAGCAGCGTGATCATCAGGATGAACCGCATCTGCGGGAGGGTCACGTGCCACAGCCGCCGCCGGATCGACGCGCCGTCCAGCTCGGCGGCCTCGTACAGATCACCGGGTATCGAGCCGAGCGCGGCCAGATAGATGAGCGTGGTGGTGCCCATGTTGGCCCAGGTGGACACCAGGACCAGGGAGATCATCGAGAGGTTCTCGGACTCCAGCCACTGCTGGGCGGGCAGCTGGAATATCTCCAGGGTGTTGTTGAAGAGTCCGGGGCCGGGGTCGTAGAACCAGCGCCACAGCAGCATCGTGACGATGGGCGGCAGCATCACCGGCAGATAGACCGTCATTCTCAAGTAGCCACGTCCGTGGCGGAGTTCGCCGAGGATCACCGCCGTGGCGAAGGGGGCGGCGAAGCCGAGGACGAGGGCGAGCAGGGTGAACCGGCCGGTGTTGCGCCAGGCCGTCGCGAAGAGCGGGTCGTCGAAGAGGCGGCGGAAGTTGTCGAGGCCGACCCAGGTGGCGGGTTCCGCGAAGTTCACCTGCTGGAAGGCGAGGAGCCCGCCGCGGACGATGGGGTACCAGGAGAACACCGCGAAGCAGAGCACACCGGCGGTCAGGAAGAGGTACGCGGTGAGGTTCTCCCGTACGCGCCGGCGCGGACGGTCCGGGCGGGCCGGTCCGGGGGCGGGTACGGGGGGCGGGGCCCGGTGCGGGGCCTCGGGCGCGGGGGTCGGGGTGGAGGTCCGGAGTGCCATGTCACTCGACCGTGGCGAGCAGGGCGTCGACCTTCTTCGCCGCGTCGCCGAGCAGCCGGTCGAGGTCGGCGTCCTTCTTGGTCAGCACGGACTGCATGACGCCGTCGAGGACGGTGTATATCTGCTGGGCGTTGGGCGGCTCGACCTTCTGCTCCAGCTGCCCGTTGCGCGCCATGAAGGGGGCGAAGTTCTTCTGCGGGACGTTGGCGTGCTTCGCGTGGACCGTGTCGACCTTCGTCTGGACCTCGTCGGTGTAGAGCCGGTCGAGGGGCAGGCCGATCGGGACGTCCTGGTCACCGATGCGCTTGTCGTTGAACTCCGTCCGGTCCGGGTTCAGATACTTCCACTGGACCCAGCGGACACCGGCCTCGAGCTGTTCGGGCGACGCCTTGGGGTTGAACATGAAGCCGTTGCCGCCGCCGAGGGTCGCGGACCCGGGCATGGCGGCGACGCCGTAGTCCTCGTACGCGCGCTCGAACTGCTTGACGATGGTGGGGACGTTGTCCGGTCCGGCCATGTACATCCCGAGCTTGCCCGAGCCCATCATCTTCTGGACGTCGGCGATCTCCAGGAGCTGGCGGGTGCCCATGCTGCCGTCGGTCCAGCGCATGTCGTGGAGCATCCGCAGCGCGTCGCGGCCGGCCCGGTCGTCGAACGCGGCCTTCCACCGGTCGCCGTCCTTGACCGCGATGTCACCGCCCATGGAGTAGACCCAGGAGGTGAAGTGCCAGCCGCCCTGGTTGTTCTTGCTGTAGTCGGCGTAACCGACCGTGCCGTCGCCGAGCGCGCTGATCTTCTTCGCGGCCGTCCGCACCTCGTCCCAGGTGGTGGGCGGGGTGTCGGGGTCGAGTCCCGCCCGCTCGAACAGCGCGCGGTTGTAGACGAGGCCCAGTGAGTACTGGCCGTTCGGCAGACCGTAGATCTTGCCGTCCTGTCCCTTGAAGACGTCCTGGAACTCGGGGCGGATGTCCGCCAGGTACGGCACGTCCTTGAGGTACCGCGTGATGTCGGCGCCCTGGCGGCGCTGGATCAGCCCGGCCGGGTCGGTGAAGTAGACGTAGTAGACGTCCTCCAGCTGACCGCCCGCCAGTTTCGCCGCGAAGGTCTTGGGATCCATCTGGCCCTCGTGGGGCTCGATCCTGATCTTCGGGTGGGCCTTCTCGAACGCCTTGACGTCCTCCTCGAAGATCTTCCGGTCCACCGGCTGTGTCGTGGGCGGCATGTCGTTGACGCTGATGGTGACCACGCCGTCCTTGCCGACGCCCGACGGCTGCGACGGGCCCCCGCAGGCGACCGGACCGAGCATCAGCGCCACGGCCAGTGCCGGGCCGAGCGCGCGGCGTCGTGCGATGCCATCCATGTCCATGGGGATCCCATGCCTTCCTGGCGCAGACTGCAAATGGTTTGCGTGACTTGCAGGGACTCGGCCGCTGCGTCGTCTCGTCGGCGCCGACAGTAAAAGTGGGATATGCAAAAAGTCAATGAGCGTGCGCAAAAACTAAATTCAGCGCCCGGGTCGTCTCGGAGGCCGCGGGTGACACTCCGTCATCGGAGACCCGGCGGACGAACGCGGACCGGCTCGGCCGGGAACGCAGGGAGGGGGTCCGGCCGACGGCCGGACCCCCTCCCGTACGGACGCCTCCCGTCAGGCGTCCACCGCGCGTCGGCGCCGCGCGGCGGGCGGCGGAGGCGCCGTTGAGCTGCGCACGATCAGCTCGGTGTCGAACATCATCGTCTCGCCCTCCGTCGCGTGCCCCTTCATCTGCGAGACCAGGGAGGCGATCACGGCGGCGGCCATCGCCTGCACGGGCTGACGCGCCGTCGTCAGCGGCGGGTCGGTCGCCACCATGTACAGAGAGTCGTCGAACCCGACGACCGAGAGGTCCTCGGGGACCCGCAGTCCCTGCCGCCGCGCGGCGCGAATGGCGCCAAGTGCCAGTGCGTCGCTTGCGCAGACCACGGCGGTCGCCCCGTACGCCAGGAGCCGGGGCAGCGCGGTGGCGCCGCCCTCCATCGAGAAGAGCCCGTGGGCGACCAGCCGGCGCCGGTCCTCCGCCGGACCGGTCCCCGCGCCCGCCCGCTGCGCGCAGAACGCCTGGTAGCCGGCGAGCTTGCGGGCCGAGGGGACGTGTCCGACGGGGCCGAGGATCATGCCGATCCGCTCGTGTCCGAGCGAGGAGAGATGGCCGAGCACCTGTTGGGCGGAGGCCGAGTCGTCGATGGAGACCTGGGCGACGCCGGGATTCTCGTCCGCCGCGTTGAGCAGCACGATCGGTATCCGGCGTTCGCGCAGCGCGCGCCCGTGCTCGGGGCCGGCGTCCGCGTAACTGGCCCCGACGAAGATGATCCCGCCGACGTTCTGCTTGAGGATCATGTCGATGTAGTGGGCCTCGGAGACACCGTCGGCGGTGCGGGTGCACAGGACCGGGATGAGGCCGCGCTTGTTCAGAAGTCCCGCCAGAGCCTCCACGAAGGCGGGGAAGATCGGATTCTGCAGATCGGGGACCACGAGTCCGACGAGGGCGGCCCGTTCCCGCTGCATGCCGCGCGGTCGCTCGAAGCCGCAGACGTCCATCGCCGTCAGCACGGCGTCGCGGGTCGCCGGTGCCACGTCGGTCGCCCCGTTGAGCACCCGGCGGGCCGTCGTCTCGCTGACGCCGGCGAACTCGGCCACCTGAGAGAGTCTTTTCTTCACGCCACCAACCTACCAACCCGGTGCGCAAGAAATGAAGATCGGTTACGCAATTTTCCGACACCGATCTCGGTGGAGGGTCGGGCTCCCGGGCGATCGGGTCGGCGGCCCGTCGGCCCCGTCCCCTCGTCACAGGTCGCCCGCGTGGTCGGTCATCACCTGCCGTACCTCGACCGGTCGCTGGGTCGGCACCCCGCCGGGGCCGGGCACCGCCGAGATCCGCGCGGCGATCTCCAGCGCGCGGGCCTCGGACACGACGTCCACGATGTTGAAGCCCGCGAGGAATCCCGTGGTCTCCGGGTAGGGCCCCTCGGTCACCAGGGGCGTCGCGCCACCGTCCGACCGTACGGTTGTGGCGAGTTGGGGATCGGCGAGCGCGGTGAACCGCATCATCTCGCCGGTCTCGGTCAGCTCCCTGGTCAGCTCCGCGTAGTACGCGAAGTGGGCGGCCGTGTCGGCGGGCTCCCACCGGTCCATGGGCTCGTCGAAGACGCCGCTGTCGTGGTTGACCATGAGCATGAACTTCGGCACGGGGCTCTCCTCCGTCTCGGCTGCCCGCCCAGTGTGGCGGCCCGACCCGCGAGTCACGGTCAACTCCGCCTTCGTCTGTGCGCGCGCCCTCCCCGCAGGCGGCGAAAGGCGAAGGAGACGGCGGCGCTCAGTGCCAGGAGGGCGATCAGTGCCTCCGGTCCCTCGCCGGGGAAGACGTAGCCCGCCGGGACCGCCAGCACGAAGGCGGTCAGGTCGAACCAGAGCTCGCGTCGCGGGGGCCTGCCCGCCTCCCCGGCCGGAGGGTCGACACGGTCGACCACGTGCCGGATCACCAGGAGTGTCCCGGCCGCGAGGACGTTCACCCCGGCGTACGCGGCGACGGCGATCCCCGCCCCGTACGAGCCGAGGACGTTGGAGACGAACGGCAGGACGCTGATCGTCAGCAGCAGGAACAGCGTCAGCCGTACGAGAACCGGCGGGCTGACGCGGACCGACCGCATCTCCTCGCGGTGACGGCGCCAGTAGCTCGCGATCGCGTAGAAGCTGACCAGGAACGACAGATAGCGCGGTTCCAGATCGGCGAGTGCCCGCCGCAGCGTGGCGTCGTCGGGGCTCGCGCCGAGGTCGGGCACCTTCAGATCGAGGGCGAGCAGCGTCATGGCGATGGCGAACACGGCGTCGCACAGGGCGAACAGACGCATGACGTCCCGTTCGTCACGGTCCTCTTCGGTCAGGCTCTTCCTGGCGGAGGGCCGGCCGGGGTTCCGGTGCTCCGCCATCGCGTGCCCCCTGCCTGAAGCCGGTCGGTGACGCCGGGTGGTGCGGCGGGCCCGGCGAAGTGGATCATCGGCTTCAGTCTCCCCCGGAGGGCGGCGCGGGCCGGGGACCCGCGCCGCCGCGCGCGGGTGGACCGTGCGCGGCGGCGGGGACGGCGGACCGGGTGTCCCGTGAGGAAGGAACCAGGCCAGGAATCAGGCCAGGGGGTCAGGCCAGCAGCCGCTTCCAGTCCGTCGCGTCGAGGACGCCGGTCGCGTGGGACCGGTCCGCGCCGGCGCGGTGCAGGGTGGTCACCGCCCGCGCGATGTCGGCGTTGTCGCCCGCCCGCACCCGTGGGGTGATCAGCGGCCAGATGTCGGAGCCGAGGTAGCCGGTCTCGTCGGTGCCCGCGCGGACCATGGCCGCGCAGGTGTGCTTCTCGACGCGGTGCACGTCGGCGAGGCTCACCACCGCGCGCGTGGTGGCCGCGCCGAAGACACCGTCGACCGGTACGCCGGAGAAGCCCCGGGCGCGCAGCAGGTACTGCGCGGCACGCACCTGCGGGCCGACGGCTCCCGGCCGCAGCAGCGGCCAGACGGTGGGCCGGTCGGCCGGTGCGACGCCCAGGGCCCCGGCGACGGCGTCGCGCAGCTCCTGGAGTCTGCCGTAGAGCACCCCGCCGGGGCACTCGGTGGAGTTGAAGTCGCGGTGGCCCATGATGTCGGTGACCGGCCGCCCGTACTGGCCGGCGATCCACGCGACGAGCTGGACGAGCGAGTTCCACAGCGCGGGGGTTACGTCGACCGAGGTGTAGAGGCCCTCGTTCTCGATGCCGATGACCTCGCTGTTGCGACCGCCGACATTGGCGCCCTGCACGTGCCGGATCCCGCCGCGTACGACATCGAGGCTCTGGTGGCGGCCTTCGAGGACGAAGCCGCCGCGCGAGTTGGTGAACTGCTGACCGGAGTCGCCCCAGCCCTGGCCGTCCATGTGGAAGTTCTGGATCGACCGGCAGATGGCCATCGCGTGCTCCAGCGAGTAGTCCTCGCTGTTGCCGGGCTCGGCGGTGTGGTGCACGACGATGTACGTCGGCACCCGGTCGAGTACCACGATCTCCTGGTTCGGGGGCCGGGCGCCCCATTCGGCGGTGGTGTGAATCCGCGGCTCGGGGGCGGCGAACGGCGAGTCCGCCGGGCGGCGGGCGGGGGCGGCGGTGGCCGGGCCGTGCGCGGCGAGTCCGAGGGCGCCGACCGCCGTGGCGGTCAGTCCGCCCTTCAGCACCGAACGACGGGCGGGGCCGGGTGTGGTGACCATGTCGATCTCCTTGGGACGTGGGGGGAAGGGGCTCCCGGGTTCAACGACGACAGGTGTGCCGGGCACCAGGCGTACGCCGCTCCGGTGGGGCGGAACGGCGGTGCCTCGATCCACGACACGACCAGACAAGCAATTCCGCCATGTCCCCGACAACCCTGTCGGGGGTCGTATCCGACGCTCTTTCGGCGCGCTGAAACCGCGCGCGCTCACGAATCACCCGGGGGCCGGACGAATCGCACCGCCCCGCCTTTGCTCGAACCAATGGCGACGACGGGGCGGGCCGTCGAGAGGGGCGGTGGTCGCGGTTCTCCCGTTCTGCTGCCGCCCGTTGTCGGATGCCTGATACCCGATGTCGCACGAACGGCGTTGGGCAGAACGGGGGAAATCCTCGGGCCCTAGTCTGCTCATGCCTTCACGTACGGTCCGATCGAACGATCATCGGGCTTTCATGGCGCAGAGACACGCGACCGAGGAGGACACGCCGTCCTCCTTCTCCGTCCGCCCGCGCCGATGAGCCGATGAGCCGATGAAAGGCCCGACATGTACCTCCTCCCCCGCGCGCTCCCCCTCGCCCGTGGCGCCCTGGCCGTCACCTCGCTCTGTACGTGTCTGCTGCTCGCCGGGTGCGCGGGAGAGGGACAAGGCCCGGGTCAGGACCAGCGGCAGGAGCGGAAGGCGGCGCCGGCGCCGAGCGGAGCGCCACCGGGCGGGACGGCGGAGGGGAAACCACCGGAAGGGGCGGGCGGGGGACGCGCGGGAACGGCCGCCCGCGCGGTCCTCGGGCTCGCCGGAACGCCCGTGGAGGCGGCCCTGTTCCGGGACCTCCCCGGTCTCGGTCCCGTCACCCGGTCCCACATCCCCGTCGGCACGCGTCAGGCGCTGGTCGTCACCGGCGAGGGCAGAAACTCCCCCGTCTCCGGCGTGGTGCTGTACGAGCGCGACGCGGACACCGGCTGGCGTCCCGTCACCGGCCGCTGGCCCGCGCACAACGCGCTGCGCGGCTGGACGTACGAGCACCGGGCGGCCGATCTGCGCTCCCCGATCGGCGTCTTCACGCTCGGCGACGCGGGCGGCAGGCTGCCCGATCCCGGGGCGAGGCTGCCCTACGACCAGGACGAGGAGTTCCAGTCGCCCGGCACCGGCTTCCGGGGTGAACCGCTGGAGGGTTCCTTCGACCACGTCGTCGCCATCGACTACAACCGCACGCCGGGCACGACCCCGCTGGACAAGGTGCGGCCCCTCGGACCGGGCCGGGGTGGCGGTGTCTGGGTCCATGTCGACCACCGGGGACCCACCCAGGCGTGCGTCTCGCTGAGGCGCGGGCACATGGTCGAGCTGCTTCGTCTGCTGGATCCGGCGGAGCGGCCCGTGATCGTGATGGGCGACGCCGGGGCGCTCCGGGACTGACGGTGGTGCCGGAGGTGCCCTTGCCGAGCGGGGCGGAAGGGCGCGAGGGTGTCTGCCACCACACCGGCAAGCACTCCCCCCACGAGTCCTCAGAGGTGCCCGGCATGAGAAACGACCGCGTACGAACGGCGATCACGGCAGACACGACCACGACGGAGACAGGAGCGCGGAGCGCCACCGGAGCGGGCGGGTCGTCGGCGGGCGGGCCCAGTCGCCGCCAGGTCGTCGGCCTGCTGACGGGCGCGCTCACGGCGCTCACGATCCCCGGCGCCGCGACCGCGACCGCGTCGGCGACCCGTTCCGGACAACTCCTCGCGACGGGGCGGCTGTTCATCGGCACGTACACCTCCGGCGGGGGTACGGGCATCGGTCTCGCCTCGTACGACACGGTGACCGGAGCCATCACCTCGACGGGGACGCTGCCCGGCGTCGGGGACCCCTCGTACCTCGCGGCGCACCCCGACGGCACCACGCTGTACGCGGTCGACGAGCGCCAGGACGGCGGCGTCACCGCGATCGCGCTGGGCGAGGACGGCGGCCACACGGTCCTCGGGACGCGGAGCACCGGCGGCTCCTCGCCCTGTCATCTGTCCGTGCACCCGGGCGGGCGGTGGCTGTTCAGCGCGAACTACGGCTCCGGCAGTGTCGCCGTCCATCCCGTCGAGGACTCCGGGGCGCTGGGTGAGCGCACCGGCCTGGTCACCCACGGCGAGCCCGCCCCGGGTCCCGGCCAGAACGGCCCGCACGCGCACCAGATCGTCACCTCCCCGGACGGCGGCCATGTGCTCGCCGTCGATCTGGGCACCGACAGCGTCTACACCTACCGGCTGGACGAGTCGGCGGGCACGCTCGGCCGCGTCTCGTACGCGACCCTTCCGCCCGGCGCGGGACCCCGGCACCTGGTGTTCCACCCGTCGGGGCGATTCGCCTACGTGGCCAACGAGTTGAACAACACGATCACGGTCTGCGGGTACGACCCCGCCGACGGGACCCTCACCCCGGGAGAGCCGTCGGCCACCGGCGCCGGAGGCGCGGGCGACAGCTTCCCGTCGCAGCCCGTGATCACGGCCGACGGCGCCTTCGTGTACCTGGCCAACCGGGGGCACAACAGCCTCTCCCGCTTCGCGGTGACGGACGACGGCGCGGCTCTGCGGCTGCTGGACACGGTGCCCGTCGGCGGCGACTGGCCGAGGCAGCTCGCGCTGTCGCCCGACGGCACGCTGCTGTTCGCCGCCAACCAGCGGTCGAACAACGTCTCGGTCTTCCACGTCGACCCGACAGCCGGTGAACTGACCCCGGCGGGCGCCCCGTTCGCGTCCCCGGTCGCGGTCTGCGTGCTCCCGCTCCCGTAGGCCAGGGCGCGGGTCGGCGGGGACAACCGGGGGGCGCGGCCGGTCAGTTGGGACCGTCCGGCCGGCCCTTCGGTATCCGTACGACCGCGGTCCCGCCGTCCAGGTCCACCATGGTCCGGTGCGGCGGGGCCCCGTCCTCCTCGTCGTCCCGGGTCAGGAGCGCCGACCGGCGCTCCGCCAACTCGCTCTGCTTGCCCGGCGAGAGTGTGGCGTGCAGCAGTTCGAAACCGGTGGTCGAGACCTGACCCTGCCGGGCGCTGTTGCGCCAGGGCAGCACACCGGCCCGTCCGGCGCGCAGCAGGAGTTGATCGAGGAAGGCCAGGGCGGTCAGCAGGATGACGAGGCCCGGCAGAGTCACGAAGACGGCGAATCCCATACGCCAGTATCTCCCGCGTCCCCGGGCGGGTCACCGCTCGGCGGCGCGTAACTCCGGTCGCGGGACGGCGAGATGGCGGGATGGCCGGACGGCGGCAGCACTCCCGGCACTTCCCGGTCGGGGCTACTCGTCCCCCTTGTCCTTCCGGCGCCGGCGCATCGGCGCGGGCCGCTTCCGGCGGCGCAGCCACTGGGTGAACGCGGTCAGCCGGGGATGCCGTTCGCGCTGTTCACGGGTGGATCGGTCGAGTTCCTCCATGAGCCGCTGGGAGCGGTGGTCGGTGTCGAGTTCGTCGAGGAGCCGGTCGATCTCCGACAGCAGCGCGCCGTGCAGCTGCCACTGCCGGGGGTGGCGCTGCACGCCTTCCAGCAGCAGCCGCGCGACCCGCTCGCGGGTCGCCGCCGCCGCGCCCAGGGTCCCGGCGAGGCGGTTCTCCGCCGCCTCGGCGGCCTCGCTCGCCTGGGTGGTGACCAGGACGGCGAAGCTGACGATCGCGTCGGCGACCTGGGCGAGCAGTTCCTCCAGGGCGGACCCCACCTCGGGTGCGAAGAGGTCCTCCTCCTGGCGTTCCCGCGCGAGGTCCGTGATCGTACGGGTGAGCACCCGCAGCACCACCGCGCAGATCTCCAGCGTGTCCAGGCCGGTCCGGAGCACCACGCGGTGCAGCAGGCCCTCCTTGACGCGCGGGTTGAACCGCAGGCTGTCCTCCGCCTGGCGCAGCGCGGCGTCCACCTCCGCGATGCCGTGGTCGAGCCGCCGTGCCTCCCACAGCCGGGCCGCGGCGCGTTCGACCGGGGTCGGGGTGGTCAGCTCCTCGCCGACGTCGCGCATCAGCCGGCGCATCTGCCGGGCCAGGTCCTCGATGGAGTCCCCGGCGGGTCCGACCCAGACGGGCGGGACGAACACCACGTTGAACAGCAGGCCCACCACCGCGCCGATGACCGTCTCCACGACCCGGTCCCAGCCGGTGTCGGCCGCGTGCGTCACGCCCAGCACGAGCATGGCGCTGATCGCGACCTCGGGCACGAACTCGTTGACGCGGACCAGACGGCCCGCGAGCAGCGAGGCCAGGATGATCAGGCCCAGGCTCCACCAGGACAGCCCGACGAGCACACTGAATCCGATGGCGATCAGCACGCCCGCGACGACGGCGTTCACCCGGCGGACGCTGGTGGTCAGGGTGGAGTAGAGGGTCACCTGGACCACGAGCAGGGCGGTGAGGGGCGCGGTCAGCGGGGCGGCTTCGTCGCTCAGCCAGAGCGCGACGAGGTAGGCGAGCGTCGCGGCCACCGTCGAGCGCAGCGTCTGGGTGACACCCGCGTCGTTGCGCAGTTCCAGCACCCAGGTCCACAGCCGGTGCCCGGTGCCACCCCTGTCGTCACGGTTCGCGGGCAGCAGTCTCATGAGCAGCACCCTGCCCACAGACCCCGCCCGGATTCCTCCCGACACGCGGCGGGGGTCGCTCCCGACGAGCGCGACGGGCCGTCGGGCGCCAGGATCGGGAGCGGGGGCCGGGACGAGAGGGAGCATCATGCGGATCGCAGTGGCCGGAGCGACCGGGAACATCGGGACCCTCACCGTGGCCGCGCTCGAACGGGCCGACCACGACATCGTCCGGGTCAGCCGCTCGTCGGGGGTCGACCTGCTGACGGGCGAGGGGCTCGACGCCGCGCTGGCCGGCGCCGACGCGGTCGTGGACGTCACGAACAGCCCGGCGACCGAGCGTGCGGAGACCCTGGCGTTCTTCGGTACCACGACGCGGAACCTCCTCGCCGCGGAGGAACGGGCCGGGGTACGGCACCATGTCCTGCTCTCGATCGTGGGCATCGACCGGGTGGACGGCGGCGCGCACTACGCCGGGAAGCGGGAGCAGCAGCGCCTGGTCATGGCGGGGCCGGTGCCGTGGACGATCGTCCCGGCGGCGCAGTTCCACGACTTCGCGGCGATGGTGGCGAGTTGGAGCGAGCACGACGGGGTCGCCGAGATCGCGCCGCTGCTCGTGCGGCCGATCGCCCCCGCCGACGTGGCCGACGTCCTCGCGGAGGTCGTGGCGGGCGAGCCGCGGGGACGGTATGTCGATGTCGTGGGGCCGGATCCGCAGGACCTGGTGGACATGGCCCGGCGTACGAACGAGGCGCGCGGTCACCGGGTGCGCCTCGTACCGACGTGGTCGTCCCTCTTCGGCCCGGAGATGGCGGGGGACGTCCTGCTGCCGGGCGAGGACGCCCGTGTCGCGCCGACCACCTTCGAGGCGTGGCTGGCGGAACAGGGGTAGGGCGACCGGCAGAGGGAGTGAACTAGCCGAGCCGCATGCCCCGTGGCCGTGCGGGGGCGGGGGCGTCGACGGGGGCGCCCGGGTCCGGTGCGTCGAGTTCCGGGAGGATCTGGGTGATCAGCGAGACGCGCCGGGCGCCCTCGGGTGCCCCGGCCGCCGCCTCCGGGGTGTCCGGGCGGTAGCGGGCGAGGAGTGCGCCCATCTCCTCGCGCAGGGTCAGCGTCTCCTCGGAGGTCAGCCGCAGCGGCCGGTCGCTCATGTCGAAGGCGTTCCGCCACTGTTCGGGCATCGTCTGAAGTTCGCCGAGGACCCGCTGGGTGCGCAGGGTGTACGCGGCGGCGACCGACTGGAGGTAGGCGAGCGCCGCTTCGGGCTCGCTCGTGGCCAGTTCGGGGTCGCTGAACCACGTCGACTGGTGGACGGCACGCCACCAGCGCTCCCGCGCGTTGCCGCGGCCGGTGTCCTCGGCGACGAACCCGGCGTCGCCGAGCTGGCGCAAGTGGTAGCTCGCCGTACCGGAGTTGACCCCCAGCCGCTCGGCGAGCCGGGTGGCGGTCGAGGGGCCGTGCTTGCGCAGCAGTCCGACGAGCTGGACACGGACGGGATGGGCGAGGGCGCGCAGTCCCCGGGCGTCCAGGACGACGGCGTTCGCCTCGGACACGGCGGCGGGGGGAGCGTCATTCGATTGCGGCATGACGGACAGCCTAGACCGCGAAGAGTTCTTCGCAAAGACTTGTTCGCGAACAATTCTTTGCGGTTCTGCGGTTCTGCGACTCGGCGATGGTGCGATCGCGCCTAAGCCCGCGCGCGCCCGCGCCCGCGATGTCAGCCGCGCGGCGTCTCCGTCGCGGCCAGCCACTTCGTCAGCAGGGTTTCGAGGTGCGCCGCCTCGTCCTCGGTCAGCGCGGACAGGAGGCGGCGCTCGTTGGCCATGTGGTCGGCGAAGGCGCGGTCGATGAGCGCGCGGCCCTCCGGGGTCAGCGCCACGACCCTGCCGCGCCCGTCGCTCTCGCTCGCGCGCCGGGAGACGAGCCCGGCCCGTTCGAGCCGGTCGACGCGTTTGGTCATCGCTCCGGTGGTGACCATGGTGTGCTCGGCCAGTTCACCGGGGGCGCGTTCGAACGGCGCGCCCGCCCGCCGCAGCGTGGCCAGCACGTCGAAGTCGCCCTCCCCCAGCCCGTACCGCCGGTAGACGACGCACAACTCCTCGGCGAGGCAAGCCCCGAGCCGGTGCAGCCGTCCGATCACCCCTTGCGGGCGTACGTCGACGTCGGGCCGCTCGCGGGCCCATTCCCGCTGGATACGGGCCACGCGATCGAGGCCGCCGTCGCCACCGACGCCGGCACTGACACCGACACCGTCGCCGCCGAGGTGTCCGGCGCCACTCTCGCCGTCAGGAGTTCTCATCACACCCTCGATAATACCTTCCCGAGAAGATATTATCGCTTCCATGGAAGGTACTTCCCGCTGGTCGCTCGTCACCGCCGTCGCGCCGATCGCCTGGGGCACGACGTACTTCGTCACCCAGCGCCATCTCCCGGCGGACCATCCGCTCTACGGGGCGGTGTTCCGGGCGCTGCCCGCCGGGATCGTCCTGCTGGCGGTGAGCCGGCGACGGCCGTACGGCGCGCTGTGGTGGAAGGCCCTGGTGCTCGGCACGCTCAACATGGGCGCGTTCTTCGCCCTCGTCTACGTGGCGGCCCAGCTCCTGCCGACCAGCATCGCCTCGACGGTCATGGCCACCGCGCCCGTGATGATGATGCTGTTGGCCTGGCCGCTGCTGGCGGAGCGTCCACGCGCGCTGCCGGCCACCGGCGCGGCCGTCGGGCTCGCGGGCGTCGCGGTCATGCTCCTCACCGACACGTCCGGGGTCGATCCGCTCGGGGTGCTCGCCTCCGTGGCCGCGATGGCCCTGTCGTCGACCGGCTACATCCTCACCAAGAAGTGGTGCCCCGAGGTCGACGTACTCGCGCTGACGTCCTGGCAACTCGTCGCGGGCGGACTGGTTCTCGTGCCGGTCGCGGTCGCCGTCGAGGGGGCGCCGCCGGTGCTCGACGGGACGGCGGTGGCCGGTTTCGTCTACCTGTCCGGCGTCGCCACGGCGCTCGCCTTCACCGCGTGGTTCAGCGGCCTGCGGCACCTGAGCGCGGGGACGGTGGGACTCGTCGGCCTTCTCAACCCGGTCACCGGAGTCCTGCTGGGCACACTCGTCGCCGGGGACACCCTCACCGCCCGGCAGGGCGCGGGGCTGGCGCTGGTCCTCGCCGGTATCGCGCTGGGGCAGTGGGGGGCGGCGCGCGGCCGTGGTCCGGTCGTTCTCCCCCGTCCGGTGCGGCGGCGGGCGGACCTCAGTGGACGTGGAACCCGCCGTCCACGTACACCGACTGGCCCGTGACGTACGCCGACGCCCGGCTCGCCAGGAACACGGCCGCGCCCGCGAAGTCCTCCGCGACCCCGTTGCGCCCGGTCATCGTGCGGGCGGCCAGCGCCGCCACCCGCTCCGGGTCGGACGACAGCCGCCGGTTGAGCGGCGTCATGACGAACCCCGGCACCAGCGTGTTGCAGGTGACCCCGTACGGCGACCACGCCTCGGCCTGCGAACGGGCCAGCGACTCCAGCGCGCCTTTCGACACCCCGTAGACACCGCTCTGGACGAACGCCCGGTGCGCCTGCTGGGACGAGACATGGATGATCCGCCCGAAACCGCGCTCGGCCATGCCGGGGCCGAAGCGCTGCCCGAGCAGATGGGGCGCCTCCAGATTCAGCGCCATCGTGGCGTCCCACACGTCGTCGCCGGTCTCGCCCAGCGGCGGGCGCAGATTGATCCCGGCGCAGTTGACGAGGGTGTCGGGTTCACCGAACACCTCGGCCGCCTCGTCGGCCGCCGTACGGACCCCCGCACGGGTACCGAGATCGCCGCCCACCCAGGCCACCCGGCAGCCGGCCGCCGTCAACTCGTCAGCCGTGGCGGCCAGTTCGGCCTCCCTGCGGGCCACGATCACCACGCTCGCCCCGGCCTGCGCCAGGGCCCCGGTGATGGCCCGGCCGATGCCGGAGCTGCCGCCGGTGACCAGGGCGACCCGGCCTTCCAGCGAGAAGAGTTCGGAGAGGTACGCCTGCGATCCCATGGCCGCAGGGTAGACGCCGTACCGGGGCCCGTGCGGAATCGATCCGTCGTACGGGGCATCCGGCGCGACCCCGGCACCGAATACCTTCTGTGGCGGGCGGGCCCCCGTCCGCCACCGGAGACAGAAGAGAGGCCAGGCACCCCGTGCCCGTCAGTGATCCCCGTGCCCCGCTCCCGCCCGCCCTGGTGCTCGACAGGTCGGTCCGGCGGCCCCGTACCGCCGTGCTCCTGCTGCACGGGGGTCGCTCGGAGGGCATGGAGGCGCCGCCCCGGTGGAATCTGGCCGCCGCGCGGATGCGCCCGTTCACCAGGTCGGTGCTGAGGGTCACGGAGGGGCACGACGTGCTGGTGGGGCGGGTGCGCTATCGGCATCGCGGATGGAACGGGGCGCGCGCGGACGCGGCGGTGGACGCCCAGCGGGCGCTCGACGAGCTGGAGGAGCTGGCCGGCGCGGTCCGCGTGGTGCTGGTCGGGCACTCCATGGGCGGGCGCGCCGCGCTGGCCGTCGCGGGGCACGAGCTGGTGCGGGGCGTGGTGGGCCTCGCCCCCTGGTGCCCCGCCGGGGAGCCGGTGGAGCAGCTGGCGGACCGGCGGATCGTCCTCGTGCACGGCGACCGCGACCGGACGACCGACCCGCTGGGCAGCCGCGACGTGGTGCGCCGCGCACGTGCGGCGGGGGCGGACACGTGCGCGGTGCTGATGACGGGCGGGGACCACGCCATGCTGCGGCGGGCCCCCGAGTGGCACACGCTCACCAGCGAGCTGGTCGCGGGCCTGCTGGGTCTCGCTCCGCTGCCCGGCCCGGTGCGACGGGCCTTCGAGGAGGGCCTGGACCCGGCGACGAGCGACTGAGGCGGGGCGTGGAGGATCGGGCGTCCCGGATCGGGCATCGGGCATCGAGCATCGGAGGTCACGCGTACGGGACGGTGGGCTTCCCGGCCGCCGCCACGCCGCTGATGGGTACGACCCCCGCCGCCCTGGTCGCCGCGCACGGCGATCGCCCGCGCTCCGTCGCGGCTCAGCCGTGGCCGGTGTCGATGACACAGAAGCGGTTGCCCTCGGGGTCCGCCAGGACGACGAAGTCGGCGTCCTCGGGATAGTCGTCCCAATTCACGCGCTCGGCGCCGAGGGCGAGCAGGCGTGTCACCTCCGCGGCCTGCTCGGCGGCGTCGGCCGCGTAGAGGTCGAGGTGGACCCTGGGCCGATCCTGCACCGGCGTCGTACTGAGGCCGAGGGAGAGGCCCGGTCCCGGGCCGCCTCGGGCGGGGACAAGGACCACCCAGTCGTCCTCCACCTCGCCGTCCCGTGGCACGTAGTCCAGGGCCCGGCTCCAGAAGGCCGCCGCGCGCCGCACGTCGGCGGCGCCCATCACGATCGTCCCGATACGGATCACGCCGCGATCGTGCCAGAGGGCGCGGGGTGTGTTCAACGCGTTTCGCCGCTGCCGCGCCGATCGGTCGCGCGACGGCGGCACGGCGCCGCGGGGCACGATGAGCAGGGCGGGCGGCCGGACGGCGACACGCGAGGACCCCGGCGCTGTGACCGTTCGGTCACACTGCCGGGGTCCGGGGTTCTCCGTCGTCCTGCCGACGCGTCCCGGTGGCGCTCACCCGCGCTTCGAGGCGTCGCCGTAGCGCCGCTCGAACCGTTCCACACGGCCTGCCGTGTCGATCACTCGCGATCTGCCGGTGTAGAAGGGATGGCTCGCCGATGATGTCTCGACGTCGATGACGGGGTACCTGTTCCCGTCCTCCCACTCGACGGTCCTGTCGGAATCCGCGGTCGAGCGCGTCAGAAACGCGACGTCGGCGGCGCGGTCCCGGAATACCACCGGACGGGACTCGGGGTGGATACGAGGCTTCATACGTAACCCTTCCTTTCGCCGACCATCCGGGGCGTTCATGGCCCCCGGTACAGGTGACAACGGCTCCCGGACCCGGGATATTCCACCGCGTACGGGCCGCTCACCGGCGGCGGAACAACGGGCAGTTGGTCGGTACGCGCCCCCGGCTGACCAGCCCTTCCGGTGATATTCTCGACATATGGCTGACCGAATACATCGGGTCATCATCGAAGGTTCCCGGATCAGCACCCCCCGGCTGACCCTTCGACCATGGCGGCGCGACGACGCGGTGGCGGCGCTGCCGGTCTACGGCGTGCACGAGGTGTCCCGGTGGCTCGCCCCGGCGCTCGAACCGGTGTCGGGCCTGCCGGCCATGGAGCGGGTGGTCGAGCGGTGGGTGTCCGAGTCGGAGACCCTCGAACCTCCGCAGGGGCGCTGGGCCGTCCTGCTGCGGGAGAGCGGCCGACTGGTCGGAGGGGTGGCGCTGCTGCCGCTTCCGCCGCTCGGCAGCGATCTGGAGATCGGCTGGCAGCTCGCCCCCGACATGTGGGGCCAGGGTCTGGCGGCGGAGGCGGGGCACGCGGTGGCGCACCGGGCCTTCGAGTCGGACGCGGGGGTGGAGGAGCTGTTCGCGGTGGTACGGCCCCGGAACAGCCGGGGCGCGGCGACGGCGCGCCGGGTCGGCATGGAGTGGGTGGGCGAGACGGAGAAGTACTACGACCTGTTGTTGCAGGTCTACCGTCTGCGCAAGGGTGACCTCGACGCGGGCGGCCCCACGGCGGCGTTGCGCTAGGCCGTGTCTGACACATAGTGCCGTCCGCCCGCAGGGCGGGGCGTGCGCCCGTCGCGGAGCGGCTGATGTCCCCGCCGGTGCGTGCGCTCGCGAGGCGGAGGATCGTCGTCGTGGATGGTCCGGGCGTACGTGGCCGACTCCGACCACACAGGGGGCACCTCCCGTGCCCCCTCGGGGGCTTCGGGGGAGAGCGTGCGTGCCGGGCGTCGCGCGCCAGGCGATATATGTCAGACACGGCCTGGAGCCTGTCGTTCGGATCGGGCCGGATCGGTGAGCGCCCGCCGCGTCAGCGGCCGACGTCACGTGGGTGCCGTGGATCGCACGGCGGAGGAGGGAGGCATGGCCGAGGCCATGCCTCCCTCCGGTGCCGTCAGCGCGGCGACGCGTGGCGCCGGGGCACGCGAGCCCGGCACGATCCGAACGACAGACCCGGGCCCCGCCCTGCCCCCGGCGGAGCGGCCCGGACACGCGGGCGGCCGGGACGGGCGGCCGTCCGGGGCGCGCCGGACGCGTGCGGCGGGGGCAGGTGCGCCGCACGTGTGGAGCCGGGGCGTCGGCGACCATCTGCGCCGTCACCTCGCGGGGCGCGCGCCGCACGCGTGCGGCCGGGGGGTGACAACTCCCCCTGTGAACAGGAGCGTTGAGTGGTGTGGTCAGGCACGCGCGGTCTGAAGGCCGGGCGCGTGTCCGTGTTCCGTACTGCCCGGACGGCGGGTGCCCGCGCGGAGCGGGCCGGGGCCCGCAGGACGTGAATCGGCCAGCCTTGCCATGAACTTGACAAGGTCTAGACCTTCCCATTCAATCCAATCGACACACCTCCCGCACATCTCCTCCTCAGTCCGGTCGGCCCGCCGACCGGACGCGGTGCGCCGTCGGCGCGAAGGGACAGACATTCAGAGATGTTGAGCTCATCCGGCAG
Source organism: Streptomyces sp. NBC_01498 (assembly GCF_036327775.1). Classification (NCBI taxonomy): domain Bacteria; kingdom Bacillati; phylum Actinomycetota; class Actinomycetes; order Kitasatosporales; family Streptomycetaceae; genus Streptomyces; species Streptomyces sp. NBC_01498. Next base: position 7,143,708 of record NZ_CP109598.1, on the reverse strand, counting down.
AGGCCCTTCCCTCGTCAGATCCGCGATCCTCCTCGCGATCGCGGCCCTCGTCGCCACCTTCTTCACCGCCCCCGCCGCCCAGGCGGCCGACGGCCAGATCAGCGGTCTGGCGGGCAAATGCGTCGATGTCGCCGGGGCGAGCAACGCCAACGGCACCCCCGTACAGCTCTACGACTGCAACGGCAGCGGCGCCCAGCGCTGGTCCAACCCCGGTGACGGCACGCTCCGCGCGCTCGGCAAGTGCCTGGACGTCTCCGGCAACAGCACCGCCGACGGGGCCCTTGTCCACCTGTGGGACTGCACCGGCGCCGCGAACCAGCGCTGGCTCGTCTCCGGGGCGAACGACATCGTCAACCCGCAGGCGAACAAGTGCCTCGACGTCCAGAACCGCAGCTCGGCGAATGGCGCCCGGCTCCAGATCTGGACCTGCACCGGGCAGTCGAACCAGAAGTGGAACGCCCCGGCGAGCGGTGGCGGCGGGAACCCGCAGCCGGGTGGATTCGTGGTCAGCGAGGCGCAGTTCAACCAGATGTTCCCGGGCCGGAACTCCTTCTACAGCTACAGCGGTCTGACCGCCGCGCTGAGCGCCTACCCGGCCTTCGCGAACACCGGCAGTGACACCGTCAAGCGCCAGGAGGCCGCGGCCTTCCTCGCCAACGTCAGCCACGAGACCGGCGGGCTGGTCCATGTGGTCGAGCAGAACACGGCCAACTACCCGCACTACTGCGACACTTCGCAGTCCTACGGCTGCCCGGCCGGTCAGGCCGCGTACTACGGGCGCGGTCCGATCCAGCTCAGCTGGAACTTCAACTACAAGGCCGCCGGCGACGCGCTGGGCATCAACCTGCTCAACAACCCCTGGCTCGTCCAGAACGACGCGGCCGTCGCCTGGAAGACCGGTCTCTGGTACTGGAACACCCAGAACGGCCCCGGCACCATGACCCCGCACAACGCCATGGTCAACCAGGCCGGCTTCGGCCAGACGATCCGCTCCATCAACGGCTCCCTGGAATGCGACGGCCGCAACCCGGCGCAGGTCCAGAGCCGCATCAACAACTACCAGCGCTTCACCCAGATCCTCGGCACGACGCCCGGCGGCAACCTGTACTGCTGACCGACCTGCCACCACTGACGGACGGCCCCGGGGGAACTCCCCCGGGGCCGTCCGCCGTTCCGGCCACCGTAGGGTGCTCGTGTGACGAACCAAGCGGAGACCACGGGCGGCGACCGGCTGCTCTACGGATGCATGGGGCTCGGCGGCGGCTGGGACACCACGCCCTACGGCCCGGCGGACATCGACGCCGCCGAGGCGGCCGTCCGGGCGGCGCTGGACAGCGGGATCACCACGTTCGACCACGCCGACATCTACCGGCACGGCAAGTCCGAGGCCGTCTTCGGCGAGGTCCTCTCCCGCACTCCCGGACTGCGCGAACGGGTCGTCGTCCAGACCAAGTGCGGTATCCGTCTGGCCGAGGGCGACCGTCCGGGCATCTACGACCTGCGGGCGGCGAGCATCGTCCGGCGGGTCGAGGAGAGCCTGACCCGGCTGCGTACTGACGTCATCGACGTCCTGCTGCTGCACCGGCCCGACCCGCTCGCCGACCCGGACGACATGGCGAGCGCGCTCACCTCGCTCCACGAGCAGGGTCTGGTGCGGCGGTTCGGTGTGTCGAACATGGGCGGCGCGCAGATCGCCGCGCTCCGGGCGGCGCTCGGACTCCCCCTGGTCGCCAACCAGTTGGAGATGAGCCTGGCCCGCCGGGACTGGGTCGAGGCCGGGGTCCTGGTGAACACCCCGGAGGCGGCCGACGGCGGCTACCCGCTCGGGACCACCGAGTACTGCTGGGCCAACGGGATCACCCTCCAGGCATGGGGAGCCCTCGCGCAGGGCCGCTACACCGGCCGTCAGCAGACCCCGGACGAGGTGGCCACGGCACGGCTGGTCGCCTCCCTGGCCGAGGCGAAGAACACCACCCCGGAGACCGTCCTCCTGTGGTGGCTGCGCCGCCATCCGGCGCGGATCGTACCGGTCGTCGGCAGCGCGCGACCGGAACGCATCCGCGCCTGCGCCGACGCGGCCCTGCGGGAGCCGGAACTCACCCACGAGGAGTGGTACGACCTCTGGCTGACGGCGCGCGGCGCGCCGCTGCCCTGAGCCCGCGAGGGGCGCCTCCCCTCCGTCACCCGTGCCCGCCCACGCAGCGGGGATCCCGCTCCCCCGCCGCGCAGAACATTCCCCGCGTTTCTCCCGCCACGGTCACCCGCACGGCGCTGTACGGCAGAGGCGTCACCTCGATCGTCGCGTTCTTCCGGTGGCTGTGTGTCGGGGCGGTTGAGGGGGCGGGTGGGTCACGAGCCGGGGCGTGGACGGAGCGGGAGCCGGGGCGGGCTGGGTCCGGGGCGTCTGAAAGCGGGGCGAGCGGGCACCCGTGCCCATGAGAGCGATACAGGAGAAACAGCGCGACAAGCGACGCACGTGAGGTGAACACGCATGAAAGGCACGAGGATCACCGACGTGACCCCCGGTACCGGTGTGTCGGCCGGCGACAGCCCGGAGGGCATTCACGAGGCCCGTGACACCGCCCGAGCCTTCACCGGCGAACTCGTCCCGGCCCCGGGCTCCGGGCTGGTCGACACCATCGTGCTGGTGGTGTCCGAGCTGGTGACCAACGCACTGCGGCACGGCGGCGGACGGTACCGGCTCGAACTCTCCGCCGCGCCCGACTCGGTGACCGTCGCGGTCAGCGACCCGAACCCGGCGCCGCCACGCGAGCGCGCACCCGATCTGGACGGGGGCGGCGGCGGGTTCGGCTGGCACATGGTGCGGGGCATGGCCCGTTGTCTGGCGGTCACCCCCGGCCCCGGTCCGGGCAAGACGGTCTACGCGGTCGTCGCACGCTAGCGCGCCCGCGTCCGTCACACGGCGGTCGGCGTACGGCAGCGGTCGGCGTACCAACCGGCCCTCGCGCCGCGCACCGCACGATGACGGCGGTCGGGTGTCCCGCTCATGATCTTGGGTACGCGGCCTGCATGTTGAAGCACCGACGTATGCGAATCCTGCTGGTCCTGCTGGTGAGTTGGGCCGCGACCGCCGGCGTGCAGAAGTTCCGCGGGGAACTGCCGTGGTCGACGGCCGCCTCCCAGGCCGTGCTGTGGGCGGGGCTGGTCGCGTTCGTCTGGTGGTTCGCGGAATGGACGCAGGTACAGCGCCGCCGCACCTGACGCGCACCCGGCCGACGCGCACCCGCCTCCCCCGCCCGAGAGCCGTACGGGAGGCCCCCGCCCGCCGGCCCGAAGAGTTCGCGGCCGACACACGGCCCGCTCCCCGCCGTGCCCGTCCGGCGCGTGGAGAATCCAGAAATGACGGATTCCTCATCGTCCGCCGGAAACACCGGGAACACCGGGTACTTCGGGCGGACCGAAGGCGACGGACCGGCGCGGACGCCGTGGCGGGCCCTTCTGCGTACGGAGACGGGCAGCGCCGCGGTCCTGCTGGCCGGTGTGGTCGCGGCGCTCGTCTGGGCGAACATCGACCTCGGGTCGTACGACCGTTTCTGGCGGACCCGGGTGGGGCTGTCGTTCGGCACCCACAGCCTCTCGCTCGATGTGCGCGAGTGGGTCAACAGCGGTCTGATGTCGGTGTTCTTCTTCGTCGTGGGTCTGGAGGCGCGCCGTGCGCGGGACATCGGCGAACTGCGCGGCGGCGGGGCCCTCACCCTGCCCGTGATCGTCGGGATCAGCGGCATGCTGGTGCCCGTCGGCGTCTATCTGCTCGTCAACTCCGGTCACGGCACCATCCACGGCTGGGGCGCCGCGATGTCCACGGACACCGCCTTCGCGCTGGGTCTGCTCGCGCTGCTCGGCGGGCGCCTGCCCACGGCGCTGCGTACGTTCGTCCTGGCCGTCACCGTCGTGGACGACTTCGTGGCGCTGGGGGTCATCGTCTTCGCCTACAGCGAGCGCGTCGCGCCCGTCGCGCTGGTGGTGGCCGTCGGCATCCTCGGCGTCGTCGTGCTGCTTCGCTCCCAGGGCGTACGCCGGGGCGGCTGGTACGCGCTGCTGGCGACGGCGGCGTGGGTCGCGCTGTGGGAGTCCGGTGTCGACCCGGTCGTCGTCGGTCTGGTGATGGGTCTGCTCGCGTCCGCCTATCCGGCCGCGCGCGGTGATCTGGAGCGTGCCACCGGTCTGTTCCGCCGGTTCCGGGAGCAGCCGACACCGGAACTGGAACGGTCCGCGCGGATCGGGCTGGCGACGGCTCTCTCGCCGAACGACCGGCTGCTGCGGATGTACCACCCGTGGTCGAGCTATGTGATCGTGCCGGTCTTCGCGCTGGCCAACGCCGGGATCCGGATCACCGCCGACGACCTGTCACGGGCGTTCTCCTCGCCCGTCACGCTGGGCATCGTGTGCGCGCTGGTCGTCGGCAAGCCGGTGGCGATCCTCAGCTCCGCGTGGCTGAGCACGCGGTTGAGTCACGGCCGGCTGCGCCCGCCGGTCGGCTGGGGCGCCGTCGCCGCGGGCGGGACCGTCGCGGGGGCGGGGTTCACGGTGTCGCTGCTGATCGCCACCCTGGCCTTCCGGGGCGAGCAGTTGGAGAACGCGAAGATCGGCACGCTCACCGCGCTCCTCTGCGCCTCCCTGGTGGCCTGGACCGTCGGCACCGCGATCGGGCTGCTCCCGAAACGGCGCCGGGACCGCGCCCTGCTCGGCACGGCCGGAGCGGTCGTCGATCTCGCGGTCCCGGTCGACCCCGGACGCGACAAGGTGCGCGGCCCGCTGGAGGCGCCCGTCACGGTGGTGGAGTACGGCGATTTCGACTGCCCGTACTGCGGGAAGGCCGAACCGGTCATCCGTGAACTGCTGGCGGACTTCGGCGACGTCCGCTACGTGTGGCGGCACATGCCGCTGACCGATGTGCATCCGGGCGCGATGCTCGGCGCGGAGGCGTCGGAGGCCGCGCACGACCAGGGCGCGTTCTGGCCGATGCACGACCGGCTGCTCGCGCACGAGGGAACACTGCGGTTCGCCGACGCCGTGCGCCTCGCCGCCGGGATCGGCCTGGACACGGAACGTTTCGAGCGAAGTCTGCGCCGGCGTCACGGCGCGGAACGGATCGCCGAGGACGTGGACTCCGCCGATCTCAGCGGCGTGTCGGGAACGCCGACGTTCTTCGTCAACGGGCGGCGTCACCAAGGGGCGTACGACATCGGCCACCTCTCGGCGGCGGTGCGCACCGCGCGACGGCGGGCGGCGCTCACGGAGCCGGAGTGACGGGAACGCCGCTTCCCGGACCGGGGACGGAACGGGCTCGCCCGACGGCGGGGGTGGGGCGACGGCCTCGACGGACGATGGCCGCGCACGGGCGTGTGCGGGCCGCCCCTCCCGCGATTCCGCCGCCCGGAGTTGGGTGGAGAAACGCTGGGGACGCGGCAAAGGGGGCGGTTCGTACGGGGTCGGTTCGGGTCGGTTCGTCACGGCGGTTCGGCGACGTGCTGGAGGCCGCGTTCGCCCTCCACCGGGGCGAGTTGTACCGGGCCCTGCGGCTGCCGCTGCCCGGGTCACCCGTCGACGAGCGGGCCGCCGGTGAGGCGCTCACCTCGTACGTGCTGCGCGGTTCGGACGACCCCGCGTACCGCTTCACGCCGTGACACCCCGTCAGACGCCGTCGGCCCGTTCGGTGTCGTGGGCGTCGTCCTGGCCGGTGTCGGCCTGCTCGGCGGGCGTACGTCCGACCAGGCGTTCGTAGCGCTGACGGGCGGCCTGCGGGGTGCCGAGACCGAGACCGAAGGCGATCTCCTGCCAGGTCAGGCCCCGGCCCCGGGCCATCCGCAGGAGCCCCGCCTCCAGTTCGTCCATGTCACCGCGGGCGCGCGGGACCAGGCTCAGCGCGGCGGTGATGTCGGCGTGGTCCACGGCCGGTTCGTCCGGTTCCGGCTTCGCCGCTCCGCTGAGCAGGAACGACACGAGCCTGACGGCCTCGTGCGGGGCGATGACGGACGGGTGGGCCTGGCGGCGGCGTTGCGCGTCGGTGGCGGCGTGCCGCTCCGCGATGCGGAACAGGGACGCGGCCACCCGGTGCGCGCGGGCCCGCTCCGGGTGGGGCGGGGTGAAGGGGTCCGGTGCGTGCTGATCGGCGGTGGTCGGCATAGGCCAAGCATGAGCCGGCACACAGGACGATGTCAACATCGTGTGTTGAACGCTTCGTTCAACATGCGGATGACGTCAGCCGCGTACGGTGGAGCGGCCCATCGCGGGAACACGCCCGGGGAGAGCCGGCGTCCCGCTCCGAGGGACCGGCGCCAGGGAGGCTACGGAACCGATGGACACCCACCTCACCCCCGCCCTGGTCGTCGCTCTGGTCGTCGTGCTCCTCGCGATGCTCGTGACGGCGGTCGTCCTGTTCGTCAAGGTCTTCCGCGCCCGCGCCCTGCTGCGCCGGGCCGGCATACCGCTGCGCAACCGCGCCGCGTACTGGGGCGCCCTCGTCTACACCGTGAGCCCCGTCGACCTGCTGCCCGACCCCGTCTACCTGGACGACATCGGCGTCCTGCTGCTCGCCCTGCGCTCCCTGCACGCGGCGGCGGCGAACGCGAAAGATCGCGGACGAGACCCACTCGTCCGCGATCCCTCGGTTTCCCCGTGAGGAAGCCCTGACGGGCTTCGTGGATCAGCTGATGCGGTGCACCAGCTGCGTGTTCAGCTCGTAGCGCGCGCCGACGATCTGGAGCGTGCCGGCGGAGACCTTGGCCGCGAGGTCGGGCTCGGCCGCCAGACGCGAACGGACCAGGTTGACCTGACGGCTGATCGTGGAGTCGACCCGCGCGTCGCCGTGCTGCGTGTGGTCGATCGCGGGCTCGATCTGGTCGGCTATGTACTGGATGTGGTCGGGCAGGGAAGCACCCGTCTCCTCCGCGTGCACGGCTGCGGCGACGGCGCCGCAGGACTGGTGCCCGAGGACCAGGACCAGCGGGATACCGAGTTCGAGGACGCCGTACGCGACGCTGCCGAGAACGGCCTCGTCCAGCACCTCACCGGCGGAGCGGACGGTCATGAGGTCGCCCAGACCCTGGTCGAAGACCAGCTCCGGAGGTACGCGGGAGTCGATGCAGCCGAGTATCAGCGCGAAGGGCGACTGACCCGAAACGAGCTGCTGCCGTACGGCGTTCGACTCATGGGGGTGCTGCTGGTGCTGGGTGCGCCACCGCTGGTTGCCCGCGGAGAGGGCCGCGAGCGCGGCGGCGGCGGTGGACGGGCGGGTCGAAGGGGTCGGGGTGGTGGCACTCGCCGATGAGGCGCCGGCGATGAGTCCGGTTCCGGCCACGGATGCGACGGCCGCAGTGGCGGCGGAGGCACGAAGAAGGGCGCGGCGGCTGGTCGCCGTCTGCGTCTGAGGGTGTGTGGTGAGGTTCACGGACGGACGTTAACGCCCGTCACATTAAAGGACTTTAATGCAAAGGAACTCTTGGCTCGCTCTTGAATATCTCTTGGCGAAATATGATCCAAGAGTGACCGTTCACGACCACATCGCGACGCCTTGTGCACAGTGACACGCTCAACCAACCGCCTCCGCACCGCCGTTCACCAGGGCCGAACGACATCTGAGACAGCGGGAGTTCATCTGTGCGACGGTCATGTTTCAGCCAAACGTCACCCTGTGGACGTTGACACCGTACGCGTTCGGGTGCGTGCGGCCCAGTTGGCTCCCCCGGCCCCGGGTGGCTCGGTCAGCGCACTCCGCGTGGCCGGAACTGGATACTGATGCGCGCGCCCACCGCGCGGGCCGTCTTGGGGATCGCGTGCTCCCAGGTGCGCTGGCAGGAACCGCCCATGACGATGAGGTCGCCGTGCCCGAGCGGTCTGCGGACGGCGGTGCCGTGACCCCCACGGGGCCGCAGCACCAGATCGCGCGGGGCCCCGACGGACAGGATCGCCACCATGGTGTCCTCGTGGGAGCCCCGGCCGATCCGGTCGCCGTGCCAGGCGACGCCGTCGTGACCGTCCCGGTAGTGACAGAGTCCGGCGGTGACGAACGGCTCGCCCAACTCGCCCGCGTAGTACGCGCTCAGCGCCTCGCGGGCATCGGTCAGGACCGGGTGCGGCAGTTCCTCCCCCGTACCGTCCGCGCGCTCCCCGTAGAAGGCGAGGAGCCGGGGCACGGCCACCACGCGCTCGTACATCTGCCGGCGTTCGGCCCGCCAGGGCACGTCGGAGGCCAGCCGCTCGTACAGCGCGTCGGCGCCGCCGAGCCAGCCGGGGAGCAGATCGATCCACGCGCCGTCGCCGAGCACGGTCCGCCGGACGTCGCCGAGCGGACCGAGCCGGATCTCATCGCTCTGGTCGAAGAGCGAACCCTGCGCGTGTGCGGTCATCCGCCCAGCATAACCACACACTCGAACGTACGACCGATTGCCAGGTCCCGCGCCGGTCCCGCACAGATCCCGCGCCGATCCCGCACCGGGCCCCATCGGACTCGCATCGGGTCTGCGGCAGGTCCGCGGCGCGCGGGCCGGGTCGGCGGGCGCGGTCAGCCGAAGCAGCCGACCGGGCGGGCGTGCGCCGGATCGAGGGCGTTGAGCACCAGGCGGTACACGACCGGGCTGTACGCGATTCCCAGGTGCGCGCTCAGGTCGGCCGGGCAGTGGTCCTGGAGGGTGATGTTCTCCACGGGCGCGTCCGGCCCCGGCACGAGGTACTGCTGGCGGTAGGGGGTGACCACCTCGTCGGTGCGGGTGACGACGGTCGTGTGACGCACGCCGGGCACGGTGTCGCCGTCGGCGTCCAGCCGCGCGTTGACGTCGGAGCCGATCGTCTGGTCCTTCGCGGCCCGGCCGGCCATCTGTGCGGCGGTGTCCAGTACGCGCAGCGACTTGGCGAGCGACGCCATGCCGTACGCCGTCGTGCCGTGGTTGCTCGGCGCGATGCCGACCAGCCGGTGCGTCTTCGCCGCGCCTCCTTCGAACTTCAGGTACCAGCGCGGCAGCAGGCCGCCGCCCTGGGAGTGCCCGACCAGGTCGACCCGCGCGGCGCCGGTGGCGTCCAGCACCTCGTCGACGAAGGCGGCGACCTCCTTCGCGGACTCGGGGATGTGGCCCCGGCCCTTGAACACATCGCCGTCGGGGGCCCCGAAGTTGAGGGCGAAGACGCAGTGACCGGCCTTCTCCAGGACGGGCGACAGCCCCGACCAGTTGGCGTGCGCGTTCGCCCAGGTGCCGTGGATCAGCACGACCGGGCGGGGATGCGCGGCGCTCGGCCGGCAGGTCCAGTCGTTGGCACCGGGCGGCGCCGCCTCGGGGGCCGCCTGCGACCGGGCGAACGCCTCGGCGAACCGCGCCAGTCCGGTGTGCGGCGGGGCGGCCGTCGTGCCGGGGGCGGAGCCTCCGGGCACGGACGGGGACAGGGGGGAGGAGGACGAGGGCACCGCAGCCGTGACGGCGAGCACCAGGGATCCGGCGAGTGCGGCGGCGACATGACCGAGCTTCAAGGGTGGCTCCTGCGGGGATGGCCCCGTCCGGCCCCGCACGCGGGCCCGGCCCACCCGGGCCGGGGGACGCGACGGCGGACGAGGGGCGGCCGTCGATGACGCCCGCCATCCGACCCCATCGCGCCGCGCGGCGGCCGGATTGCCCCATCGGTGGGCGCGGAGCCGGGACGCCACCCCGCCCTGCCCGCCCGGCCCCGTCCGCGAGGGTCAGAAGCGGGCGCCGAACGGCGGGTGGGTGCCGTTGAGGTAGTGGTCGCCGATGTCGCGGAGCCGGTGGGTGGGTGAGCTCTGCGCCGTCAGCGCGCGGGCGTTGCGCCAGAACCGGTCCAGGGCGGCGCCACCGTCCGACACGGTCGGGGTCTGGGTGAGTTCGAGGACGCGGGTGGTGATGTCGACGGCCGACCGGCTGGTGACGGCCTCGGCCGCGGCGACCAGGACGGCGATCTCGGCGCGCTCGTCCATGCCGATGTCCCGCCCGGTGCCGAGTCCCCGCTCCAGGGCGTCCGTCGCGCGTTCGACCACGGCGGCGGAGGTGTGCGCGGCGGTCGCCAACTCCCCGTAGGCGAGGAGGAGATACGGGTCGCCACTGGGCCGTACGGCGTAGCCCGGGGCGTCGGGCGAGGCGGCCCGGAGCGCGGGCCGTACCGCCCGGCTGACGTCGCGGGCCTCGGCGAGCGCGCCTTCGGCGATGCCGAGCGCGACATGGCTGAGGACGAGCCGCAGGGCGAGCGGGGCGAGCGCGGTGAACGCGGGGACGGCGTGCTCGTCGCCCGGCAGGGTGCCGAGGATGCGGCCGGCGGGCACCGGCACCTTGTCGAAGTCGACGGTGCCGGCGCCGGTGAGCCGCTGGCCGAGCCGGTCCCCGTCGGTGGCGGCGAGGACGCCGGGGTGGGCCGGGTCGACCAGGGCGATCAGCGACTCGCCGGTGCGGGAGGAGGTCGCGCCGACGACGAGCCGGTCGGCGACGGTGACCCCGGCGGCGAAGGATCTGCGGCCGTTGAGCAGGAAGCCGGAGCCGGACGGGGAGAGGACGGGGCCGGGACCGCCCTCCGGGTCGGGGAGGTCGGTGGAGCCGCCGAGCAGCGGGCCGGGGGTGAGGGGGTGGGGGTCGTGACCGTGCGGCGTGGCGTCGGGGGCGCCGAAGAGGCGGGCGCTCCAGGACAGCACGTAGTGCCGGGCGACGAGTTCGCCGATGGAGCCGTCCGCCGCCGCGATCTCGCGGATCACGGCGGTGGCGGTGCGCCAGTCGGCGCCGCCCTGCCCGCCCTGCCGGTCGTGGCCTCGGTGGCCTCGGCGGCCGACCGGGTCGTGGTCCGGGTCGATGTCCGGGCCGTGGCCGGCCTCCGCCGGGTCGTGATCCGCGTCGGGACCGGTCTCGGCCGCGCCCCGGACGGGGGGTGCGGGTGGGGTCAGCAGCGCGGGCAGACCGGCTTCGCGCAGCCGGGCCACCTCGTCGTACGGCGGCTTCCCCGCCCGGTCGCGGGCGATCGCGTCGGCCGCGAGATCGTCGGCCACCTCCCGGGTGACGCGCCGCCACATCGCGTCGTCGGGCACGGCGGGCCCGCGCGGGACGCCGGTTCGGACCACGGGTTTCGTCGGCACGGTGCCGGACACCTCCACCATCCCCGGTTTTCCCACTGGATTAGTAGGAATACTGGCACGGAGTCACCGCCACCCCAAGTACGTGTTCATATGGTGGACCCGCGTTCCGCTTGGCGGACGGGACGGGGACCCGCGCCGGGTCGGACATGAACTCCGGCCCCGGGTCAGGGGTTTGTCCACGCCTCGGGGTCCGCCGCCAGCGCGGACACGTCCGCCGGAAGCCCGGCCGAGGCGATGTCGGCCAGGGTCACCACGTCCAGGATCTGGCGGACGTTCGCCCGTACCGCGATCCACAGCGGGAGCAGCGACTCGGCGGGGCCGGTGTAGGACAGCTCCGGCGGACGGACCCCTCGTACCGAGACGAGGGGTCCGTCCACCGCGCGGATGACATCGGCGACGGTGATGGCGGCGGCGGGCCGGGCGAGCCGGTATCCGCCGTTGCCGCCGCGCCGGCTCAGCACGAGACCGCCGCGCCGCATGTCGTTGAGGATGCCTTCCAGGAACTTGTGCGGGATGTCCTGGGCCGCGGCGATGGCCTCCGCCTTGACGGGCGCCTGGTCCCGGGACGTCGTGAGCTCCAGCGCGGCTCGTACCGCATAGTCCGCCCTGGCTGAAATGCGCATGCGCGCAGTATCGCGTACGGGCTCCGCCCCGGTCCCGGCCCCACCGCCGGTCCGCTCCCGCCGCACGGTGTCCGCCCGGTCCCGCCGCACGGCCGTCACACGGGTGCGGCGGCCCTGTCCACCGTGTCGAACAGCCGGTTGGCCGGGCGCGGCAGACCGTAGTGCTCGCGCAGCGTGGTGCCGGTGTACTCGGTGCGGAACAGGCCGCGTTCCTGGAGGAGCGGGACGACCCGGTCCACGAAGACCTCCAGGCCGGAGGGCAGCAGCGCCGGCATGATGTTGAAGCCGTCGGCCGCGCCGCTGTCGTACCAGTGCTCGATGGTGTCGGCGACCTGCTCCGCGGTCCCGGCGAAGGTGCGGTGGCCCCGTCCTCCGCCGAGCCTGCCGATCAGTTGACGCACCGTCAGACGCTCCCGTCTGCCCAGCTCCACGACCAGGGTGAAACGGCTCTTGGCGCCTTCGATCTCGTCCTCGGTGGGAAGGTCGCCGGGCAGTTCCTCGTCGAGCACCAGCCGCTCGTCGGGGACACCGAGCAGGCGGGCCAGCTGGCGCCGGCCGTACTCGGGGACGATGTGCCGCTCCAACTCGGCGTCCAGTTCCCGTGCTTCGGCCTCCGTGGCACCGATGACCGGCACGATCCCCGGCAGGATCTTGATGCCCGACGGGTCCCGCCCGAGGGCCGCGGCACGCCGTTTGACGTCCTGGTAGAAGAACACGCCCTCCTCCAGGGTCTGTTGCGCGGTGAACACCGCCTCGGCGTAGCGCGCCGCGAAGTCCTTGCCGTCCTCGCTGGACCCGGCCTGGACGAGGAGGGGGTGGCCCTGCGGGGAGCGCCGTACGTTCAGCGGACCGTCGACCCGGAAGTGGGGGCCCCGGTGGTCGATGCGGCGGACCCGTTCGGCGCGCGCGTACACCCCGCGTTCCTTGTCGGCCACCACGGCGTCGTCGGCCCAGCTGTCCCACAACTTGGTGGCCACGTCGAGGAATTCGGCCGCCCGCAGATAGCGCTCACGGTGCGAGGGGGTGTCGTCCAGCCCGAAGTTGCGGGCGGCGTCGGCGCCCGCCGTCGTGACGATGTTCCAGCCGGCGCGACCGCCCGAGACATGGTCGAGGGAGGCGAACCGGCGGGCGAGGTTGTACGGCTCGTTGTAGCTGGTGGAGGCGGTGGCGATGAGCCCGATCCTGCTGGTGGCGCCGGCCAGGGCGGTGAGCAGCACGGTGGGTTCCAGGATGCTGGCGGGCCGGCGTCCGGGGTCGCCGTGCAGGACGGGGCCGTCGGCGAGGAAGAGGGAGTCGAGTCTGCCGCGCTCGGCGATGCGGGCCAGGTTCTTGTAGTGCTCGACGTCCGTGCCGTCGGCGGGGCTCTCCGGGAGACGCCAGGCGGCCTCGTGGTGGCCGGAGGTCATCAGGAAGGCGTTGAGGTGCAGGGGGGTGCGCTCGCGTGGCATGGGTGGCTTCTCCTGGGGTGGGCGGGGCGAGTCCGGGGGTACGGGTTCGACGTCAGGCGGGGACGGGTTTGGCGTCCGGCGGAGCGGGTGATCAGAGCGGCAGATAACGGCCGTCGTGGAAGAGCAGCGGGCGCCGGGTCACGTGGTACTCCGCCTCCTCGACCCGGCCGACGACGATCCGGTGATCACCGGCGGGCACGATCTGCTGGATGCTCAGCCGCAGCCAGCCGGCCACGCCGTCCAGCACGGGCTCCCCGCCCGGCAGGCGGTGCCAGGGCGTCGGCGCGGCGAACCGGTCGACGCCGCTCGTCGCGAACGTCCTTGCCAGTGGCTCCTGTTCGGCGGCGACGAAGTTGACGACGGCCGAGGAGGCGCGCTCGACGGTCGGCCACGACGAGCCGGTGACGGAGATCCCGAACGACACGAGCGGCGGGGAGAGCGAGAGCGAGGTGAGGGAGGTGGCGGTGAATCCGGCCGGACCCCGGCCGGCGTCGGCGGTGATCACGACCACGCCCGCCGGATATCGGCGGAAGGCGTTTCGGAACAGCTCCGGGGAAATACCCGGAGCGAGGGAACGCGAAGGAACGGTGACAGTCATTTTCTCCCCCGGAAAGAGAGTCGGAGAGCGGCGGAAAGGGCAGGACGAGGCAGCTGACGGCACGCTGGGACCCTGGCGATTCGCCGCGGGAACCCGGTACGGGAACTCGCCGCGGGAACAGCGGCAATCACGCGGGCAGGGGCGCACCCGGAAAAAGGCCGGGCGCGACCGCCGGTGTGAGGCGAGGTCAGGTGAGGTGAGGTGGACCGTGGCGCGAGGAGAGTTCAGGCGCGACAACAGGGGCAGGGCACGTACCGCGGATTCCGCTGCCGAAGGGTCATGAATTCATTGTCCGGTGTGGCTTCGGAGCCGGTCAACAATGCAACTTCCTGAATTAATCGGGTTGTTCCGAGGTCCGCGAGGGGCAGGACGTCTCGTGACGGCTCATGAGACGGCCGCCGGTGCCGGCAGGGACCCGAGCGGATCCGCGTACAGGGCCCCGAGCGCCACCGCCGCGCCCGCCGTGGACAGCACACGGCCGGTGAAACTGCTTGCCACCACGGCTTGTTCGGGGTCGTCGCACACCAGGGAGCGGGCCGCCACCTCCGCCCGCAGGTCGGCCAGGCAGTGCGGCAGGAGCCCCGTACCCGGTTCCACCACCACCAGCACCTCGGGGTCGAACATGTCCAGCAGCAGTGCCACGGCCCGGCCGATCACCCTGGCCCTGCGGCGGAACAGCTCCAGCGCACGGGGCTCCCCGGCCAGCGCGTGTTCCAGCAGCACGGTGAAGGAGGGGACGGGGAAGCCCTGTTCGGCCGCGAGTCGCACCATGGCCTGTTCGGAGACCTCCGACGCGAGGCCGCCGTCACCGCCCACCGGCAGGTGCGCGACGCTTCCCGCGCCGTTCCGGGGGCCCGCGTGCACCTCTCCGGCGGTGGCGAACGCGGCGTCCACCACCGCTCCGACGAACAGCAGTACCGCGCTCCCGTGTGCCGACGCCCGGCCGAGCAGTTGCTCGGCGCGCGCCAACGCCCGTGCGTGGCTGTCCACATGGACGGGCAGCCCGGTCGCGGCGGCGAGGTGGTCCCGTACGGCGACGTCCCGCCAGCCCAGGTGCGGATGGAGCAGGATCGTCCCGGTGGCGGGGTCGACCCGGTGACCGGTCGCCACGCCGAGGGCCAGCACGGACCGGCCGCCGGAGTGGGCGGCGAGAAGCCGGGGCAGCCGGCCGGCGAGGGAGTCCAGCACCTGGCCGGGCCGCGGACGGCCGTCCGGGTGCGGCCGGCGGTCCTCGGCGACGATCCGGCCGCGCAGATCCATCAGGGAGAGCGTCGAGTGGGTGACGGCGATGTGCGCGCCCGCCACCAGATGACGGCCGGTGTCGATGTCGACGGGGATGTGCGGGCGGCCGAGCCCGCGCGGCCCGGCGGTCTCCGGGCTCTCCCGGAGCAGTCCCTCGGCGAGGAGCCGGGCGGTGTGCCCGGTGACGGACGCGGGCGACAGACCGGTGAGCCGGGCGACGGTGCTGCGCGCGACGGGGCCGTGGTCGAGGACGGCGGTCAGTACGGTCCTCGTGCCCGGGGCGCGTCGCGGCGGGTCGGTGCTCGGCGGGATGTCCGCGCGCCGCACCTGAGTCGGACGTACCTGAGTCGGACGTACGGGAGTCGGGGGTACGGGAGCGGGACGGGGGACGGGCACCGGCGGTTTCGTCACGGGTGTCTTCCAGATCCGGGAGGCGGCGGCGACTCCGGGGACCGTCCCGTCGGGAGGTCGTTCCGGGCCGCGTGGGCGCGTGGCTCTCAGCCCCGGTGACACGCCGCGGAGCACACTCGCTGGAGGTCGATGTGACCCCGGCGCGTCAGGTGTGCGGATCGCTGCATGCCCGGCAACGTAGCCGCAGCGGCCGGACGGGGTCAATGACGGGCCGCATCCTGGACGGGCGGCCTCCGGCACCGCGGGCAGCGACGCCGCCGGTCCCGGGCGCCGCCCGCGGGAGTCACCGCCGTGCGTGCCGCCGGCCGTCAGTGCCGCGCCCCGTGGAGGACGGGCACCGTCCCGTCCTTGGCCGCCGCCTTCGCGATGTTGCGCGCCATGCCGCCGAAGACGCCGGAGTGGAACGGCGCGACGCTCCACCAGTAGGCGTGGCCCAGCAGTCCGCGCGGGTGGAACACGGCACGCTGCCGGTAGTGGGTACGGCCCCGCTGGTCCCGCTCGACGCGCATCTCCAGCCAGGCCAGACCCGGCAGCCGCATCTCGGCGCGCAGCCGCAGCAGCCGGCCCGTCTCGATCTCCTCGACGCGCCAGAAGTCCAGCGAGTCGCCGACCCGCAGCCGGGCGGCGTCCCGGCGTCCCCGGCGCAGCCCGACCCCGCCCACCAGCCGGTCCAGCCAGCCCCGTACGGCCCAGGCCAGCGGGAAGGAGTACCAGCCGTTGTCGCCGCCGATCCCCTCGATGACCCGCCAGAGCGCGTCGGGGCTCGCGTCGACGGTCAGTTCGCGCAGGTCGGTGTAGAGGCTGCCGCCCGCCCAGTCGGGGTCCGTCGGCAGCGGGTCGCTCGGCGCGCCGGGCACGGAGGCGGAGGACCAGCGGGTGGTGACCTGGGCGTCCTGGATCCGTTTGAGGGCCAGGGTCAGGGCCGCCTCGAAGCCGACGGGGCGGCCGGGCAGATCGGGGACGTACCGCGCGATGTCGTGCTCGCGGCAGACGACCTCGTGCCGCAGCGACTCGGCGAGCGGCCGGGCGATCGAGCGGGGTACGGGGGTCACCAGGCCGATCCAGTGGCTGGACAGGGTCGGGGTGAGGACCGGCACGGGCATGATCAGCCGGTGCCGCAGCCCTGCGACGGCCGCGTAGGTGTGCATCATCTCCAGATAGGTGAGGACGTCGGGGCCGCCGATGTCGAAGGAGCGGCTGACGTCGTCGGGCATCCGCGCGCCGCCGACCAGGTAGCGCAGGACGTCGCGTACGGCGATGGGCTGGATCCGGCTGCGTACCCAGCTGGGGGTGACCATCACCGGGAGGCGTTCGGTGAGATAGCGCAGCATCTCGAAGGAGGCCGAGCCGGAGCCGATGATGACGGCGGCGCGCAGGACGGTGGTGGGCACGCGTGAGCCGAGCAGGATGTGCCCGACCTCGGCGCGGGAGCGCAGATGGGGCGAGAGGTCCCGCTCGGGTACGCCGGCCGGGGTGAGGCCGCCGAGGTAGACGACGCGGCGGACGCCCGCCGCGTGGGCCTGTTCGGCGAAGATCCGGGCGGCGTCGGCGTCGGTGCGCTCGAAGCCGGGGCCGGTGCCGAGCGAGTGGACCAGGTAGTAGGCCACGTCGACACCCCGCATGGCGTCGGCGACCGACGCGGCGTCCGTGACGTCGCCGCGTACGACCTCGGCCCGCCCCGCCCAGGTGTGGTCGCGCAGCTTCTCGGGCGTACGGGCGAGACAGCGCACCCGGTGCCCGGCGTCGAGCAGTTCGGGGACGAGCCGGCCCCCGATGTAGCCGCTGGCGCCGGTGACCAGGCAGTGCAGGGCGGGGGCAGGGTCACCGGGTGCCGGGCCGCCGAGGGCAGCCGCGCCGGGCGTCGCCGCTACGGGGGCCTGCGCCGGGTCCGGGGTCCCCGCCGGGCCGGGAGCCGCCGGTTCAGGGGCCGTCGGGTCGCCGTTCGTCATGGAGCCCTCCGTCGGCCGGGTGTGGTGCTTCCCACCCTCTCCCGTCACGGCGCGTCCCGCCCGCCCTGCCCCGCCGCGATCCGCCGGTTGCGCCGCACCGACGACCAGAAGGAGGCGGCGATCAGCACGACGCCGATGAGCCCGGTGATGATCTCGCTGATCTGGTACTGGATGGTGACGAGCAGGATCACCGCCAGCGCGCCGATCGCGTAGTGCGCGCCGTGCTCCAGATAGACGTAGTCGTCGAGGGTGCCCTGGCGGACGAGATAGACGGTGAGCGACCGGACGTACAGCGCGCCGATTCCGAGACCGAGCGCCATGAGCACGATGTCGTTGGTGATGGCGAAGGCGCCGATCACCCCGTCGAAGGAGAAGGACGCGTCGATGACCTCCAGGTAGAGGAACATGAAGAACGCGGCCCGGCCGGTCAGGGCGGCGAACGACGGTCCGCCCCTCCCGTCCCGGGGCTTCCCGTCCCCGCCGGACGGCGCCGGGATGTCCTTCCGGGCGTCCTCCTGGGCCTCCTCCTCGTCGGCGATCCTGTTCTCGAAGAAGCTGGAGAGCCCGCCGACGATCAGATACGTGACAAGGCCGGCGAGCCCGGAGGTGAGGACGGTCTGCGCCTTGTCCGCGTGCGCCCCGCCGTGCTGATGGGCGTGGGTGGCGACCGTCATGGAGGCGATCAGCAGCACGATCAGCGACAGGCAGACGGACAGCGAGTCGACGCGTCCGAGCCTGGCCAGCGGGCGTTCGATCCAGCTCAGCCAGGTGATCTCGCGGTCCTCGAAGAGGAAGTTGAGGAAGATCATCAGCAGGAACATGCCGCCGAAGGCGGCGATCGACGGGTGGGCGTCGGTCACGAGCTGCTGGTAGCGGTCCTTGTCGTCGACCGCGAGGCGAACCGCGCTGACGGGGCTGAGTTTCGCGGTGACCGCGACGATGACGACGGGGAACGCGAGTCTCATGCCGAACACGGCGATGAGGACACCGATCGTGAGGAAGATCTTCTGCCAGAAGGCGCTCATCTTCTTCAGGATCCCGGCGTTGATCACCGCGTTGTCGAAGGACAGCGAGACCTCCAGCACGGTCAGGATCGCCACGATCCCGAGTGCGGCCCATCCGTCGTAGAGCACGGCCACGGCGAGGCCGAGCACGGTGAACCCGAACGCCCAGCCGAATGTTTTGAGTACCACGAGTCACCAAGCCTTCCGCGGACATGCTAGGACCTCTCCCGCGATCTTCGTCCGGGGCCTGCCGTTAGAAGGGCCGGTTCGGGGGCAACACTTGCCAGGCGGCAACTATTAGTCCACCGTAGGACCGGACGGGCCCTCCGCAGCGGCGACGCGGCGGAGGGCCCACACCAACAGAGGCGATGAAGTGACGATGAGTACGCATTCCCCCGCCGGCCCTCCGAGCACCGGAGCGGCCACCACTCGCACGGACGCGCCGTCCGGCGAGCTTCCCTGGATCGAGGACACCGGGAAGGTGTCCCCCAAGGACGCACGACAGTTGTCGAAGCTCTTCTTCGAGCGGCTCCGGACGCTCGAAGAGGGCACCCACGAATACCAGTACGCCCGCAACACACTGATCGAGATGAACCAGTCGCTGGTGAGATTCGCGGCGCGGCGTTTCCGCAATCTCGGCAACGGCGACATGGAGGACGTGCTCCAGGTCGGCACGATCGGTCTGATCAAGGCCATCGACCGGTTCGACCTCTCCCGCGAGGTGGAGTTCAGCTCCTTCGCGGTGCCGTACATCCACGGCGAGATCAAGCGGTTCTTCCGTGACACCACCTGGGCCGTCCATGTGCCGCGCAGGCTCCAGGAGTTGCGCACGGACCTGACCAGGGCGCAGGACGAGCTGACCGAGCGGCTCGGCCGCCGGCCCACCGTCGCCGAGGTCGCCGGGCGGCTGGGGCTGACCGAGGCCGAGGTCATCGACGGACGGGTCGCGGCCAACGGCTACACCGCCGGTTCGCTCGATCTGCCGGGCGACTCCGACGACGGGCCGGACAGCGGCGGCCGGGCCTTCGCCGACACGCTGGGCGCGTGCGATCCGGCCATGGAGCTGATCGAGGACTTCCACGCGCTGGCCCCGCTGCTGGAGCGGCTGGACGAGCGCGAGCGCGGGATCGTCGAGATGCGGTTCGGGCGCGAGATGACGCAGTCCGAGATCGGCGCCGAGCTGGGCGTGTCGCAGATGCATGTGTCCCGGCTGCTCTCCCGCATCCTGACCACCCTGCGGACGGGCATGCTCACCGAGGAGTGACAGCGGGCGCCGCCCGGCCGGGCGGCGCGGAGACGGAAGGGGTGCGGGTGCCGGACGGCGCCCGCACCCCTTCGCCGTGCCGGCGCCGGGTGTCAGTCCTGTTCCGGCGCCGGTTCCTCGGCGGGCGGCTCGGGAACCAGTGATTCGGCGCGGAGTTCGGGCTCGGCCCGGCCGGTCCAGTCGAGGCACAGCGCGAGCGCGTCGTCCGGCGGGTCGGCCTTGCGGAACTCGGCCAGGGTGCGCAGCAGGGCGCGCGGCACCGTCGCGGCGGGCAGCAGGCTGGTGGAGTTGATCGCGCGGGCCAGCGCCCGTTCGCCGTACGGCTCACCGTCCGGCGAGAGCGCGTCGTACACGCCGTCGCTCACCATGAGCAGCCGGTCGCCGGGCAGGACGTGGAACTCCTGGGCCTCGTAGTGGGACTCCTCGAACATGCCGAGCGGCAGCTGGGCTTCGAGGGGGACCCGCTCGACCGTCCGGCCGCGGCGGCGCCACAGCTGGGGCGAGCCCGCGTCCACGACCTCCACGCGGCCGGTCGCCAGCTCGAAGCGCATCAGCAGCGTTGACACGTGCGACGCGCCCCGGTGCTGCTCGTAGATCGCCTGGTCGGCGAGGGCGGCCTGGCCGGCGATGTCGAGTCCGGAGCGACGCGCGTTGCGCAGGGCGTTGACGGCGAGATTGCTGAGCAGGGACGCCTGGATGCCCTCGCCCATGCCGTTGGTGACGGCGACGGTCAGCTCGTCCGCGTCCGCCGCCCAGTCGAAGTTGTCCCCGTGGATGGCGTAGGCCGGCTCCAGCTGGGCGCCGATGGAGAACTCCTCGGCGCTGCACGCGCGCGCCGGGAGCAGTTGCCACTGCATCTCGGCGGCGAGGGTGAGCCGGCTGACCCGGCGGGCCCGCTGGTAGGCGTCGGTGTCCCGTTCGGCGACCAGGATCTCGTGGCCCAGCAGATCGGCGACATGGGCCAGCTCGTCCACGGCCTCGGGGGTGGACCGGTCGGAGGGCAGCCGGACGGAGAGGATGCCGGTGCGTTCGCCGCGTACGGTCACCGGAAGGTGGTGATCGACGGCGTCGCCGTGCCGCACCTGCTGCTCACGCGGTTCCTGGCTGCCGAACGCGCGTCCCTCGGGGCTGTTGTAGAGCGAGAGCGGCTGTTCCTTGCCCGGCAGCGGATCGTACGGGGTGAGAACCGTGAAACCGTAGTCCGCGAGGAACAGCTGGACGCGGGTCGCGCCGTGGGAGACGGCCAGCGCGTCGCGGACCTTGTCCACGAGTGCGTGCGGCGCGGCTGCCCGCACGGATCTTCCGAGTACATCGTCGCTATGCGTCACGGTCTCTCAGACATTCTTGGTGGGCGGACGGGATTCGGCTCGCGGGCGGCGCCGATTGCGGCTCCGGAGGTGGGGCAGAGCTGACAGGGGGCGCCGTCGGGTGACACAGTGGACGGATGTCCCCCCTCACCGGTCAGCCGCCTTCTCGCGAGAAGATGGCCGAGGCCGCTCGCGCCGCCTCGGAACTGCTTGAGGTGTTGTGGGGGCGCGGCCAGGAGGCGGCGCCGTCCGGGACGGTGTCGCCCTCGCAGCTCCGGGCCCTGCTCGTGCTGGAGAGGTACGACGGGACGAATCTGCGCTCGCTGGGCAAGGCGCTCGGCTCCCGCCCTCCGTCGGTGAGCCGGCTGTGCGACCGGATGGAGGCGCTGGGCCTGGTGGAACGGCGTACCAGCACCGCCAGCCGCCGTGAGGTGGAGCTGCGGCTGAGCCCGCGCGGACACAAGGTGCTGGACGAGCACCGGGCGATCCGCGCCCGCGAGGTCAGCGCCGTTCTGGAGGGCATGGACCCGGCGGCGGTGGCGGCCCTCACGGACGGGCTGACCGCGTTCCACGCGGCGGCCGCCGCCCGGCTGGACGAGGCGGCGCGGACGCGCCCCGCCGACGACGGGGGCACCGCGGCGGACAGCGCCTGACGTCATCGCGCTCCATTCCCGCTGACAGGTGGTGGACGGTGCGGGGATCGGAGTGCCGTCCCGGCGGAGACAGTTTCCATATGACAACAGTCTCTGCCGTGCAGTTTAACAGCGCGCCACGCCCGTCTCAGAACATCCGGGGCAGCTTGACCACCGTGACGAAGAAGTCGTCGATCTGCCGGATCGCCCGGATGAACTGGTCCAGGTCGACGGGCTTGGTCACATACGCGTTGGCGTGCAGCTTGTAGCTGCGGAGGATGTCCTCCTCGGCCGCCGACGTGGTGAGGACGACCACCGGGATGTGGCTGAGGTCGGGGTCGGACTTGACCTGTTCCAGCACCTGGCGGCCGTCGTACTTGGGCAGGTTGAGATCGAGCAGGATCAGATCGGGGCGCGGTGCCTCGGTGTGGTCCCCGCGCTGGTAGAGGAAGTCCAGCGCCTCCAGCCCGTCCCGTACGACGTGCAGCGTGTTGCCGATCCTGTTGTCCTCGAACGCCTCACGGGTCATGAGTTCGTCGCCCGCGTCGTCCTCGACCAGGAGTACCTCGACGGGCTGGGGCTGGGGAGAAATGCTCATACGGTGCTTCCTTCGGTGGTGGTGGCCGCCGGGACCGACGGGGCGGCGGCATCCGGCCGGACCGGGAGGGTGAAGGCGATACGGGTGCCGTCGGTGTGGTCCGTGTCGATCCAGATGCCGCCGCCGCTGTGCTCGACGACCTTCTTGCAGAGTGACAGACCGATGCCCGTCCCGGCGTACGTGTCCTTGGCGTGCAGCCGCTGGAAGATGATGAACACCTTCTCGGCGAACTCCTCGGCGATGCCGATCCCGTTGTCGGTGACGCCGAACGTCCAGAGGTCCGCGTCCGCCTCGCGGTCCACCGTGACGGTGATGTGCGGGACCCGGTCGGGGTGGCGGAACTTGACGGCGTTGCCGATGAGGTTCTGCCAGAGCATCGTCAGCAGCGTCGGATCGCCCACGACCTCGGGCAGCTCCGCCGGGCGCTCGATGACGGCCCCCGTCTCCTCGACGGCGACCGAGAGGTTCCGGACGGCGCGGTCCAGCGCCGCGTCGAGGGCGACCGGTTCCTGGGCGTCCTGGACCCGGCCGACGCGGGAGAAGGTGAGCAGGTCGTTGATCAGGACCTGCATGCGCTTGGCGCCGTCGACCGCGAAGCCGATGTACTGCGTGGCACGGTCGTCGAGCTGGTTGCCGTACCGCTTCTCCAGCAGCTGGCAGAAGGAGGCGACCTTGCGCAGCGGCTCCTGGAGGTCGTGGGAGGCGACGTACGCGAACTGCTCCAGCTCCGCGTTGGACCGCCGCAGTTCCACCGCGCCCGCGTCCAGGTCGGCCGCCTGGCGGGCGAGTTCGTCCTCGTTGGCGCGGGCGGTGACGAGTTCGCTGACCACCCGCAGCCGCATGGCCTCCACGGCCTCCGCGAGGGTTCGCAGGTCGGCCGGCCCGTGCGCGGGGATCGCGTGGTCGAAGTCGCCTCCCGCGACCCGCCGGGACGCCGTACGGACGGTCGCCAGCGGCCGTACGACGGTGAAGTGCACGAGCACGGTCATCGCCACGCCGATCAGCAGGAACGCCCCCAGGGCGGCGGTCAGTGCCTGGTCGCGGTCGGTGCGGGCGTCGGAGAAGGCGGCCCGTGCCTTGCGCTGTTCCTCGGTGAGATGGTCCTGCTGGGCGGCGAGCGCCGCCCGCACCCGGTCGAAGGCGCGCTTCGCCTCGGCCAGCGAGGCGGGGTCGTCGCCGGGCCTGCCCTCCAGGGCCGGGGTGGCGAACTCGGTGCGCCACCGGCCCGCCGCGTCGTCGACGTCCCGCAGGTCGGCCTCCGGCCGGTCGAGCCCGTCGATGAGTTCGACGAGCCGTGCGCGGGCGGCGGTCTCGTCGGCGACACCGCGCCGGTACGGCTCCAGCGCGTCCTCGTCCCTGGTGAGGAGATAGCCGCGGACGCCCGTCTCCTGGTCCAGGAGCGCGGCCTGGAGCCGGAACGCCTGGGTGCGGGCCGGGGAGACCTCGTCGATCAGATGGTCACCGGTGTCCGTGGTACGGGCGAGCATGACGGCCGCCACTCCCCCGGCGAACAGCGTCATCGTGCACAGGGCGGCGACGGCCAGCAGGAACCAGCCCTGGACGGTCAGCCGCCGCAGGATCCGGACCTCGTGGCCGAGCGGGGGGCGCGGCGCGGGCGCCGGGGTCCCGGTCCCGTGGGCCACGGTCGCGGAAGCTCCGGTCTCCGCCCCGGGCTCCGTGCCGGTCGCGTGTGGGCCGGTCGCCGGGCGGGGCGGGGGCACGGCGCCGGTGGCCGGCGGGGTGGCTTCGGTGGCGGGCGGCGTCCCGGGGGGACGTCGCGTGGTCTCGGACATCAGGTGGCACCGTTCCATTCGAGGTGAAGCACGGCGACGTCGTCGGCCAGGCCACCGCCGCTCGCCGCAAGGGTCTGCGCGGACCGGATCAGCGTGTCGACGAACATGTCGGCCGGCTGGTGGGCGTGGCGCCGGGCGAGATCCAGCAGCCCGTCCTCCCCCAGCCGTTCGGAACCCGAGCCGATCCGGCCCTCGATGAGCCCGTCGGTGAACAGCATGACCGCGCCGTGCCGGTGGATCGGGACCGCGGTCACCGGCCAGGCCGCGTGACCGGGCAGCAGGCCCAGCGCCGGCCCGCCCGGCACCTCCTCCAGGTGTACACCACCGCCGGGCGAGCGGATCAGCGCTCCGGGATGACCCGCGCGCTGCACCGACATGTGGTCCTCGGCGGGCAGCCGGGTCAGACAGGTCACCGTCGCGAAGATCTCGGGCCCGGCCCGCTCGGCGACCAGTATCCGTTCGAGCAGACCGAGGAGCTGCTGCCCGCGCGCGCCCGCCAGGACGAAGGAGCGCCACGCCACCCGCAGGCACACCCCGAGCGCCGCCTCGTCGGGCCCGTGCCCGGAGACGTCGCCCACCACCGCGTGGGTCATCCCGTCGGGGGTCTGCACGACGTCGTAGAAGTCCCCGCCGAGCAGGGCCTGGGAGCGGCCGGGCTGGTAGCGGGCGCAGATGGCGACCGAGGTGTCGAGGAGCAGCGGGACGGGCAGCAGGCCGCGTTCCAGGCGGGCGTTCTCCTGGGCGCGGAGCAGGCTCGTCTGGAGGGCGGAGGCGGCGAGTTCGGTGTGCTTGCGCTGGATCGCGTAGCGGATCGCGCGGGTGAACAGGTCGGGTTCGACCCGTCCCTTGATCAGATAGTCCTGGGCGCCGGCGGCGACGGCGGCGAGGCCGGCCTGTTCCTCGGCGAGCCCGGTCAGGACGACCACGGCCGATCCCTCGGCGTGCACGAGGACCCGTTCCAGGGCCTCCAGGCCCTGGGCGTCCGGCAGATGGAGGTCGAGGAGGATGCACTGGGGGGTCTGGGTCTCCAGCGCGGTGATCGCCTCGGCGAGTGTCCCGGCCAGGCTGAGCCGCAGCGGGACGTCGCTGTCGGCGACCAGTTCCTCGACGAGCAGGGCGTCGCCCGGGTCGTCCTCGATGAGGAGCACCGTGGGCGGGCGCCCGTTCCACAGGGCGTCCGCGGCGTCGTCACCCTGTGACGCGTCCCTGCTCGCCGGGACGCGGCCCCGTGCTCCCGCGCCGGGGAACGAGGAGGTCCCCGGTCTGCCGGAGCCGGATTCGACCACGGTGTGAGGGCGGGTGCCCATGGCAGTTGTTCTCCTCTCGCCACGGGCGCGGCGGCCCGTGGGACCTCCGGGTGCGTCCGGGTTGAGACTAAAGCGATCAGTTACCCCATGACAACATTTTCCTGGATCGCACCGGGGCGACCGCGAAGGCGCCTGTGCGGCACGGTCGGCCCCGTCACCTCGCCCGGAGTACCCGGAGTGATCCTGACAGAGAAGAGGACCGTACATACAGATCGGCGACAAACTGGCTCCCGGTACTCCCCGGCGGGGTGGCCCCGCCGGGGACGGCCGCCGGGGGCCTCCGGGGCGGATTCGGCCGGCGCCGCGATCGGTGGGGACTGAAAGGGTTCAGTCCGATCGCCTCCTCGCCCGCGAATCACCTGCTTGGCAGAGCAATCGGTCCGCGATGCCTTGACGTGTCGGGAGAGCGCCCCTACGTTCCCGCGATGAATCGATTCATTTCCAAGGTACTGGGGTTGACGTGATCAGTAGACGCCGCATGCTCACCACCACGACCGCAGCCGCACTGGGCACCACCCTCGCCACGGCCACCACACCGTCCGCGCGGGCCGCCGAACCCGCCCCGGCGGGCGCCGCACCGGGACCGGGCCGGGCCGGAGCGCTCCGGGTCGGCACGCCGACCGTCGAGTACGTACGTGATCCGCTGGGCCTCGACACCACGGAACCCCGGCTGACCTGGCCCCTGGTGTCCGACACACCCGGCCAGACGCAGAGCGCGTACCAGATCCGGGTCGCGTCCGCCCCCGACCGGCTCGGCGCGCCCGACGTGTGGGACAGCGGCCGGGTCGAGTCGGACCACTCGGTGCTCGTGCCGTACGCGGGGCCCGCGCTCGCACCGCTGACGCGCTACCACTGGTCGGTGCGGGTCTGGAACGCGGCCGGCGAGGTCTCCGGCTGGAGCGGCGACGCGTGGTGGGAGACGGGGCTGATGAGCACGGCGGCCTGGTCCGCGCGGTGGATCGCGGCGCCGGCCGCGCTGGGCGGCGCCCCGAGCCTGCGCGGCGCGTCCTGGATCTGGTTCCCCGAGGGCGATCCGGCCGCCGACCTGCCGGCCGGGACGCGCTGGTTCCGCCGCGCCGTCGACATCCCGGCGGGTGTCACGGGCGCCCGGCTGGTGGTCGGCGCCGACGACGCGTACACCGTGTACGTCAACGGGACCGAGGTGGGCCGGACCGAGCCCGACGGGCCCGCCGAGAACTGGCGCCGGCCCGCCGTCGCCGACGTCACGGCCCGGCTGCGCGCGGGCGCCAACGTCGTGTCGGCGAGCGCGGTCAACGCCACCGCGAGCCCCGCCGGGTTCATCGCCGTCCTGGAGCTGACCTCGGCCGACGGCGTCACCACCGTCCCCACCGACGACACCTGGCGCAGCACGCGCCAGGAACCGTCCGGCGCCTGGCGGGAGCCGGGCTACGACGACAGCGCCTGGTCCGCCGCCGGGGAGGGACCGGCCTGGGGTTCCGGGCCGTGGGGCGCGGTGGCGCCCGCCCACTTCCCCGCGACGCAGCTGCGGCACGGCTTCCGTCTCACGGACAAGCCGATCGCACGCGCCCGGCTGTACGCGACGGCCCTCGGCCACTACGAGGCGCACCTGAACGGGCAGCGGGTCGGCAAGGATCTGTTCGCCCCCGGCTGGACCGACTACCGCACGCGCGTGCAGTACCAGACGTACGAGGTCACGGCCCTGGTCCGGCGGGGTGCCAACGCGCTGGGCGCGCATCTGGCGCTCGGCTGGTACGGCGGCAACCTGGGCATGTTCGGGCCGCACCACTACGGCGAACGGCCCGCGCTGCTGGCCCAGTTGGAGGTCACGTACCAGGACGGGACGCGGGAGCGGGTGCTGTCGGGCGACGGCTGGCGGGCCGCGGCCGGGCCCGTCGTGTCGGCCGACATGCAGGCGGGCGAGGTGTACGACGCGCGGCGGGAGACGGCGGGCTGGACCTCACCGGGCTTCGACGACACGCGGTGGCTGCCCGCCGAGCGGGTCGACGGTGTCGCGACGGAGGTCGTCGCGCAGGTGGACGGCCCGGTGCGGGTCATGAAGGAGATTCCGGCCCGGACGGTCACGCGCGTCGCGCCGGGGGTCTTCGTCTTCGACCTCGGCCAGAACATGGTCGGTTCGGTGCGGCTGCGGGTGTCGGGCGCGGCCGGGACGACGGTTCGGCTGCGGCACGCCGAGGTGCTGAACCCGGACGGCACCCTCTACACGGCCAACCTCCGCACGGCGCGCGCCACCGACACGTACACGCTCAGGGGCGGGGGCGAGGAGACGTACGAGCCGCGCTTCACGTTCCACGGTTTCCGCTACGTCGAGGTCACCGGCTTCCCCGGCACGCCCCCGGCGAGCGCGGTCACCGGCCGGGTGACGCACACCTCGGCGCCGTTCACCTTCGAGTTCGACTCCGACGTGCCGATGCTCAACCAGCTGCACCGGAACATCACCTGGGGCCAGCGCGGCAACTTCCTCTCCGTCCCGACCGACACGCCAGCCCGGGACGAACGCCTCGGCTGGACCGGTGACATCAACGTGTTCGCCCCCACGGCCGCGTACGTCATGGAGTCGGCGCGCTTCCTCACCAAGTGGCTCCAGGACCTGCGGGACGCGCAGACCGACGAGGGCGCGTTCACCCATGTCGCCCCCGACATCGGCAATGTCGGCGGCGGCGCGGCGGGCTGGGGCGACGCCGGGGTCACGGTGCCCTGGGCGCTGTACCAGGCGTACGGGGACGAGCGGATCCTCGACGTGTCGTGGGACTCGGCGGTCAGGTGGCTGGAGTACCTGACGGCGCACAGCGACGGCCTCCTGCGGCCGGCGGACGGGTTCGGCGACTGGCTCAACATCGAGGACGAGACACCGAAGGACGTGATCGGCACCGCGTACTTCGCGCACGCCGCCGATCTCACCGCGCGGGCGGCGCGGGTGCTGGGCAGGGACCCGGGGCCGTACGACACCCTGTTCGGCCGGGTCCGCGACGCCTTCCGGGCGGCGTACGTGGGCGCGGACGGGCGGGTGAAGGGCGACACGCAGACGGCCTACGTGCTGGCGCTGTCCATGGATCTGCTGCCCGAGGACGTCCGGGGGCGGGCCGCCGACCGGCTGGTGGCGCTGATCGAGTCGAAGGACTGGCACCTGTCGACGGGCTTCCTCGGCACGCCCCGGCTGCTGCCGGTGCTCACCGCCGCCGGCCGCACGGATGTCGCGTACCGGCTGCTGCACCGGCGCACCTTCCCCGGCTGGGGGTACCAGATCGAGAGCGGGGCGACCACGATGTGGGAGCGCTGGGACTCGATCCGGCCGGACGGCGGTTTCCAGGACGCCGGGATGAACTCCTTCAACCACTACGCCTACGGGTCGGTAGGCGAGTGGATGTACGCCAACATCGCGGGCATCGCGCCGGGCCGGGCCGGGTTCAAGGAGATCGTCATCAGGCCCCGGCCCGGTGGCGAGGTGAAGCGGGCCGGGGGCCGGTACGCCTCGCTGTACGGGCCGGTGACCACACGCTGGGAGTCGGGGCCGGGCGGGTTCGACCTGGAGTGCGAGGTGCCGCCCAACACCACGGCCGAGGTGTGGGTGCCCGCGCGGAGGACGGGCGATGTCAGGCACACCGGGGCGGCGTTCCTGCGGAGGGAGGACGGCTGCGCGGTGTACGCGGTGGGGTCGGGGCGCCACCGGTTCACGAGCTGACCGGTACAGCACCTGGCCGGCCGGTGAACCGGGCGGTTCACCAACTGCCTTGATTCACCAGCCGGTCGGGACGGAAGCCGCCTCAGCTGAAGCCGCCGGGCCGAGGCGACCGGGCGGAAGCGGGCCGGGTACGGGAGGTGCTCCCGTACCCGGCCGGCCCGGTGCGCGTACGCCCGCCGCCGCGGTGCGCCTGCCCGGTGGTCCCGTGCGTGCCTCGCCGACGGGACGGGTCAGCCCCCGAGCAGCGGCGGCAGTCCGAGGAGACCGCCGAGGAGGCCGTCGACCGGATTGCCGTTGCCCGTCGGCTCGTCGGCCGGTGGGGCGGTCTCCTCCCCCGGCTGCTCGGGCGGTGTTCCGGCCTCGCCGCCCGCCGAGCCGTCCGCGGGCGGGGTCGCGCCCGGAGCCGGCCGGGTGGGAGCGGTGTCCGTGCCGGTGTCCGGCTCCGTCTGCTGCCCGCCGGCGGGCGTACCCGCCCCGCCCGCCGGGGTCTTGCCCGGCGCGACGGCGTCGACGACGTCGATGCCCCCGTCGCCCCCGTCCCGGCCGGCCGCTTCGGCGGGATCCGCCGTCGCCGACGGCGGGACGACGCCCTCCACCCAGCCCCAGTCCGAGGGCAGGGTCCCGTTGGGAATGGTCGGCTCCCAGCTGGGCTGCGCGGGCTCGGCCTCGTCTCCCTCGACCTCGACGGCCTCTGCCACCCGGTCCGCCAGCCCCGGTATCCGCAGGAACGGCGCGCTGGAGTCGCCTCCGACCAGCGAGGCGGCCACGGTCGTCGCGTAACAGGCGCAGACGACGGTGACCGCCCAGCCGAACCGCCGGAACGTCCGGCTCCGGCGTCCGGTGCTGTCGACGAACACCGAGCGGCTCTCCCCGCCGCCCGGCCCCGGCCCGTACCCGGGCGCCGCCTCCGTCGTGAGGCCGGCCGCGCTGTCGGGTCTCGTTTCGCGTGCGCTGTCTCCGTGTGCGTTCACTGACTCCGCATCCCCCTGGTCTCCTGTCCGAAAGTTGTTCGATTCACCCGTTCGGACAGGTCTTCGGAGCCGGCGGCACGACGGATTGGTCGGACTATCCGATGGGCCGAATCTGGTCGGTCACCCGCGCGCGGTCAGCGAGGCGGTGTGCTCCCGCACCTGTTCCGGCGTCAGATAGACGTCCGTGAACTCGAAGTCGTGCAGCGAGGCGGGCTTCTGCGCCTGGAACCCGGTCCGGACGAAGTCGTCCCCGGCCACCGCGTTCAGCACCCAGTTGGTCAGCACCCGCGCCTTGGCCACATTGGTCCGCAGCGCCGACCAGTGGTAGCCGCGTGCGACGGCCTGGGCGGGCAGCCCGCGCAGTTCGATCCCCATCGGCTTGGAGACCGCGTCCCGGCCGCCGAGGTCCACGACGAGGCCCAGGTCCTTGTGTTCGTACGGCCGCAGGGGCTGGTTCCGTACCGTGGCGATGACGTTGTCGGCGGCCGTACGTCCCTGGCGCAGGGCGTGCTGGGCGGTCGGCGGGCAGATCGCGTCGCCGCCCTTCACCAGATCCGGCACCGCCCCCGCGTCCCCGAGCGCGAAGACACCGTCGAGTCCGGGGACCCGCAGCTCGGTCGAGACCGCGAGCCGGCCGTGCACCGTCTCGGCGCCGAGCGTGCGCACCAGCGGGCTCGCCACCACGCCCGCCGTCCAGATGAGCGTGCGGCAGGGCAGCACCCGCCCGTCGGTGAGGGTCACCTCCTCGGGCCCGGCCTTGGCGACCGACACCCCCAGCGACACCTCGATACCGCGTTCGCGGAGGATGCCGAGGGCGGTGGCCCCGAGCTTGTCGCCGAGTTCCGGCATGAGCTTGGGCGCGATGTCGACGAGATGCCACTTGATCTGCCGGGGGTCCAGCCGCGGATAGCGCCGTACGGCGTGGCTGGTGACCCGCTGGAGACAGGCGGCCGTCTCGGTGCCCGCGTAGCCGCCGCCGACCACCACGAACTGGAGGCGCGCCTCGCGTTCCTTCTCGTCCTGGCTGGCGTCGGCGAGGTCGAGTTGCGCGATGACGTGGTCGCGTACGTAGGCGGCCTCGGCGAGGGTCTTCATGCCACGCGCGTTCTCCACGAGACCGGGGATGTCGAAGGTGCGCGTGATGCTTCCGGGGGCCAGCACGATCTGGTCGTAGGGCTGGTCGACGATCTCGCCGGTGATCTTCCGGATCACACAGATCTTCGCCTGCGGATCCACTCCGATGGCCCCGCCGGGGATGATCCGCGTGCGGTGTTTCCTGCTGCGGCGCAGTGAGACCGCGACCGACTGCGGGGTGAGCACGCCGGAGGCCACCTGGGGCAGCAGCGGCAGATAGAGCTGGTAGGAGAAGGGGGTGACCAGCGAGATCTCCGCCTCGTCGGGCCCCAGTTTCCGCTCCAGGCGGCGCACGCACGCCACCCCCGCGAAGCCTGCGCCCACTACCAGAATCCTCGATCGTGCCACGGTGTCCGTCCCTTCCCGATGGTGCTGGGTCGCCCTTCACCTTCCCCGGCACGCGGCTCTCTCACGGGCGGACGTCCTCGGTCGAGGATTCACACCCGTGCCCGCTTCGCTCCCCGCGCGGTTCAGTCCCTGCCGGGCTTCACCACGGCGGTGCTGTTCCTGACGACCAGACGGGTGGCGAACTCGATCCGGGTGTCGGCCTGGTCGGCCCGCTCCGCCGGCTCCGGCCTCCCGGCGCGGTCGGCCCTGTCCGTACGGGGCCCGCCTCCCTGGTACGCGCGCCGCAGCCGCAGCAGCATCCGGGCGGCCTCCTCGGCCATCTCCACCAGCGGCTGGTTCACCGTGGTCAGCGCGGGGCTCGACCACTGGGCGAGCGGGATGTCGTCGTACCCGACCACGGACAGGTCCTCAGGCACCGCGACCCCGAGCACCCGCGCCGCCTCCAGCACGCCGAGCGCCTGGAGGTCGCTCCCGGCGAAGATCGCGGTCGGCCGCTCGTGGAGGGCGAGCAGCTCCATGGCGTGGTCGTACCCGGCCTGGACGTGGAAGTCGCCGAACCGCACCAGACGGGGGTCGACCTCGACCCCGGCCATCGCCATGGCGGAGCGGAATCCGTCGAGGCGGGCCAGGGAGCACAGCATGTCCTCGGGGCCGGTGACGACGGCGATGGCGCGGTGGCCGAGGTCCAGCAGATGGCGGGTGGCGGCGAGCCCGCCGGCCCAGTTGGCCGAGCCCACGGACGGTACGTCGGGCTCCGGGTCACCGGCCGGGTCGATGATCACGAACGGGATGGCCCGTGACCACAGCTTCTTCTTGAGCTCGTCGGGGAGGGTGGAGAACACCAGCACCACACCGAGCGGGCGGCGCCGCAGGACGCCCTCCACCCAGTCGACGCCCGGTGAGTGCCGGGTCCCGGTCTCGGTGAGGACGACGCTGACGCCCGCGCTCTTGGCGACGTTCTGCATGCCCCGGATCAGCTCCATCGACCAGGCGCTGTCCAGTTCGTGGAAGACGATCTCGATGAGCGGCGCCTCGGGGAGGGACGCCGAGGAGCGCCGGTAGCCGTGTGTCTCCAGCAGCTCCTCGACCTTGACGCGCGTCGGGGCGGACACATCCGGGCGCCCGTTCAGCACCTTCGAAACTGTCGAAAGGGAAACGCCCGCCTGGGAGGCCACCTGAGCGAGGGTG
Organism: Streptomyces sp. NBC_01498; assembly: GCF_036327775.1. Taxonomy (NCBI): domain Bacteria; kingdom Bacillati; phylum Actinomycetota; class Actinomycetes; order Kitasatosporales; family Streptomycetaceae; genus Streptomyces; species Streptomyces sp. NBC_01498. Next base: position 7,111,126 of record NZ_CP109598.1, on the reverse strand, counting down.
ACCCGCCCCGTACTCCTGTCATCTCGCATGCGCCGAGGATAAAGCACGGCCTTGTGTAACGGTTTCGCCGAGTGCTGACCGCGTGGTTGACCGGTCTCGGGGCGGACTCTACGGTCGCACTCCAACAGAGACTTTCGGGAAGATTACCGATACTTTCGAGAGGTCGACCGATGAAGACACGCGTACGGTTCCGTCGGGCCGTCGCAGGCGGCGCGGCACTGGCTCTGAGTCTGGGCCTGGCGGCCTGCGGTGGCGGCGGTTCCTCCGGCAGCGCGGACGAGTTCCACGTACTCGTCTACGGCGACGCGGCGAACCGGGCCGAGAAGGCGATCGTCGCCACGTTCAACAAGACCTCCGAGGTCAAGGCCGTACTGGACACGGTGCCGGGCGCCGACTACCAGCAGAAGCTCCAGACGGTCATCAACACCCCGCAGGCGCCCGACGTGTTCTTCAACTGGGGCGGCGGCAGCATCCAGCCCTTCGTCGAGGCGGATCTGCTACTGCCGCTGGACGACATGATCAAGAAGGACCCGGGGCTGAAGGACAACTTCCTGCCGTCGGTCTTCGAGACGGCGCGGGTCGACGGGGCGTCGTACGGCGTGCCGATGCGCGGCACGCAGCCGGTGCTGCTGTTCCACAACAAGAAGGTGCTGGCCGACGCCGGCGTCGAGGCGCCGCGCACCTGGGACGACCTGCTGGCCGCCGTGAAGGCCCTGAAGGCCGAGGGCGTCACGCCCATCGCGCTCGGCGGCGGCGACAAGTGGACCACGATGATGTGGTTCGAGTACCTGTACGACCGCGTCGCGGGCCCCGACCTGTTCAAGAAGGCGCTGGCCGGTGAGAAGGAGGTCTGGGACAGCGCCGACAGCAGGAAGGCGCTCGGCATGCTGAGGCAGCTCATCGACGCGGGCGCCTTCGGCACCAACTACGACTCGGTCAAGTTCACCGACGGCGGCTCCCCCGCCCTGCTGGCGAGCGGCAAGGCCGGTTTCGAACTGATGGGTTCGTGGGCCTACTCCACCCAGCAGGAGGCCGATCCCGACTTCGCCGCGAAGGAGCTCGGTTACGGCACCTTCCCGAGCGTCGAGGGCGGCAAGGGCGACGCGGCCAACCTCGTCGGCAACACCAACAACTTCTATTCGGTCCGCAGGTCGACGGAGCACGCCGACGCGATAGCCGAGTTCCTGAAGCTGATGTACTCCGACGCGTTCGTCGAGGCGCAGTTGTCCCTGGGCAATCTGCCGACCACCACGAACACCGTGAAGTTCCTGGACTCCGCCGACAACCCGGAGTATCTGACGTACCAGTACGACCTGGTGGACAAGGCTCCCGCGTTCCAGCTCTCGTGGGACCAGGCGTACCCGCCGAAGAACATGACACCGATCTACGTGGCGGTCCAGCAGTTCTTCAACGGGCAGCTCGACCCGGACGGGTTCGTCAAGGCCATGCAAGCCCTCACCACCGTCTGAGAGTTGGCCTCCCCATGGTTTCCCTCTCCGCTCCGGTGAAGGACGGGCGCCGGGCCGCCAAGGCCGGCGTCCCGGCGTCCCGCGGTCGCGGGACCGCCCGGCCCGGTCTCGGCTGGGCGCTGCCCGCCGTCGTGTTCTTCGCGCTGTTCGCCGTCGTGCCGCTGGTCCTGGTGGCCGTCCTGTCCTTCACCACCTGGTCGGGGCTGGGCTCACCGGAGTTCGCCGGCGCCGACAACTGGGTCGCGCTGTTCCACGATCCGGTGATGATCAAGAGCCTGTGGCTGAGTGTGCTGCTGACCGCGCTGGGCGTACTGGTCCAGACCCCGCTGAGCATTCTGCTGGGGGTGTGGGCGGCGGGCCCGCAGCGCAACAGGGCGGTGCTGTCGGCCGTCTTCTTCGTCCCGCTGCTGCTGTCGGCCACCGCCGTTTCGGTGCTGTGGCGGGCCCTGCTGGACCCGAACTTCGGGGTTCCCTCGCAGGCCGCGTGGCTGTTCGGGGACGGCAACCTCCTCGGCAGCCGTACGGGCGCCGTCGCCGTACTGGTCCTGGTGAGCACCTGGCAGTTCACACCGCTGCACGCCCTGATCCACCAGGGCGCGGCCCGCGCGATCCCGGTGGTGCTCTACCAGGCGGCGGAGATCGACGGGGCGGGGCGGGTGCGGCGGTTCTTCCACATCACGCTGCCGCAGCTGCGCAACTCGATCATCACGTCGGTGATCCTCATGGTGGTCGGCGGGCTCACCACCTTCGACACGGTGCTGATCCTCACCCAGGGCGGGCCGGGCACCGACACCACCATCAGCGCCTACTACATGTACCAGAAGGCGTTCAAGGGCTTCGAGTTCGGCGCGGGCGCGGCCATCGCGCTGCTGCTGGTCGTGGTGGCGACCGCCGTGTCGCTGGTCGTGGTGCGGGTCTCGGGCTTCGACCGGATGGCCGGGACCAAGGAGGGCATATGAGGCGCCGCCGCCCCAACTACCTGGCGGGCGCGGGTGTCACGCTGTGGCTGTTCGTGGTCGCGCTGCCGCTGTACGTCCTGCTCGGCGCCGGTGTGCGCTCGCGCGCGGACTACGGCGCGGGCGGACCGCTGGGCCTCCCGGAACAGGTCACCTTCGCCAACTACGCGGACAGCTTCTCCAACGGTTTCGGCCGGTACTTCGTCAACACCCTGATCGTGACGGCCAGTGTGGTCGCGATCGTGGTGGTCCTCGTACCGCCGCTGGCGTTCGCGATCGTCCGCAACCGGAGCCGGGCCACGTCCGGTGTGTTCCGGCTCTTCCTGCTGGGGCTGGCGATCCCCGCGCAGGCGGTGATCGTGCCGATGTTCTACGTCATCAGCCGGGCGGGGCTCTACGACCACCTGATCGGGGTCATCCTGCCGACGGCCGCGTTCTGCATGCCGGTCTGTGTGCTGATCCTGACCGGCAGCATGCGGGACATCACCGACGATCTCTTCGAGGCGATGGCCATCGACGGGGCGGACACCCGGCGCGTCTTCTTCCGGCTCGTCGTCCCGCTGTCGCGGAGCGGGCTGTCCACGGTCGTGGTGTTCGCCGCGCTCCAGGCGTGGAACGGATTCCTCTTCCCGCTCGTGCTCACCCAGTCCGAGGAGACCAAGGTGATCACCCTCGGTCTCTACAACTTCCAGACCCAGTACGGCGTCGACATCCCCGGTCTGCTGGCCGCCGTGGTGCTGTCCACCGTTCCTGTCCTGCTCGTCTACCTGTTCGCCCGCCGGGCCCTGGTCCAGGGGCTGATGGGTGTGGGAGGAAAGTGACCGCCGACGTGACCACCGACGCGACCGCCCCCGACGACACCACCGACGGCCCCCCGGACGGGGCCGTCTCCGGTGACTCGCTCCCGGCCGCCCGCGCCGCCCGGGTCGAGGAACTGATCGCCGCCATGACACCGGAGGAGAAACTGGCGCAGCTGTACGGACTGTGGGCGGGCGCCTCCGCCGACGGCGCCGAAGTCGCCCCGCACCAGCACGACATGGACGAGCCGCCGACGCTGGACGAGTTGCTTCCGTACGGACTCGGCCAGCTCACCCGCCCGTTCGGCACCGTCCCCGTCGATCCCGCCCTGGGCGCGCTCTCCTTGATGCGTACACAGGAACGGATCGTCGCGGGAAACCGGTTCGGCATCCCGGCGATGGCGCACGACGAGTGCCTGGCGGGCTTCGCCGCCTGGGGCGCCACCACCTATCCGGTCCCGCTGTGCTGGGGCGCGTCCTTCGATCCCGCTCTGGTGCGCACGATGGCGGCGGCGATCGGGGCCGACATGCGGTCCGTGGGCGTTCACCAGGGGCTGGCCCCCGTGCTGGACGTGGTGCGCGACGCACGGTGGGGCCGGGTCGAGGAGACGATCGGTGAGGACCCGTATCTGGTCGGCACCCTCGCCACCGCGTACGTCCAGGGGCTGGAGTCCACGGGGCTGGTCGCCACCCTGAAGCACTTCGCGGGCTACTCGGCCTCCCGGGCCGGGCGCAATCTGGCCCCGGTGAGCATGGGGACCCGGGAGCGGGCCGACGTGATGCTCCCGCCGTTCGAGATGGCGGTCAGGGAAAGCGGCGCCCGGTCGGTGATGCACGCGTACACCGACACCGACGGCGTCCCCTCCGCCGCCGACGAGGAGTTGCTGACCGGTCTGCTCCGGGACACCTGGGGTTTTCGAGGGACCGTCGTGGCCGACTACTTCGGCATCGCGTTCCTCAAGTCCCTGCACGGGGTGGCCGGTGACTGGGGCGGGGCCGCCGCGTTGGCGCTGACCGCCGGTGTGGACGTCGAGCTGCCCACCGTCAAGACGTTCGGGGAGCCGCTGCGGAACGCGCTCGCCGCCGGCGAGCTGGGTCCGGCGCCGGTCGACCGGGCGCTGCGCCGGGTACTGACGCAGAAGGCACAGCTCGGTCTCCTCGATCCCGGCTGGAGCCCGCTGCCCGCCGCGCTGGCCGGCGCGGATCTGGGCGCACCGGGGCGGCTGCGGGACACCGTGAGCCTGGACAGCGACGCGCACCGGGACATCTCCCGCCGTCTCGCGGAGCGTTCGGTGATCCTGCTGTCGAACGACGGGGTGCTGCCGCTGGAGCGGCCCGCCCGGATCGCGGTGGTGGGACCCCAGGCCGATTCGCCGACGGCGCTCCTCGGCTGCTACTCGTTCCCCGTCCATGTCGGGTCCCAGCACCCGGACGTCCCGGCCGGGGTGCCGCTGCCCACTCTGCTCCAGGGGCTCATGTCGGAGTTCCCCGGGTGCGAGATCGTCACGGCGGAGGGCTGCGGCGTCGACACGCCGGTCACCGACGGGTTCGCCGCCGCGCTGCGGGCGGTGCGCGGGGCCGATGTGATCGTCGCCGCGCTCGGTGACCGGGCGGGTCTCTTCGGGCGCGGGACGAGCGGCGAGGGGTGCGACGCGGAGTCGCTGGCCCTGCCGGGAGCCCAGCAGCAGCTGCTCGACACGCTGCTGGACACCGGCACGCCGGTGGTGGTCACGCTGCTCGCGGGACGCCCGTACGCGCTGGGCGAGCGGGCCGTCGACGGCGCGGCGGCAATCGTGCAGGCGTTCTTCCCGGGGCAGGAGGGCGCGCGGGCGGTCGCGGGGGTGCTGAGCGGGCGGGTCGGGCCCTCGGGGCGGCTGCCGGTGAGCGTGCCCCGGCGGCCGGGCGGCCAGCCGTCCACGTATCTGGCGGCGCGGCTGGCACGGGCCGGCGACTCGTCGAACATCGATCCGACACCGGCGTTCGGGTTCGGGCACGGGCTGACGTACACCTCGTTCGTCTGGTCCGGGCTGACGGCCGAAGGCGCGGCGCCGACCGACGGTGAGCTGCGGCTGTCGTTCTCGGTGCGCAACAGCGGCGGACGGCCGGGTACCGAGGTGGTGCAGCTGTATCTGCACGACCCGGTCGCCTCGGTGGTCCAGCCGGTGCAGCGGCTGGTGGGCTATCTGCGGGTGCCGCTGGAGCCGGGCGAGTCCGCCCGGATCAGCGCCGTCGTCCCGGCCGATCTGGCCTCCTTCACGGGGCGGGACGGGCGCCGTGTCGTGGAGCCCGGCGCGCTGGAACTGCGGCTCGCCGCGTCCAGCACCGACACCCGGCTCACCGCGCGGGCGGTCCTGACCGGCGCCGTACGGGAGGTGGACCACACCCGCGCGCTGCACGCCCTGATCCGGCGGGAGGATCACACCGGTCACACAGGTCGGGCGAGTCACGAAGGTCACGCGGACCGGACCCGTAACCCGGATCCCGCGGATCACTCGGATCACTCCGATGCGGCGTCAGAGACCATATGAAAAAGGGCATATGACTCTCCACCATGGGAAATCATCTGCCGGAATTCCGCGCCGCCGCCCGCCTTCTCGACCGCCGCCGCTTCCTGACCCGCGCCGGAGCGGCGGCGGTGCTCGCCTTCTCGGCGAACCTGCCGGCCGCCGGCGCGGCGACCGCCCGCCGGCTCGACCCGCGTGAGATCACCGAGGACCCGTTCACCCTGGGCGTCGCCTCGGGCGACCCGCTCCCCGCCACGGCGCTGATCTGGACCCGGCTGGCCCCGGAGCCGTACACGGCGGACAGCGGGCTGCCCGCCGGGCGGATCGAGGTGGAGTGGGAGGTCGCCCACGACGAGCGGTTCGCCCGGGTCGTCGCGCGCGGCACCGCGATCGCGCATCCCGAGTACCACCACAGCGTGCGCGTGGAGGTGCCGGGGCTGTCCGCCGGCCGTTTCTACTTCTACCGCTTCCGGGCCGGCGCCTGGATCAGCCCGGTCGGCCGCACCCGTACCGCCCCCGCCGCCGGGGCCCCGGCGGGCCGGCTCAGGTTCGCGACACTGTCCTGCCAGGCGTACTACCACGGCTACTTCACCGCCTATCGGCATCTCGCGGCCGAGGACCTCGATGTCGTCGTCCACCTCGGCGACTATCTGTACGAGTACCCGGTGGCGGCCGACGGCGGCTCACGGAAGTACACCGACCGTGTCCTGCCCGCGCACTACAACTCCGAGACGCTGACGCTGGAGGACTACCGGCTGCGGTACGGGCTGTACAAGTCGGACCCGGACCTGATGGCCGCGCACGCCGCGCACCCCTTCGTCGTCACGTGGGACGACCACGAGACCGAGAACAACTACGCGGACGAGACACCCGAGAACGACGTGCCGCCCGAGGAGTTCCTGCTGCGCCGGGCCGCCGCCTACCGCGCGTACTGGGAGAACCAGCCGCTGCGCGCCCCCCAGCGGCCCGAAGGACCCGACATGCGGCTCTACCGGCGCCTGCACTTCGGCCGCCTCGCCCAGTTCGACATCCTCGACACCCGCCAGTACCGCTCCAACCAGGTGCAGGGCGCCAACTGGCAGGTCCCCGGACCGGAGTCGAAGGACCCGGCGCGCACGATGACCGGCGCCACGCAGGAACGCTGGCTCCTCGACGGCTGGAAGGACTCGGACGCCACCTGGAACCTGCTGGCCCAGCAGGTCACGTTCGCCCAGCGGCGCGATGTGCCCCGCCCCGACTTCAAGCTGTCGATGGACGCGTGGGACGGGTACACCGCCTCCCGGCAGCGCGTCCTGGACGGCGCGGAGACGGCGGGGGTCGACAACCTGATGGTGCTCACCGGTGACGTGCACGTCGGCTACGGCTTCGACCTGAAGAAGGACTTCGACGATCCCGGTTCGGCCACCGTGGGGACGGAGATCGCCACGACCTCGGTCAGCAGCGACCGCGACGGCGCGGAGCGGCCCGCCAACTGGTCCAACCTCACCTCCGCCAACCCGCACATGAAGTACTACAACGGGCGCCGGGGATATACCACGTTCGCGCTCACACCCGACCGGGCCACGGTCACCTTCAACACGCTGACGGCGGTGACGACACCGGGCTCCGCGCTCACCCGCGCGGCGTCGTTCGTGACGGAGGCCGGCGCTCCGGGGCTGACACCCGCCTGACCGGCGCGGCGCCGGCCCGGCCCGAGCGGTGGACTGGACCTTTGAACCGGGCCGGCGACTTGTGCGCAGGAGATCAACAGGTCTGCCCTTCGGGGGAGTTGCTGTGGCAGACTGTCGGAACATGGCTGATGTGGGGCTCGGGGGTACGGGATGAGCGAGCCACGGTCGGCTCCGACGATCGGTCAGATCGTCCTCAGCAGACAGTTGTTGGCCCTGCGCGACCAGGCGGGACTCAGCCGGGAACAGGCCGGCCGGCTGCTGCGGGTCACGTCCGCCACCATCCGGCGGATGGAGATGGCGGAGGTGGGGCTCAAAGTCCCCTATCTTCAGATCCTGTTGCCCGCGTACGGCGTGCCGCACGACGAGGTCGAGGTATTCCTGCGGCTGGCCGACGAGGCGAACAGGCCCGGCTGGTGGCAGCGGTTCCACGATGTGCTGCCCGACTGGTTCAGCGGTTACGTCAGCCTCGAAGAGGCCGCGACGACCATACGGTGCTACGAGCCGCACTTCGTGCCGGGTCTGCTCCAGACCGAGGCGTACGCGCGGCACGTGCTGACCGCCGGCGCCCTCGGACAGCAGCTCAACAAACCGGACCGGGTCGAACGCCAGGTGGCGCTGCGGCTGGAGCGGCAGGCGCTGCTGACCCGCGCCGACGCGCCCGTCTTCTGGGCGGTCCTGGACGAGACGGTGCTGCGCCGGTTCGTCGGCTCGCGGGACGTGATGCGGGCACAGGTCGACCGGCTGCTGGAGGTGTCCGAGCTGCCGAACGTGACGCTCCAGATCGCCGAGTTCGCGGCCGGTCACCATCCCGGCACGTACAGCCCCTTCGTCCTGTTCCGCTTCGGCGTCCCCGAGGTCCCGGACATGGTCTACATCGAGTATCTGACCGGGGCGCTGTATCTCGACGAGGACAGCGAGGTCTCCGAGCACATGGAGGCCATGGACCGGATGGTGGCCCACGCGGAGTCGGCGCGGCGTACGAAGGAACTGCTGGCCGACTTCCGTGACGCGCTGTGACCGCCTGACGCGTGACGGCGCGGCCGTGGGCGCCGGAGGCGGGGATCGGCCGACGGGGTGACGATGGTGGTGGCGTCCATCGCGGGAGGAGGCTCCCATGGCATACCCGGAACGCTACGAGCTGGTGTTCGAAGAACCCGCTCCGGCGGACCCGACCGACCCCGCTCCACGGGAAGGCGTGGAACGGGACGCGGTGACGGTCCGGCGAACGGCCAGGGCCGGGGCGGGCGGATTTCCCGTCTACGAGGACGAGACCGGGATCGTACGCGCGGAGATCAGCGACCGGGGCGAGGTGCGGATGCTGGCCAGCGGAGGCCAGCAGGCACCCACGGCGCCGGTGCGGGCACGCTCGCTCGGTTCATGAACGGACGGACGGCCGCCGTCACCGCGCGTCGCGGCGACCCTTCACCGTGACGTGACGTGACGTGCGGGGCCTGGGGACTCCCGGTACGCCGGAGACGGCTCACCGGGACGAACGGAGCCCGGACAGTCCGTCCCGCCAGGCGGTGAGCAGTCTCTCGGCCAGGCGCGCGTCCAGCACCCCGGTGGCGTCCACCCCGAACGCCACGTCGGTCTCCAGCCACGGCTCGTCGTCCAGCAGCCCGCCGACCACCTCACGGCGCACGAGAGCCGGATCGGCGGTGAGGTGACCGGCGGGGTCGTGCGTCCCCTCGCCGGAGGGCGTGTCGTCGGGCGCGTACGCGCCGTAGAACCGTACGGCGGCCCCGCCCGCCCCCGCGCCCCGCATCGCCTCCGCGAGCCGGCGGGCCGCCGGGACGGACACCGCCTCGACCGCGGCGCGATGGCCCACCAGCGCGCCGCGCAGCGCGCGGTGCAGCCCGAACATCGACATCAGGTTGACGCTCGCCAGCATCTCGCCGGTCGTCACCTCGACATAGCGGCCGTACGCGGCGTCCAGACCGAGGTCCGTCATGAGATCCGCGTACAGCCGCGAGCGGCTCCGCCCGGCGTGGCCCGCGCCGAACTCGGCGAACTCCACGGCGGCCATCGCCGCCTTCGCCCGCCCCCGGAGCCGGGGAATCACCCAGGCGTACGGATCGGCCTCCTTGAGATGCTGGACGGAGCGCTGGGCGGCGTACTCGCGCAGGTGCCACAGCTCGCCCTCGTCCCTGAGGTAGTGCGACACGCTCGTCCCGTCCGGCGGTTCGACCAGGAGGTCGGCGAGCGCCTCGTCGACGTCGGCGCGCCGTTTGGTGTCGGCGCGCAGCGCGTCGAGGAAGTGGCGTTCGAGAGTGGCGCGGAAGGCGAGCAGGGCCGGGTCCCACTCCCAGGCGGGATCGACTCCGCAGAAGCCGCGGTAGTGCAGTTCGTAGCAGAGGTAGAGCGCGAGGTGCAGGTCCTCGCCGTAGGGGGCGGCGTCGTCGGCCGCCGTGCGCGCCGGAAGGGGGGTCCCGGAACCGGGGCGGCCCCGCAGGGCGCGGACGACCCCGTAGCTGAGGTCGCCACGGCCCGTCGGCAGCGTGGGGCCGGTCGGCCGGACGTCGGCGTTCTCCACTGACTTCACTCCTTGACCTGATCGGACTGATCAGCGTGCTCGGTCCGATCATTCTCACCGCTTCGACCGCTTCACCTCCTTTCGGGGGGTTTTGACGGCGATCCCCGCCGGACCGCGGGTAACGTGCCGCTCCGCCGCGCGTCCGGTGTCGGCGCCTTCCGTTCGCGGTGGCGCGGGCGGCCCGTGCCCCGTGGGTCCGGCGCGGCGGGCGCCTACCGCCGTCCGGGTGATGTGCACGAGGTTCACGGCGTGGGCAGCGCGCCCAGCCACTCGGCCAGCAGGCCGCCGACCTCCTCGGCGCGCTCCTGCTGCACCCAGTGCCCGCAGCCGTCGAGGATGTGGGAGGAGACGAGGCCGGGGAGGGTGACGGGGTAGTTCTCGACGGCGTCGGCCATCCACGCGAGGGAGGCGTCGCGGGACCCGCCGATGAACAGCGAGGGCTGGGTCAGCGGCGCGCCGTTCCAGGCGGCCAGGTCCGCCCAGTCCCGGTCGACGTTGCGGTAGCGGTTGAGCGCCCCGGTCAGACCCGTGCGCTCGAACTCGCCCGCGTAGACGTCGAGATCGGCCTCCGAGAGCCACCCGGGCAGCGGTCCCGCGGGGAACCGGTCGCGGAGCCTGCCGCCGGGCGGTACGAAGAAGAGGCTCCCCTCCCCCTCGGGCGGCGCCGTGTCCCCCGAGATCCCGGTGTAGAACCCGGCCAGCCAGCCGCGGACGTCGGGCTCGATCTCGGCCTCGGCGCGGCCGGGGGTCTGGAAGTAGCTGACGTAGAACTGCTCGTCGCCGCCGATCGAGGCGAACAGCGCGGTCGGACGGGGTCCGCCGGGAGGCGCGTACGGCACGCTCAGCAGGGCGACCGCGGTGAACACGTCGGGGCGCAGGAGGGCCGAGCCGGCGGCGATGTTGGAGCCCCAGTCGTGGCCGACGATCGTCGCCGTCTTCGCACCGAGGGCGTGGACGACGCCGACGTTGTCGGCGACATGGGCGAGCATCCGGTAGTCCTCGACGGCCGGGGGGCGGGAGGAGCGTCCGTACCCGCGGACGTCGATCGCGACCGCGCGGTATCCGGCGGCGGCGAGCGCGGGGAGCTGGTGGCGCCAGGAGTACCAGGACTCGGGGAAGCCGTGGACCAGCAACACGAGGGGGCCGGAGCCCTGTTCCACCAGGTGGATACGGCCGCCGGGGACGTCCACGAGGCGGTGACGGGCGCCGGGCGGGGCGACGGCGGGCGTGCCGGTGGCCGGCGCGGGCGGCGGGGTGACGGGGTCGGACATGGAGCCTCCTCGGCGTGATCGTTTCCGACGGCCATCATTCGCCGGGCCGCGGCCACCGGCCAAGCGGCCTTGCCGGGTCGGCAAACGGGCGTCCCGGCGCGTGTCGCCGCCGCTGCCCGCCGACCTCACCGGTTCGGCCGGCCGGCCCCGGCGAACGGTCCCGGGAGGTGGTCCCGGCGGGCGGCTTCATCAGGCGGTCTCAGGAAGTGACACCACATGGTGGGACCACCGCCCGGTTGCTACGCTCGGTCGCATGACCGCCATGACGCTCCGTATCCCGGACGAGATCAGCGCATCGATCAAGGCGGGCGCGGCAGCCGCCGGGCTGTCCCTCAACGCCTACATCGTGCGCGCCGCCCAGCGGCAGGCCGTGCTGGACTCGGCCCGCCGGCTCGCCTCCCTCGGCCTCGGCGAGGACCTGGGCGGCGAGGGCGACGCCCTGTGAAACGCGGTGAGATCTGGACGCTCGGGGACGGGCGGAACGTCCTGATCGTCTCGCTGGACGGTCTGGAGGAGGCGTACGGGGCGGTGCTCACCGTCGTCCTGCACGACGCCGGGCGCTACCCCGACACGGCGATGTCCGTGGTGATCGACGACCCGCTGCCCTCCACGGCCGTCGCGGTCAACCTCCAGCAGTTGCGGGTGACGCGCTTCGACGGCGCGAAGCTGCTCGGCCCGGTCGACACGGCGGTGATGGAACGCGTCAGCCAGGCGCTGCGCGCGGTGCTCGACCTCTGACCCCCGGCCCCGCGCCCACCCCTGGGAGCACCGACAACGAACGGGAGCCGATGAGCCCGGACTTCCGGACTCATCGGCTCCCGCGTGACGCCGGACGAGCGACGCCTGACGCCTGACCGGCTTCGCACGTGACGCACGTGACGCACGGTGACGCGTACGGCTACGGCTACGGCTGCGCCACCAGCCGGAACGTCTGGTTCGCCGCCTCCGTGCACGGCTGCTGGGTGAGCGTGGCGCCGTTCGCCGTACCGGCGCTCACCGTCAGGCACTTGTTGCTGTGCCGGGCGGCGAACCGGTAGCGGTCGGTGGTACCGATCCGCTGCGCCTGCCACTGCTGGTTGGTGGCGCCGGTGTAGCTCCACAGGTGGGCGCGGGCCCCGTCGGCGGTGGCACCGGACCCGCCGTCGATGTCCCACACCTTGTCGGCGTGCCGGTTGACGACCTGGTGGTAGCCGTTGCTGGTGGGCCGGAACTGCCAGGTCTGGTTGTTCGCCGCGGGGGCGGAGCAGGACCACTGCTGGAGTCCCGTGCCGTCGGCCGTACCCCAGCCGGTCGCGTCGAGGCAGGCGCTGCTGCCGCTGTTGACCACCTGGTACCACGCGGCCGGGTCGATGGTGCCGTTGCCCGGGTTGCCCGGGTCGGCGCCGGTCCAGACGAGGGTGGCGACGGAGCCCGCGGGCAGCGTGTACGTGGCCGAGCGCCCGGCGTCCGTGACGGAGAACGTCCGGGCCGCACTCGCGCCGTTCACGACGTACGCGGCCTTGCTGCCGTCCGGGTTCTGCCAGACGACGTTCTGCACCCCGCCCGCGCCCTGGCTGGTGGAGCCGACGCGGGTGGCGCCGGGCCGCACGAACTTGGTCAGATGACCGAGGACGTAGTACTCGGCGTTACGGGTGACCGTGCTGCCGTTGATCTCGACCACACCGTTGCAGCGGGTGGTGCAGTGACCCTGGTGGGGGCCGCCGCTCTGGTTCAGCGCGAGGTTCCACATGATCGTGGTCTCGCCGCCGTTGCGCATGTTGGCCACGACGAGGTTCTCGGCGTGCCACTTCAGCGTGTCGGCGAAGGTGTTGGCCTGGTTGTCGCTGTCGGTGCCCGAGCACTCGGTGAAGAAGACCCGCTTGCCGGCCTGCCGGATCTGCGACTGGCTGCCGGGCTGGCCGCCGTAGCAGTGGAAGGCGGCACCGATCACGCGGTTCATGCCCGGTGTCTCGGCGAAGACCTGGAGCGGGTAGTTCGGGTGGTCCCAGTTGTGGTCGTACGCCAGGAGGTTGGTCGGCAGACCGGCCGCCGTCAGTGTGCGGTCGAGCACCTTGAAGAACGCGGCCTGCTCCGAGGCGGTCATGCTCATCGACGGGTAACTCGTCGCGAACTCGGGCTCGTTCTGCACCGTGAGGTCGGTGAGCCGGATGCCCTGCTGCTGGTAGCCCTGGATCGACTTGACCAGGTAGTCGGCGTACTGCTGGTAGCGGTCGGTGCGCAGACTGCCGCCGTTGAGGCTGTTGTTGGTCTTCATCCACGCGGGCGGCGTCCAGGGGGTGCCCATGAAACGGATGCCGGGGTTGATCGACACGGCCTGCTTGAGGACCGGGATGATCGCCTCGTGGTCCCGGCCGAGGTTGAAGTCGCCCTGGTTGTCCTCGTACGTGTACGCGGCGCCCTGGTTGAAGTCGGTGGAACCGAGCGGCTGGCGCAGGTAGTTGAGGCCGATGCCGTCGCCCTGGGCGGAGAAGAGCGAGGTCATCAGGGAGTTCTTCTGGGCCTGAGGAAGCTGGTTGATCAGATACCCGGCCGCGCCGGTGACCGAGGCGCCGGCCCCGGTGAACTGCTGCTCGCGCTGAGCCGTATTGACATTGATGTCGATGGCCTGCGGAGTGGAGTTGAAGGTGATCTGGCCCGCCGAGGCGAGCTTGCGGCTCCCGTCGGCCGTGGAGATCCACACCTGGGCGGTGGGATCGGCGGCCTGCGCGGTCCCGGACGAGGTCAGTCCGAGGCTGCCGCCCAGCGCGAGCACGCCGAGGGCGGCGACAGCTTTGCGAACGACGTTTCTGTGCAGGGTTCTTCGCATGCGTGGGGGCTCCTGCCGGTTCGTGTGTCGAACGGATCGCCTGCGGCCGGGGCGTGCCGCGCCGGGGCCGGGGTGGCGCATCGGCGACATGAAAGCACGCTTACTAAGTACTTAGTAAGTCGTCGTACGGAAGTTGTACGGAACTTGTTCCGGGCGGCCCTCCGGCGCCCGTCCCGAGGGCGTGGCCGTGATCCCGGGAGCCGTAGACTGCGCACGGTGAGCAACAGACGAGCGGGGGACCGGGGCGGCGCGGCGGCCGGACCGGACCGGCCGCGCACCCCGCGCAGCGCGGGGGCGCGGCAGCGGCGCGAGGAGATCCTGCGCATCGCCATGGAGACGTTCGCCGCGCGCGGCTACAACAACGCGTCGCTGGCGGAGATCGCGGATCGCGCGGGGCTCACCCAGGCGGGTGTCCTGCACTATTTCCGCTCCAAGGAGCTGCTCCTGACGAGCGTGCTCGAACTGCGGGACCGGGCCGACATAGAGCAGCTCGGCCCGGACCGCCCGCGCGGTCTGGCCTTTCTGCGCCATCTGATCGACACCTCGCGGCGCAACTCCGAGCGGGAGGGCATCGTACGGCTGTACACGGTCCTGTCGGCGGAGAGCGTCACCGAAAGTCACCCCGCGCAGGAGTACTTCCGCAATCGGTACACGGGGCTGCGGGCCTTCGTCGTGGACGCGCTGCGGGAGGCGGCCGAACTGGGCGAGGCACGCGAGGACCTGGACGTCGAGAACGTGGCGAACGCGATCATCGCGGTGATGGACGGGCTCCAGGTGCAGTGGCTGCTGTCGCCGGGGTCGGTGGACATGGCGGCGTCGACGGAGCGGGTGGTGGCCTCGCTGCTGGCGTCGATCGGGCCCGCGAAGGACTGACGGCGGGTCCGGACAGCGCGCTCCACCGGGGCCCGCCGGGCGTCGGTCACTTCTCGGCGGGCCGTGCGCGTACGTGCATCCGCTCGCCCTGCTGGCCGAAGATGCTCAGGAATTCGACCGCGTCCGTGCCCACCCGGGTCCAGGCGTGCGGTGTACGGGTGTCGAACTCGGCCGCTTCCCCGGCGCCCAGTACCAGGTCGTGCTCACCGAGGAGCAGGCGGAGCCGGCCGGCCAGGACGTAGAGCCATTCGTAGCCCTCGTGCACCTGCTGTTCCGGTCGGCCGCTCTGCTCACGACCCGCCGGGATGATCTGCTTGTACGCCTGGAGTCCGCCGAGATGGCGGGTCAGCGGCACATAGGTCATGCCATGGCGGTTGAAGGGCCGCATATGGACACGGGGATCGCCGGTCGCGGGCGCGCCCACCAGCTCGTCGAGCTGCACGCCGTACGCCCTGGCCAGCGGCAGGAGCAGTTCCAGGGTGGGTTTGCGTCCGCCGGACTCCAGCCGGGAGAGCGTACTGACCGAGATGCCGGTCGTCTCGCTCAGCAGGGCGAGGGTGGTGCCGCGCTCCTGGCGCAGGGCGCGCAGGCGCGGTCCCACCCCGTGCAGGACGGTGGAGAACTCGTCGTCGGCCATGACTCCATTTGCCGCCTCGGCAACGAACTTTGTCAAACCACGAGGGCGGGGCCGACCATCACCGGCAGATGGTCGCGCCACGTCACCGGCAGATCCGCCGGTGCGGCGCAGGGGCGATCCGGTGAAGGAGACCTACCGATGACACACACCCGCACCAGCGCGGACGACGGCACGGACAACGGCACCGACGGCAACGGGGCCGACGGCACCAACGAGGAGTTCTGGGACGCCCGTTACGGCGAGAGCGACCGGATCTGGAGCGGCGACCCCAACGCCGTCCTCGTCCGGGAGATCACCGGACTGACGCCCGGCCGGGCGCTGGACCTGGGCAGCGGCGAAGGGGGCGACGCGATCTGGCTGGCCGGCCAGGGGTGGCGGGTGACCGCCTGCGACATATCCGGGGTCGCCCTCGCCAGGGCCCGGCGCCACGCCGCCGAGAAGGGCGCGGAGATCGCGGACCGTATCGACTGGCAGCGGCACGACCTGGGCACGTCGTTCCCCACCGGGACGTACGACCTGGTGTCGGCGCAGTTCCTGCACTCGCCGGGCGACCTGCCGCGCGAGGAGATCCTGCGGTCCGCGGCGGCGGCAGTCGCGCCCGGCGGCGTGCTGCTGATCGTGGGACACGCGGGGCTCCCGCCGTGGGAGCCGAACCCGCACCCGGAGGTCCATCTGCCGACTCCGGACGAGGTCGTCGCCTCGCTCGGCCTGTCCGACGGGGGCTGGGACGTGCTGCTCCGCGCGGAGCACGAACGCGTCCAGACCGCCCCCGACGGGAGCCCGGCCACACGCACGGACAACGCCGTGAAGGCCAGGCGCCGCGTCGCGTAGCGCCTGGCTCCGGCGTGCGGCGCCCGGACCGGACCGGGCCCGGCGATTGTCATAGCGCTGTTATATTAGCGCTATGACATCCTCGGACCCCACCACGCGGCCCGATCCCTGGCAGTCCCTGCACGTCCTGCTGGCGGAGCTGGACGCCGAGATCGAGCAGGTGTATCTCACGCGCGGGATCGAGGGGGTGCGGCCCCGGTTCGCGTATCCGCTGATCCGGCTCGCGCACACCGGGCCGCTCACCATCCGGGAGCTGGCCGAGTCGCTGGGGCTCTCGCACTCCGCGCTCAGCCAGACCCTCACCGCGATGCGCAAGGAGGGGCTGGTCAGCTCCGAGCCGGGGCCCGACGCGCGTACGCGGCGGATCGAGCTGACCGAGCGGGGGCGCTCGCTCGTACCGTTCCTGGAGGCGGAGTGGCGCGCCACCCACGCCACCGTCGCGGAGCTGGACGCGGAGATCCCGTACGCGCTGACCACCGTGGTCGAGGAGGTGCGGCGGGCGCTGGCGCGGCGGTCCATGCGGCAGCGCGTTCTCGACCACCTCGACCACCTCGACAAGTCGCGGTGAAGGGGCGCGACAGGTTCGTCGACACCCGTCCGCTGCGCGGCGGGGGGCCGTTCCGGGACCTGTGGATCGGGTCGACGTTCTCGCAATTCGGCGGCCAGACCGCCATGGTGGCGGTGCTCGCGCAGGTGTGGGAGCTGACCGGCAGCCCGGTCGGCACCGGCACCATCGGGCTCGTCACCGGAGTGGCCACGCTGCTGTTCGGGCTGCTCGGCGGCTCGCTGGCGGACGCCGTCGACCGCCGTACGGTGGTACGGGCCACGTCCTGCGGCCAGTTGCTGATCGCCGCCGCACTGTGCGCCCAGGCCCTGTCGGACAACCGGAACGCCGGCCTGCTGCTCGCGCTCGTCGCGGCCGGCTCCGCGTGCGGTGCGCTCGGCGCGCCCGCGCGCCGCACCTTCCCGGTCCGGCTGCTGCCCGCCGACCAGGTCGCCGCCGGGCTCGCGCTGAGCAACATCTCCTTCCAGACGGCGATGCTGGCCGGGCCCGCGGCGGCCGGGCTGATCATCGCCCAGTGGGGATTGCCCGCCGCCTACGCCGTGCAGGCCGCGACCGCAGCCGTCTCCCTGCTCGCGACGCTGCGCCTCCCGCCGATGCCGCCCGAGGGAACCGGGAAGGCGGGTAACGGGAGGCGCCGGGCGGAGCGGGGCGGGTGGCGGATCGTGACACGCCGTCCGACGCTCTGGGGCGCGCTGGCCACCGATCTGTCCGCGACGCTGCTCGCCATGCCCGTCGCCCTGTTCCCGCTGGTCAACGAGGCCCGTTTCCACGGTGATCCGCGCACCCTCGGCCTGTTCCTGTCAGCGGTCGCGGTCGGCGGGATCACGGCGGGCCTGCTCTCCGGCACGGTGACCCGCCGGCCGGGCGCCGGGCGGGTCCAGTTGACGGCGGCCGGCCTCTGGGGCCTGGCCCTGGCGGGCTTCGGCCTGGCCGAGCCGCTGTGGCTCGCCCTCGGCTGTCTGGCCGTGGCCGGGGCCGCCGACACCGTGTCCGTGGTCACCCGGAACGCACTCGTGCAGTTGGAGACCCCGGACGCCTACCGGGGCCGGGTGTCCTCCGTGGAGTACGTCATCGGTGTGGGCGGCCCGGAGTTGGGCAACTTCCGGGGCGGGCTGCTGGCCTCGGTGACCTCGGCTCCCTTCTCCCTGGTCGCCGGGGGGCTGTCGGCCGCCGTGGCGGTCGCCGTCGTGGCGGCGGTCAACGCCCCCCTGCGCACCTACCGCACCCCGTCGCCCGCGCCACCGGAGCAGCCCGCTCCCGTGGGGACGCCCGGCGCCGACGCGACCGAGGGCGCGACGTCACCGGGCGTCCCGTCGTAACAGGAGACCGCGGACGTGCTACTCGTCCCCCTCCGGGGCGCCGACCGCCAGGCTGCCGCTGCGGGTGAGCTTGGCGTACCAGTGGGCGCTGGCCTTGGGGGTACGCCGCTGGGTGGCGTAGTCGACGTACACCGCGCCGAAGCGGCGGCTGTAGCCGTACCCCCACTCGTAGTTGTCCAGCAGCGACCAGAGGAAGTAGCCGCGTACGTCGGCGCCCGCCTCGATGGCGCTGTGCACGGCGGCGAGGTGGTCCCGCAGGTACGCGATCCGCTCCGGGTCCCGCACCTCGCCGTCCGGGTTGGCGTAGTCGTCGAAGGCGGCCCCGTTCTCGGTGATCATCACCGGCAGTTCGGGGTGGTCGCGGCGTACCCGCATCAGCAGTTCGTACAGCCCGTCCGGGTCCACCGTCCAGCCCATGGCGGTCCGGGGGCCGGGGGTCTGGTGGAAGGCGACCTGGTCGGCGGCGGGCCACGGGCTGTGGTCGCTGGCGCCGTGCCCGTCGGACCGGTGGGCGGGCGGGCCGTCGTGGTGGGAGACGAGCGTCGGCGAGTAGTAGTTGACGCCGAGGAAGTCCAGCGGCTGGTGGATGAGCGCCGTGTCGCCGTCGTGCACGAAGTCCCAGTCGGTGAGGGACGCGGTGTCGGCCAGGACGTCCTCGGGGTAGGCGCCGTCCAGCATCGGTCCGGTGAAGACGCGGTTGGCGAGCCCGTCGATCCGGCGGACGGCGTCGTGGTCGGCGGCGCTGCCGGTCAGGGGACGTACCTGGTGGAGGTTGAGTGTGACGGAGACCCGCGCCCCGGCCGGGAGCCGGTCGCGCAGCGCCCGGACCGCGAGCCCGTGCCCGAGGTTGAGGTGGTGGGCGGCGCGCAGGGCGGCCACGGGGTCGGTACGGCCGGGGGCGTGCACCCCGGAGCCGTAGCCGAGGAAGGCGCTGCACCAGGGCTCGTTGAGGGTGGTCCAGGTGGTGACGCGGTCGCCGAGCGCGTCGGCGACGAGGGCGGCGTACTCGGCGAAGTGCTCGGCGGTACGGCGCTCGGGCCAGCCGCCCGCGTCCTCCAGGTGCTGGGGCAGGTCCCAGTGGTAGAGGGTGACGACCGGTTCGATGCCCTTGGCGAGCAGGTCGTCGGTCAGGCGCCGGTAGAAGTCGAGGCCCTCCTGGGACGCGGGACCGCTGCCGGTGGGCTGCACCCGGGGCCAGGAGACCGAGAAGCGGTAGGCGCCGACGCCGAGGTCGGACATCAGAGCGGTGTCCTCGCGCCAGCGGTGGTAGTGGTCGGCGGCGATGTCACCGGTGTCGCCGTTGCGGACCTTGCCGGGGGTGCGGGAGTAGACGTCCCAGATGGAGGGGGTGCGGCCGGCTTCCCGTGCGGCGCCCTCGATCTGGTAGGCCGCGGTCGCGGTGCCCCAGAGGAACTCGGGCGGAAAGACTCGTACGGAGGACGGGGTGGAGGGGGAGGTGGCCACGGGGGTCCCTTTCAGGAGTTGAACGGTGAGCCGTGTGGGGGTGAGTGGACGGGCGGGAGTCCGCGCGGGCGGGTGCGGGGACGTGCGCGGAGGGGCGGGCCGCCGGGGGAAAGGCCGGAAGCGGGCAGGGGGCGGCGGCCCGGCGCGGTTCCGGCGGGGCCGGGGGAACGGGGCGCGAACCGACGGAGATTGACGGGTCGTCGGCCGGGGAGGGCGGTCAGCCCTTGACCGCTCCCTGCATGATCCCGCCGACTATCTGGCGGCCGAAGACGATGAACATCACCAGCAGCGGAAGGGTGCCCAGCAGCGCGCCCGCCATGATCACGGACTGGTCGCGCACATAGCCCGCGCTGAGCTGGGTGAGGGCGACCGGCACCGTGGGGTTGGTCATGTCGAGCGCGATGAACGGCCAGAAGAAGTCGTTCCACGCGTGCACGAACGTGATCATGAAGAGAACGGCCATGGGCGGCCGGGCGATCGGCAGCACGATGCTCCAGAAGATCCGGAGCGAGTGCGCGCCGTCCAGCCGTCCCGCCTCGATGAGTTCGTCGGGCAGCGCCTCCTTGAGGTACTGCCGCATGAAGAACACACCGACCGCGCTGACGAGCGTCGGGAAGATGACCGACGGCAGGGTCTGCCCCCAGCCGAGGTCGGCCATCATCATGAACAGCGGGACGACTCCGAGCTGCGGCGGCACCAGCATCGTGCCGATGACCAGGAGCAGCAGCAGGTTCCGTCCCCGGAAGCGCAGTTTGGCGAAGGCGAACCCGGCCAGGGTGGCGAAGAAGACCGTCGACAGCGCGATGGCACCGGCCACGATCAGGCTGTTGATCATCGCCTTGCCCATCGCGGCGTCCTGCCAGGCGATGCCGAGGTTCTTGAGGAGATTCGGCCCCGGGAGGAACGGCGGCGGGGTCTGCGAGATGCGGGTGTTGTCGGTGGAGGCGGCCACCACCGTCCAGTACAGCGGGAAGAGCGAGACGAGCGCGGCGATGCCGAGCAGGACGTAGGCGAGGGGTCCGGCGTGGTGGGTGCGGCCGGCGCCGGGGCGCAGCGCGCGGGCGATCCGGAGGCGGCCGGCGGGCGCGGGGGCCCGGGGTGCCCGGTCGTGCGCGTCCGTCCGGACGGGCGCGGTGTCGATGGTCATGCGGCTGCTGCTCCCTGGTCAGGACGGTACGGACGGCGTGGACGGGGCCTTGGGGGTGGCCGGGGTCTTCCTGGTGGCCGAGGCGGGCCGTGCCGAGCGGCGTGCCCTGACGCCGGTGACGACGCGCTGGAGGACGAAGACGAGGATGAGGATGAGGAACATCGCCCAGGCGATCGTCGCGGCGCGCCCCATCTGGTAGTTGCGCCAGCCCTCTTCGTAGAGGAGCAGTCCGAGCGTCTGGTACTGGTTGTCGGCGCCGCCGCTGATGCCGTTCGGTCCCTGGCCGAAGATCAGCGGTTCACCGAACAGCTGGGTCGCGCCGATGGTGGAGAGCACGATGGTGAAGACGATCGTGGCGCTGATGCCGGGCACGGTGACCTGGCGGAACTGCTGCCAGCGTGACGCGCCGTCGATGGCGGCGGCCTCGTACAGGTCTCTCGGTATCGCCTGCATCGCCGCGAGGTAGAGCAGCGCGTTGTAGCCGGTCCAGCGCCAGATGACGATGGCGGAGATGGCGAACTGGGCGGGCCACTTCTGGTTCTCGAAGTCGATGTTCTCGACCCCGAGGAAGCCGAGGCCCCAGTTGATCATGCCGTAGTCACGCTCGAAGAGCATGGTGAAGACGAGTGCGGCGGCGGCGATCGACGTGGCGTACGGGGTGAGGACGGCGACCCGGAAGAACGTCGAGCCACGGAGCCGGTAGTTGAGGAGATGGGCGAGGCCGAGCGCCATGAGCAGCTGCGGGACGGTGGAGATGACACCGATGGTGAAGGTGTTGGTCAGCGCGTTCCAGAACCGGTCGTCGTCGATGAGTTCGGTGAAGTTGGCGAGTCCTCGCCACTCCATCCGGTCCAGCGACGACAGCTCGACGCGGTGCAGCGAGATCCAGAACGTGTAGAGGAGGGGGTAGAGCCCGAAGGCGCCGAAGATCAGGAAGAAGGGGGCGATGAAGGCGTACGGGACCCCGCGCACGTCCAGCCGGTGCAGGAGGTTGCGCCGCGACTGGCCCGCTGATCCGTCGCGGCGGGGACCGCTCTTCCCGGCGGAGCCGTGCGGGGGCGGGGGCGGCTGCCCGTCGGTGCGGGCTGCCGGGGTGGAGGTGGCCACGCGGGCGTCCTTCCGTGAGTTCCGTGTGCGTGCGGTCAGTTCCGTGCGGGTGGAGTCGGTGCGGGGTGGAGTCGGTACGGGTGGATCGCGTTCCGTGGGTGTCGTACGCCGCGGGGACGCTACGTACGCACCCGGGCGCGGGGCCCGGCGGCCGGGCCGGTCGAGGGGAGGCAGGACCCGGCCGCCGGACGGGATCAGCCGGTCACCGGGTGAGCTTCTTGATGCGCTCGTCCGTCGTCTTCCACGCCACGTCGGGCTTCTTGCCCTGCGACTCGATCAGCTGGAGGCCCGCCGAGAAGGTGTCCTTGATCGTGCCGTCCTTGCGGCCGAGGACCTGCTCGTCCGGGATCTCCTTGGCCGCGGCGCCGAATATCTGGCCGATCGGCGCGTCGCTGAAGTAGGCGGAGGTGCCGTTGGCCACGGCGGGGATGGACAGCGCCGTCTTCGACGACGGGAAGTTGCCGAGCTTCTCGAAGATGACCGCCTGCTGTTCGGGCGCGGTCAGCCACGCGACGAGGTCGGCGGCCTCCTTCTTCACCGGGCTCTTGTCCATCACGCCGAGGAACGCGCCGCCCCAGTTGGCGCCCTTGGGTGCCTTGGCGACGTCCCACTTGCCCTTGTTGGCCGGGCCCGCCTTCTCACTGATGTGCGCGAGCATCCAGGCGGGGCAGACCGTCGTGGCGAAGGTGCCGTTGGCCAGTCCCGGGTCCCAGCCGGGCTGGAACTGCCGCAGTTTGGCGGTCAGTCCGGACTGGGCGGCGCCGGAGGCGAGCGCCCAGGCGTCCTTGACCACGGGGTTGTCGGCGTAGATGAGCGTGCCGTCCTTGTCGTAGAACTGCTTCTCGTCGCCGTAGATCATCGCGTTGAACAGTCCGGTGGAGCTGTCCATGAAGGCGACCTTGGCCTTCTTGGAGCCCTCCTTGAAGTCCCGGCCGACCTCCACGTACTTGGCCCAGTCGCCCGCCCACAGCTTCTCGACCTCGGCGCGGTCGGTCGGCAGACCGGCCTGCTCGAACAGGTCCTTGCGGTAGCAGACGGCCATGGGGCCGATGTCCGTGCCGAGGCCGAGGAGCTTGCCGTCCTCGGTGGTGACCTGGCTCGACTTCCAGGGCAGGAAGTGGTCCAGGCCCGGTGTCTTGGACAGGTCGGAGAACTTGTCGGCCTGGGTGTCGACGAGTTCCTTGGCCCGGCCTATCTCGATGCCCTGGATGTCCTTGAGGCCGCTGCCGGCGGCCAGATGGGTCTGGAGCGCGGTGTAGTACGTCTGCTCGTCGCCGGCCACGTCGGCCTCGATCAGGATGTCGGGATTCTCCTTCATGTACGTGTCGAGGAGCCCGGACTCCTTGAACCCCATGACGCCGAACATGCCCATGGTGACGACGGTCTTGCCGTCCTTCGTCTTCGCCTCGCCGGTGTCGCCGCCGCCTCCGCAGCCGGCGACGAGCACGAGGGACAGACCGGCCGCGGCGACGGCGGCGAGGGTCGGGAAGCGGTGCGGCGAGCGGTGCGGGGAGGAGTTGGCGGAACGGTGCGGGAAGCGGGACGGGAGAGCGGAGAGGGTGGAACCGAGGCGATGACGGGCGGTGCCCATGTGC
The DNA here is from genome assembly GCF_036327775.1 of Streptomyces sp. NBC_01498. NCBI lineage: Bacteria > Bacillati > Actinomycetota > Actinomycetes > Kitasatosporales > Streptomycetaceae > Streptomyces > Streptomyces sp. NBC_01498. Next base: position 7,087,582 of record NZ_CP109598.1, on the reverse strand, counting down.
TTCCTCCTTGCGAGGCGCTCGACGCGCCGGAAGTGGCTCGATGACGACACCGGACGCGGGCCCGTCATCCGGTGTGCGGGAGAGTGGGAGCGCTCCCAATCGGTTGTGCAAGACTCTGCGGAGTACGTCGCACCGTGTCAAGAGTTGAAGACGTTTCCGTTGCCCGGAGATGTCCCGCGCCGAGAGGGGCGGAGCGGTCCGTCGCGGGTCAAGTGCCCTGCGTGGACGGGAACGGGGCCTCCCCGCGGGGCAGAAGTCAGGAGAATGGATGAGCAGCCGTAAACACCAAGATCCGCGGCCAACTCTTGAAGCCGTCGCCCAGCTCGCGGGGGTGGGCCGCGGAACGGTCTCCCGGGTCGTCAACGGTTCGCCCGGCGTCAGCGCGAAGGCACGAGCGGCGGTCGAGACGGCCATCGCGAAGCTGAACTACATACCCAACCCGGCGGCCCGGAGCCTCGTCACCAGCCGGACCGACTGTGTCGCGCTGGTGATTCCCGAGTCGGAGAGCCGGCTCGCCGCGGAGCCGTACTTCTCCGCCGTGATCCGGGGGGTGAGTGCCGAACTGGACGACACCGAGATGCAGTTGCTGCTGATCCTGGTGCGCGACCGGCGGGAGCTGGACCGGCTGACGCGCTTCGCGGCGGCACGCCGGGTGGACGGGGTGCTGCTGGTGTCGATCCACGACGACGACCCGCTGCCCGGTCTGCTGGAGGAGATGCGGATGCCGACGGTCCTGGCGGGCCGGCGCTCGCCGGACGAGTCGCTGAGCCATGTCCACTCCGACAACGTCGGGGGCGCGGCGGCGGCCGTACGGCATCTGCTGGACGCCGGGCGCGGCACGATCGCGACGATCACGGGACCGCTGGACATGGACGTCGGCAACAGCAGGCTCCGGGGCTGGCGCGAGGCGCTGGCCGCGCGGGGTACGGCGGTGGACGAACGGCTGGTCGCGGTCGCGGACTTCACCGAGGAGGGTGGGCGCAAGGCGATGGGCGACCTGCTCGACCGGGTGCCCGGGATCGACGCGGTCTTCGCCGCCTCGGACGTCATGGCGGTGGGCGCGCTGACCGAACTGCGGGAGCGGGGGCGGCGGGTGCCCGAGGACGTGGCGGTGATCGGCTTCGACGACTCGGTCATCGCCCGGCACACGACACCGGCGCTGACCAGTGTGCGCCAGCCCATCGAGGCGATCGGGCGCTCGATCACCCGGCTTCTGCTGGAGGAGATCGCGGAGCCCGCCACGGAGCGCCGTCAGGTGCTGCTTCCGACGACGCTGGTGGTGCGGGACTCGGCGTGACGGCGGGCGGAAGCGGGTAGCAGGGCCTCGCCCCCGTGGGCCGCCGCCCCGCACCGGCCGGCCCGCCCTCCCCTCCGCCGGCCCCTTCCGCCGCCCGCCCGACCCTCCCTCCGCCGTCCGTCCCTCGTCCGAGGAGCACCCGCACCCATGAAGATCCAGTCCGTCGAAACCGTCGTCACCAGCCCCGGCCGCAACTTCGTGACCCTGCGCGTGACCACGTCCGAGGGTGTCGTCGGGCTCGGCGACGCCACCCTCAACGGCCGCGAACTGGCCGTCGACACCTATCTGCGCGAGCACGTCGCGCCGTTGCTGCTCGGCCGCGACGCGGGTGCGATCGAGGACACCTGGCAGTACCTCTACCGGGGTGCGTACTGGCGGCGCGGTCCGGTCACGATGGCCGCGATCGCCGCCGTCGACACGGCTCTGTGGGACATCAAGGCCAAGACCGCCGGGATGCCGCTCTACCAGCTGCTGGGCGGGCGCAGCCGGCGCGGGGCGCTGGCGTACGGGCACGCGTCGGGCCGTGACGTCCCCGAACTGCTGGACTCGGTGCACGTCGTGCTGGCGCAGGGGTACCGGGCGGTGCGGATCCAGACCGGTGTCCCCGGGCTGGACGCGGTGTACGGGGTGGACGGCGGCGACGCCGCGACCGGGCTCGGCCTGCCGGCCGGGGACGGGGCGGCGGGCGGGCGGGCGCTGCCGTTCGAGGAGGTGTGGGACACGGCCGCGTATCTGCGCCACGTCCCGGCGGTCTTCGAGGCCGTACGCGAGGAGTTCGGCCCCGAACTGCCCCTGCTGCACGACGGCCACCACCGGATGACCCCGATCCAGGCGGCGCGGCTCGGCAAGTCCCTGGAGCCCTACGACCTCTTCTGGCTGGAGGACTGCACCCCGGCGGAGGACCAGGCGGCGCTGCGCCTCGTCCGGCAGCACACCACGACCCCGCTCGCCATCGGCGAGGTGTTCAACCACGTCAACGACTACACGACGCTGCTCGGCGAGCGGCTGATCGACTACGTGCGCTCCGCCGTCACCCACGCCGGGGGCATCACGGCGATGCGCAGGCTGCTGGACCTCGCGGCGGTCCACGGGGCCCGGTCGGGGATTCACGGTCCGGCGGACATCTCACCGGTCGGGATGGCCGCCGCGATCCATCTGGACGTGGCGATCCACAACTTCGGCATCCAGGAATACACCCGCCACTCGGCCGAGACGCTGGAGGTCTTCCGCCCCTCGTACACCTTCGACGGCGGTCTGCTGAACCCCTCCGAGGCACCCGGTCTCGGGGTCGACCTGGACCTGGAGGCCGCCGCGCGCTTCCCGTACTCCCCCGCCTACCTGCCGGTGAACCGGCTGCGGGACGGGACGGTGCACGACTGGTGAGCGCGGCGCGGGGCCCCGGCTCACCCGGTCGGGGAGCCGTCCCGCCCGACCAGTGACGGGCCCCGGCCGTCCTCACCGCGTACGACGTCCAGGAGCCTGACCACGGCGTCCCGGTCGAGCGGTCCCCGGATCCGGGCCGTACGGTGGCCGGGCAGCCGGGCCAGTGGCGAACGCGCGGGCGGGGTCACCCACTCGACGGGCACGCCGAGCCTGGTCTCGTCGACGACCAGGACGACACCGTCCGTGTCCTGGTGGAAACGCTCCACGATCATGAGGACCGCTTCCTCGGTCGGGGAGCCGTGGACGGTGCCGTCCACGGCGAGCGTCGGCGGCGCGTAGGGCAGGTCCGGATCTGCCGGCCAGTGGGACAGCGCGGCGAAGTGGTAGATCATGGGCCGGTTATAGCCGCGTGGCCGTCGCCGGACGGCGTGTTCGCCGTCGCGCTCACCGGATCGGCCCACGGAACCGTTGCGCGGCTGGTAACTTGCCGTCCATGAGCAGCCCCGAGTCCGACAGACTCTAGCCACCGGTCGCCCGGTGGCCGACCCGACGTCGAGGTGACGCCGTACGACCGCGCCGGTCGTACGGGAGACCTCGGCGGGGTCATGCCCCCGGTCCACCGTCGAGTGGGCCGCAGCTTCGCCCGTCCCGTCCGTGAACTCACCGGACGGGACCGGCGGTTGCCGTGATTCCCGGTCGTCCCCCGCGCGGTGACGACCGCCCCGGCCCGCTCTCCCCCGGGTGCGACCACCCGCACCGGCCTGTCAACTCACCGATCCTCCGTTGGGGTTCACTCATGCCATTCGCTGTCTACGTGCTCGGGCTCGCGGTCTTCGCCCAGGGCACCTCCGAGTTCATGCTGTCCGGTCTCGTCTCGGGCATCGCCGCCGATCTGGACGTCTCCGTCCCCGACGCCGGGCTTCTGACGTCCGCGTTCGCCGTGGGGATGGTGATCGGGGCGCCGCTGATGGCGCTGTTCAGCCGGACCTGGCCGCGCCGCCGCGCGCTGCTGGTCTTTCTGACCGCGTTCGTGGCCGCGCACGTGGTCGGCGCCCTCACCCCCGGCTACGAGGTGCTGCTCGTGACCCGGATCGTCGGCGCGCTGGCCAACGCCGGGTTCTGGGCGGTCGCGCTGGTCGCCGCCGTCGCGATGGTCGAACCGGCGGCGCGGGCACGCGCCATGTCGGTCGTGGTCGGCGGTGTCACCGTCGCCTGTGTGGTGGGGGTGCCCGCCGGGGCGCTGCTGGGCGAACACCTGGGGTGGCGGGCCGCGTTCTGGGCGGTGGCGGTCGTGTCACTGCCCGCGCTCGTCGCGATCGTGACCTCCGTCCCGGCCGAACGGCCGTCCGCCACGGCGACCAAGGAAGTGCCCGCGCATTCGCGCTCACACGCGCCCGAGCATGCCGCTCCGGCTCCGGCTCCGGCTCCTGCTCCTGCTCCTGCTCCTGCTCCTGCTCCTGCTCCGGAGCAAACGCCCACCGTACGCGCGGAGTTGCGCGCGCTCACCGGCCGGCGCGTCGTCCTGACCCTGCTGACCATGGCGCTCGTGCAGGGAGCGACGTTCTGCGCGTTCTCCTACCTCGAACCGCTGGCCACCCGGGTCACCGGGCTCGGTGCCGGGTGGGTGCCCGCGCTGCTCGCCCTGTTCGGCGTGGGTTCGCTCGTCGGTGTCACCCTCGCCGGCCGTGTCGCCGACGCGCGGCGGGGCGCGTTCGTCGTGGTGGGCATGGTGTCGCTCGCGCTCGGCTGGCTCGCGCTGACGCTGGGCGCGGCGAGCCCGGCGGCCGTGGTCGCGCTCGCCTTCGTCCAGGGACTGCTGGCCTTCGGGACCGGTTCGGCGATGATCTCGCAGGTGTTCCAACTGGCGCCCGACGCGCGGACGTTGGCCGGTTCCTTCGCGACGGCGGCCTTCAACGTCGGCGCCGCGGCGGGGCCGTGGCTCGGCGGTCTCGCCCTCGACGCCGGCTTCGGTTTCCGGTCGCCGGTGTGGGTGAGCGCGGCGCTGATGCTTCTGGCCCTGACCACGGCCGCCGCCACCCGGCTTCTCGGTCCGGACGGGGCGGGGATCAGGCCGGCGGCCGACACCCCCGGACAGATGTCAACTTCGAGTTGACACCCCGAAGGCCGTCAACCTAAGGTTGACACATGACGCATCCCATCCGGCTCGACGATCTGATCGCGGCCATCAAGAAGGTCCACACCGACGCTCTCGACCAGCTCTCCGACGCGGTCATCGCCGCCGATCACCTCGGTGACGTGGCCGATCACCTCATCGGCCACTTCGTCGACCAGGCACGTCGCTCCGGTGCCTCCTGGACCGACATCGGGCGCAGCATGGGGGTCACCCGGCAGGCCGCCCAGAAGCGCTTCGTGGCGAAGTCCCCCGGCGAGGGGACCGACCTCGACGCCAGTCAGGGGTTCAGCCGCTTCACCGACCGGGCCAGGCTGGTGGTGATGGCCTCCCAGGAGGAGGCGCGTGCGGCGGGCAACGACCAGATCCGGGCGGAGCACCTCGTGCTCGGGCTGCTCTCCGAGGCCAAGGGCATCGGCGCGCGGGCCATCGGCGCGCAGGGCGTGACCCCGGAGGCCCTGCGCGAGGCGGTCGAGGCGGTGCTGCCGCCGGCCGTGGCGAGCGTGCCCGACCTCATCCCGTACGACGCGGGCGGCAAGAAGGCCCTGGAACTCACCTTCCGCGAGGCGCTGCGCCTGGGCCACAACTACGTCGGGACCGAGCATCTCCTGCTCGCCCTGCTGGAGTTGGAGGACGGCAAGGGCGTGCTCAGCGGGCTCGGTGTCGAGAAGCGGGCCACCGAGGAGTTCATCGCCGAGGCGCTGGCCGCGTACGTCGCCGCGCAGGAGAAGGCTCAGGAGGCGGCCGGGGACGGGACGGAGGGCAAGTAGCCCCGGCCGGGCGCGCGACGCCCGCCGGTACGGACCAGCCCGTACCGGCGGGCGCGCGAACGTTCAGGGGCGTCCCGCCGCCGGGACCTCCTCGCCCGCGCGCACCGGGCCCGGCGGGGCGCCGTCGCCGAAGGGCCGGCCGCCCAGGCGCTCCCGGTGGTGCGGGGTCAGCCAGTCGGAGAGGTCGGGCCCCAGGGGGACGATGCCGGTCGGATTCACCCCGGTGTGCACCTGGTAGTAGTGCCGCTTGATGTGGTCGAAGTCGACCGTGTCGCCGAAGCCGGGCGTCTGGTAGAGGTCCTTCACGTACGCGTGGAGCACCGGATCCTCGGCGATCTTGTGGTGGTTGCACTTGAAGTGGCCGTGGTAGACGGCGTCGAAGCGCACCAGTGTGGTGAAAAGCCTGATGTCGGCCTCGGTGAGGGTGTCGCCCACCAGATAGCGCTGCCCGGCCAGCCGCTGGGACACCAGCCCGAGCCGGTGGAAGACGTCGCGGTACGCCGCGTCGTACGTGCGCTGATCGCTCGCGAAACCGGCCCGGTACACACCGTTGTTGACGTCCCGGTAGATCCCTTCCATCACCTCGTCGATCTCGTCGCGCAGCGGTTCGGGGTACAGGTCGGGGGCTCCGGGGCGGTGCAGGGCCGTCCATTCGGTGGCGAGGTCGAGGGTGAGGCGCTGGTAGTCGTTGGTGACGAGCCTGCCGCTCGGCACGTCCACGATCGCCGGCACGCTGACGCCCCCGGGGTAGTCCGTCTCACGGGCGTCGTACGCCTCGCCGAGGAAGCGGATGCCGAGCACCGGGTCGCGGCCGTCGGGGTCGAGGGTGAAGCGCCAGCTCCGGTCGTCCTGGATCGGGTCGGCGACGGCGAGCGAGAGCGCGTCCTCCAGGCCCAGCAGCCGCCGGGACACGAGGGCGCGGCTCGCCCAGGGGCAGGCGCGGCTCACCACGAGCCGGTAGCGGCCCGCCTCGACCGGCCATCCGTCCCGGCCGTCGGCGGTGACGCGGTCGGCGAAGTGGCTCCGGGAACGTGTGAAGGGTTTCCTGCCGTACGAGGCGTTCCCGCCGCCCCCGGCCCCGTCACCGTCCCCGGGGCCGCCTTTCGAACCGCCCTCCGCCGTGCTGCCCGTCGCGTCGCTCATGGCCGTCCTTCCCGGTCGGGCCCCCGGCGGGAGCCCGGGGCCGGACCTCGATCATCGGCGGACCGCTCGTCCACGCTCTGTTCCACCCTGTCCGGCGCGGGCGGAAACACACGTACGGCCGTCGGTCACACGGCTTCGTCCCGTTTGCGCAGGGCGTTGCGGACGGTGTCCGGCACGCGTACGCGGGCGTCGTCCCGGAGCGTCCGGGTCAGCTCCGCGAAGTGGGTGTCCGGATCGGTCGTGAGTACGGCGAGCCGGTCCAGCAACAGGCACAGGTCCTCGCCCATCTCGGAGTCGGGCCCCGGCATCGCGCCCCACACGTCCCACGGCAGCAGTTCCGTGCCGGTCAGCGCGGCGGCGTCCCGCATCAGATTGGCCGCGATCCACCAGTCGCCGGTCTCCTCCAGCATGGTCAGGCCGAAGAGGTCCGCGTCGACGGTGCCCGCGCGGTGGCGCTGCCAGGCGTCGCCGCCGACCAGGAAGGCGTCCCGGGGGACGTCGGTCAGGTCGAAGTCGACCGGGAACATCTCCCGCTGCCGGGCGTCGATCTGGGCGTCCACGAGGATCCAGCGGCCCCGCTCGCCGTTCCAGTACTCGGCGACCCAGTGGTCCTCGAAGCCGCCGGTGCCGAAGTAGCCGCCGAAGCCGCAGCGCGCGCGGGCCGGGGTCCCCTGGGCGCGCAGCATGGCGACCATGAGGACGGTGAAGTGGCGGCAGTTGCCGGGGAGCCGGCCGGCCGGTTCCCGTGCGGTGTCGAGCGGGCGGTCGTCGCGGGCGACGATCTGCTCCAGCAGGGTCGTCACCGGCCGGTCGTGCACGCTGGAGCGCTGCTCCTCGGACAGCGTCAGCCCGTACTCCCCGGCCAGGTGCTCGTGCACCAGCAGACCCTGCGCGACGGTCATGAGCCCGGCGACGTCTCTCGGCAGGGCGTCGAACAGCGGGGCGAAGCGGCCGGTCGACGTCATGGTCGCGGGCTGCGTGTAGAACGTAAGGGTGTCCGGATCGCTGGTCCCCATGGCTCCTCGTTTCGGGCGGTCACCCATTGATGTCACGTCGTCAGTTCGAACGTTTGTACGCACTATAGTTCCTTGGCCGCTTCCCCCACGTACCTCGGAGAGGTTTCCCGCCCGATGAACGCAGTCAGTGACCCCGCCCGCGACGGCGACCAGGATTTCCTCGACCGCACCGCCGACGTGCTCGCCGCGCTGCCCGCCGTGCGGGCCGTGACGCTGGGCGGCTCCCGCGCCCAGGGCACCGCACGGCCGGACAGCGACTGGGACATGGCCGTCTACTACGAGGGCGGCGGCGAGGGGGACTTCGACCCGGCGCGGCTGCGCGCCGTCGGCTGGCCCGGTGAGGTCTCCGAGATCGGCGGGTGGGGCGGCGGGGTCTTCAACGGCGGTGCGTGGCTGACCGTGGAGGGGCGCCGGGTCGACGTGCACTACCGCGATCTCGCCGTGGTCGGCCACGAACTCGCGGAGGCGGAGGCGGGCCGCTTCCGCGTCGAGCCGCTGATGTTCCATCTCGCGGGCATCCCCAGCTATCTGGTCGTCGCGGAACTCGGCATCAACCGTGTGCTGCGCGGTGAACTCCCCCGCCCCGCCTACCCGGAGGCGCTGCGCCGTACGGCTCCCGGGCTCTGGCTCGACCGGGCGCGCATGACGCTCGGATACACGAAGGACAACCACGTCCCGTACGGCAGGCTCACCGAGGTCGTCGGCAATCTCGCCGTCGCGGCGACACAGACGGCGCACGCCGTGCTGGCGGCGCGCGGTGAATGGGTGACGAACGAGAAGACGCTGCTGCGGCGGGCGGGGCTGCGGGACGTCGACATGATCACGTCGGAGCTGAGTACGGACCCGGGTGTGCTGGCCGGTTCGGTCGCCGAGGCGGAGGCCCTGTTCGCGTCGGTCTCGGCGTACTGACCGCGATCGCGCCCTCCGGCCGGTGGGCGGGTGCCGTGAGCGGCGGCCCGGCGGCGATGTCGGCGTCCGGGGCGGCCGGGCCGGGGCGGACCGCGTGGCCGACGTCGCCGTGGTCGGGGCACCGGTCGTGGACCGCTCCCGGTCCGGGCCGCCCGTTCGCCGGCGGGCGGGGCGCCGCCCCTCTCGCGGGCGCGGTCCACCGCCGCAGCCAGACGGCGGTGTCCGTCGGCAGCCGCCCGTGGTCCGTCAACGGCCCGCTCGCCAGGAGCGTCCGCGCCCCGGCGGGCAGGGGGACGGGCTCCGGGCCGAAGTTGACGGCGCACAGCAGCCCGTCGCCCCGGTCGAACGCCAGATGCGAGGCGCCCGGCTCGGAGAGCAGCCGCAGCGCGTGGCCGTCGGCCACGGCCCGCGCGGCCTCCGACCGGCGCAGCCGCAGTGCCGCCCGGTACAGCGCGGCCGTCGAGTCCGGGTCGCGGAGCTGGGCGGCCACCGTCAGCCCGGCCCACCCCTCCGGCTGCGGGAACCAGCACTCGTCCGGGGCGGCCGAGGAGAATCCGTACGGCGGCCGGTCGCCCTCCCACGGCAGCGGGACCCGGCAGCCGTCCCGCCCCCGCTCGGTCCCGCCCGATCGGCGCCAGACCGGGTCGCGCAACCGGTCGTCGGCCAACTCGGCCTGGGGCAGCCCCAGTTCCTCGCCCTGGTAGACGTACGCGGCACCCGGCAGGGCCAGCATCAGCAGCGCGGCGGCCCGCGCCCGCCGTACCCCGGCCGGCCCGCCGCCGTACCGGGTGACCGGGCGGACCGCGTCGTGGCTGGAGAGCACCCAGGTCACCGGGGCGCCCACCGCGCCCATGGCGGCGACGGACTCCTCGATCACCGTGCGCATCGCCGCCGGCTCCCACGGGCACTCCAGGAAGGCGAAGCCGAAGCTCTGCCCCATCTCGTCCGGGCGTACGTAGCGCCCGAGCCGGTCGGGGTCGAAGACGGCCGCCTCGGCGACGAGCAGCCGCTCCCCCGGCGGCGCGGCGCCGGGCGGTCCGGCGGGGTGCCCGGCGAGCAGTGCCCGCCAGCGGCGGTAGAGGGGGTGCAGTTCCTCGCGGTCGTAGTACGGCATCAGATGGTTGCGTGCCGGGTCCTCGTGCTGGCCGGGGCCCGCGTCCGGCAGGGCCGGGTCCTTGAACAGCGCGTGGGCGACGTCCACCCGGAAGCCGTCCACGCCCCGGTCCAGCCAGAAGCGCAGGATCCGCTCGAAGTCGGCGGGGACGTGCGGGTGGTGCCAGTTCAGGTCGGGCTGTTCGGGTGCGTGCAGATGCAGGTACCAGTCGCCGTCGCCGGCCGGTGTCCACGCCGGGCCGCCGAACGCGGAGCGCCAGTCGTTGGGCGGCTCCCCGCCCCGGTCGCCGCGGCCGGGCCGGAACAGGTAGCGGTCCCGGGCGGCGCTTCCGGCGGGCGCCGCCAGGGCCTCCCGGAACCAGGGGTGCGTGTCCGAGGTGTGGTTGGGGACGAGGTCGACCAGCACCTTCAGGCCGAGGGCGTGGGCCCGTTCGGTGAGCGTGCCGAGGTCGCGGAGGGTGCCGAGGTCGGGCGCGACGGCGGTGTGGTCGGCGATGTCGTACCCGGCGTCGACCAGCGGCGAGGGGTAGAACGGGGTGAGCCAGACGGCGTCGACCCCCAGATCCCGCAGATACGGCAACCGGGCGGTGGCGCCGGGCAGATCACCGGTGCCGTCGCCGTCGGAGTCCGCGAAGGAACGGGGGTGGATCTCGTAGCAGACCGCGTCCCGCCACCACGGGCCATTCGCCCGCGCGCCCACCCCCGTCATCCGACGCGTTCCAGCCGGGCCACTCCGATGTGGGCGTCGGCCATGCCGTAGAAGACGTGGCGTACGCCGTCGATCTCCTCGATCGCGGTGGGGAAGACGACGTTCGGTACAGTGCCCGAGCGTTCCTCCTCGGTCTCGGGCGCCATCAGCGGCTCGGCGGAGCGGGCGAGCACCACGGCCGGGTCGGCGGGGTCGAGGATCATCGCCCCGGCCGCGTAACTGACCTTCTGGTTCTGCGCGAAGGGGTCCTCGATGGTGCCGGAGACGCCGTGGTGGATGAGGAGCCAGCCCTCGGGGACCCGGATCGGGGCGGGTCCGGCGCCGATCTTCAGGCTCTCCCAGGGGTGTTCGGACAGGGCCACGAGGCGGTGGTCGCGCGGCCGGGCCAGTGCGGTGATGTCGCGCTCGGCCTCGGCGGCGGGGACGTACGAGATCCAGATGCCGGGCCGTTCGTCGGTCACTCCGGCGGGCAGGTGGACGCCCTCGCCGGGGCGGAACCAGCCCAGGTCCCACATCGGGCGGTGCAGCATCGCGTACGCCGGTTCCCCGTCCGGCCCGGGGACGGGCTCCGGGAAGTGCACGACGTCCTTGTTGGGGAAGAGGTTGAGGTCGGTGTCCAGGTCGGGCTGGTAGCCGAACTGGACGGGGCCGAGCCGCCGCCACCGCGTCAGGTCCTCGGAGACGGCGAGCGCGGGCTTCGGCCCGAGCGGGCCGTAGGCCACGTACGACATGACGTGCAGCCCGAGGGCCGGTATCCAGGTGACGCGGGGGTCCTCGACTCCCGCGTTGTTCCTGCCGCGTTCCCAGCCGGCGTCGGGGGCGAGGACGACCCCGCGCCGTTCGACACCGGTCGGCACGCCGTCGGTCAGGACGACCTCGGCGAGCCCGACACGCGAGACGTTGCCCGCCGACACGAGGCGGGGCAGCAGGTGCAGGGTGCCGTCGGGAGTGCGGCCGGACGCGGGGTTGAGCACGCCCTCGGCCTCGTTCGGCTCGCCGGGGAGCGGGGACATCACCACGCCCTGCCGCACGAGGCGGTAGGGGATCGTGGTGGCGGGGGTGTGGGGGGAGGTGTCGCTCTGGTGCACGGTGGTCAGCCCTTGGTTCCGGAGTCGATGTCGGTCTGGGTGAAGTGGCGCTGGAAGAGCAGGAAGAGCACCACGGCGGGTACGGCGAGAACGCAGGCGCCCGCCATGAGGGCGCCGGTCGGGTTGGCGACGGTGCCCTGGAGGTTGCTCATGAATCCGGCGAGGGACACGGCGAGCGGCTGCGCGTCCGCGTCCTTGGTCACCAGGAACGGCCAGAGGAACTCGTTCCACGGTCCGATGAAGGTCAGCAGGGCGCCGCTGAGCAGCGCGGGCCTGACCATCGGGATCGCGACCTGCCACAGGATGCGCAGTTCGCCCGCCCCGTCGATGCGGGCGGCCTCGAAGAACGCGGCGGGCACCTGGAGGAAGAACTGGCGGAAGAGGAAGACGGCCGTGGAGTTGATGGCGAACGGCAGGATCATCCCGAGGTAGCTGTCGCCGAGCCCGTAGTCGCGTACGACCAGGACGTACAGGGGCAGCATCAGCAGTTGGAAGGGCACGGTCTGCACAAGGAGCAGGACGGCGAAGAGCGTGCCGCGCCCCCGGAAGCGGAGCCGGGCGAGGGCGTAGCCGGCGAGGACGCCGAAGACCATGGTGCACAGCAGCACACCCATGGTGAAGATGCCGGAGTTGACGAGTGAACGGCCCAGCGAGATGGCCCCGTTGATGCTCTCGTAGTTGCCGGTGGTGGTGTTGCCGGGGCGGGGGACGGCACCGTCGAGGTCACCGGTGGTGACCTTCCCGAGGGAGCCGATCACCATGTAGTAGAAGGGGAAGAGGAAGGCGACCGCGCCGACGGTGAGGACGGCCAGCCGCAGGGGCCGGCCACCGCCGGTCATCAGGCGGCGCGCGGTGCTCCGGCGGGGCCGGGCGGCTGCCGGGGGCGGGGCGGGGGCGGTGGCGGGGGTGACCGTGCCGGCGCTCGTCACTCGGCTCCCTTCTCGGTGAACTTGCGGGCGACCAGGGCGAGTACGACCACGAAGACGACGAGTACGACGCCGAGCGCCGCCGCGAAGTCGGGGTGCGCCTGCTCGATGCCCTTCTGGTACATGACGAGCACGGGCGACGACGAGGCGTGGTCGGGTCCGCCGCCGCCGGTGAGGAGGTAGGGCTCGCTGAAGAGGTTGGCGCCGGTGATGACGGCGAACACCGTGACGAGGGTGGTGGCGTGGCGAACGCCGGGCACGGTCACGGAGAGGAAGGAACGGACGCGGCCCGCCCCGTCGATGGCGGCGGACTCGTACAGCTCCCTCGGCACGCTCTGGAGCGCGGCGAGGTAGAGCATCACGAAGAAGCCGAGCTGTTTCCAGGTGACGAAGACGGCGATCACCGGCATCGCGAGGCTGGAGTTGACGAGCCAGGAGGGGTCGGGGGCGAGGTCGCCGAGCAGGGTGTTGAGGAGTCCCTCGGCGCCGAAGAGGTACTGCCAGACGGCGACGAGCGCGACGCTGGCGGTGACGTACGGCAGGTAGTAGGCGGCCCGGAAGAAGGACCGGAAGGGCAGCCTGGCGTTGAGCGCGCTCGCCAGGACCAGCGCGAGCACGACCGTCAGCGGCACGTTGATCACGAGGAAGATCGCGATGTTGAGGAAGGACCGGCGGACGACCGGGTCGGTGAGGACGTCCTGGTAGTTGCTCAGTCCGACCCACGGGGTGTCGATGTCGGTGCCGGGCGCGGTGAAGTAGAAGCGGTGGAAGGAGATCCAGATCGTGTAGCCGAGGGGGACGGCGAAGACGGCGGTGACGAACAGGACGTACGGCGAGACGAAGAGCGCGCCGATGCCGGGCAGCCGGAGGCGTGGCCGGCGCGGCTGCCGGGGCGCGGTCGTCGGGGCGGGGATGCCGGTGGTGCTCATACGGGCCTCAGTCCTCAGTACTCGTCGAGGAGGGAGGTGATGTCCCGCGAGAGCCGGGGCACCGCCTCGCCGGTGGGTTCGCGGCCGAAGACGACCGAGCGCGTCCAGCCGTCCCGGAGCGCCTGCCAGATGTCGATGGAGCCGGCGACGGCGGGGACCTCCACGGTCCGGTCGGCCTGGTCGGCGAACGCCTTGTAGTCGGGGTTCTCGGCGAACCAGTCGGCGTACGTACGCGGCAGGTCGGGGCGCATCGGCATCTGGCCGGTGGCGGCGAGGAACGCGCCGTCCTGTTCCCGGGAGGTCGCGAACTTCAGCAGGTCCCAGGCGGTGGCGCGGTTCTCGCACGCGCTGAACATGGCCACGGACTTCTGGTCGCTGAAGGTCGATATCTCGGAGGCGGGGCGCCCGTCGGAGGTGGGCACGGGGACCACCCCCCAGTCGATGCTGTCCTTGTACGTGGCGACGGCCCAGGGTCCGACGGTCGACATGGCGGTCCTGCCGCCGCCGAGGGCGTCGCCGGGGAAGGTCTCGTTGGGGGCGAGTTTCTCCTGGTAGATGGTCCGCCAGAAGTCGAACACGCGGAGCCCGGCGGGGCTGTCGAACTGCGGCTCGCCGTTCTCGACCAGGGGCTTTCCGCCGCTCTCGGCGATGAAGGCCGGGTAGAAGTCGAACCAGGACTGGAAGAACTCGGAGGTCGGCGCGGGCCAGATCGCCGCGTCGGCGGCGCCGCTGTCCCGAATCGTCCGGGCACTGTCGAGGAACTCGTCGTACGTGGCGAGCCGAGGGTTCTCCGGGTCGAGTCCGGCCTTACGGAAGATGTCCTTGTTGTAGAGGATCATCACCGGGTTGCTCTTCCACGGCAGCTGGTAGTAGGAGCCGTCCTCGGAGCGGTACTGCGCGGCGCGGGGGCCGGTGCGGGTCTCGATGTAGCTCTCGCCGCCGGGGAAGTCGTCCAGCGGGACGAGTCCGGCCTGCTTCTGGAACTGCGGTACGGAGGCGGGCGAGGTGTTGAAGACCAGACAGGCGCTGTTGCCCGCGACGATCGACGCGCTCAGGGCCTCCTCGGACGTCTTGCCGGCGGGTATCTGCTGGGCGCTGACGTGCTGGTCGGGGTGGGCCCTGTTCCAGCTCGCGATCATCTTCTCGCCCCAGGCCACCTCCTGTTCGTTGTTGGACAGCCACACGGTGACGGGTCCGCGCGCGCCGGCGGCGGTGACGCTGTCGGGGCCGGAGCGGGAGCAGGCGGCGGCGGTCCCGGTGAGGGCGAGCGCGAGGAGGACGGCGACGGCTCTCGAACGCGGTGTACGCGGGGCGGGTGCCGTACGGCGTGTCCCCGGTGCGGGCGGGGCCGGCGTCCGTGGGGTCGGGGTCCGTGACGTCGGGGTCCGTGACGTCGGGGTCCGTGGGGTGCTCGGCATGGCTACTCGCTCCGTACGGTTGTCTCGGTGGTGGCGTGCCCCGGTGTGCCGGTGGCGGCGTGTCCCGGCGCGGGGCCCATGGAGCCGCGCCGCACCAACTCCGCCGGGGGCAGGGCCACATCGTCGGACCGCCCCTCGGCGATGACCTCGTCCAGCGCCCGGACGGCGGCGGCGCCCCAGCCGAGGGCGTCGGCGCGCGCGGAGGCGAGCGGCGGGTGGGTGTACTCGGCGAGCGGCGTGTCGTCGTAGCCGACGACCGACAGGTCGCCGGGCACGGTGAGGCCGAGCCGCTGGGCGACGGCGAGGCCGGCGGTCGCGGACAGGTCGTTGGCGTAGACGACGGCGGTGGGGCGGCGGCCGGGGGCGAGCGCGAGCAGTTCCCGGGTGGCGGTCGCGCCGCCCTCGGCGGTGAACCCGCCCGGTACGACCGGGCCTTCGGGCAGTGCCGCCTCCCGCATGGCCAGCTGCCACGACTCGCGGCGGCGGCGCGCGTGGCGGAACTCCTGCGGGCCCGCGACATGGGCGATG
This sequence comes from Streptomyces sp. NBC_01498, assembly GCF_036327775.1. Lineage (NCBI taxonomy): Bacteria > Bacillati > Actinomycetota > Actinomycetes > Kitasatosporales > Streptomycetaceae > Streptomyces > Streptomyces sp. NBC_01498. The sequence goes on along the minus strand of NZ_CP109598.1, from coordinate 7,072,222 downwards.
CGGCGGTGGCCCAGGGCGGCCAGTTCACGGACGGCGGCGGCGAAGGCGGGCCGGTCGTCCAGCCCGACGGAGCACAGTCCGCCCGCCCCGCCGGGGTCGCCCACCACGACGGCGGGCAGGCCGAGTTGGCGGGTCAGCGCGGGGCGGGGGTCGTCCACGCGCAGGTCGGTGAGGAGGACGCCGTCGACCCGGCGGTCGGCGGCGAGGCGGCGGTAGGTGGCGTCCTCGTCGGCGGGGCCGGTGACGTGCAGGACGAGCGCGTCGCCGCGCCGGGCGAGCACGGACTCGATGCCCGCGATGAAGGCCGGGAAGAAGGGGTCGGCGCCGATCGCGTCGGTGTCCCGGGCCAGGACGAGGCCGATGGCCCCGGCCCGTCCGCGCGACAGCGCCTGGGCGGGGCGGCTGGGGCGCCATCCCAGTTCCTCGGCCGCGACCAGGATGCGGCGCCGGGTCTCCTCGGCGAGTCCGGGCCGGTCGTTGAGCGCGAAGGAGACGGAACTGCGCGACACGCCGGCCCGTCGGGCCACGTCGGCGATGGTCGGACGCCGGTCCATGGGGTGTCTCCCTCTGTGTCGTACGTACGTCGGTGCGGTCGGGGGCGGTGCGGTCGCGCCTCGGCGCGGTGGTGCGTGGGTGCCGTGGTGGACCGGCGCCGGGGTGGACCGGTCGCCGTGGGGCGCCAATGCCGTGGGTGCGACATCGATCGTCTAAACCGGTTCAGCTCTCGTGCAATGGCAGCACTGAAGCGGTTTGGTACCGGGGATGTCAAGGGTCGGGACGACATCGGACGTCCGGAGGACGTACGGCGGGCGGAAAGGTCACCGTCCGGGGCGGCCCGTGCCGGTGGCGCGACGAACGGCCCCTCGTATGCCGCACACGAACCACGCCCCGGATGGCGCGGGCCCGGCAGGTGTGGGTTGGTGGGAACAACGCGTGCGCACTGTTCACGCACCGTCACCGAACACGGTGCGCGCCCGCCCGTGACGTCCGACACCAGGGAGCCGCGCCATGCCGCTCGACCCCACCGCACCCACCGACGACGATCACCCCTTCGACGCACCGCCCCGCCCGGAGGCCGCCCGGCACGCCGGGTCGCTGGACCCGATCACCGAGTCCGGCGAGGAGCCCATACGCACGCTGCTCTGGACGGCCGCCACCTACCGGCCGGTGGAGGAGGTGGCCGCGCTGGTGATGCTGCTGAAGCGGACCGGCGAGGTGCCCAACCCCGGTGACGAGGCCCTGCGGGTCGCCGCCGTGACCCGCCCCATGGACGAGGTCATGCAGCTCGTCGCCCTGCTGAACGAACCGCCGCACGAGATCGACGAGGCCGACACGACACTGCGCGCCGTGGCCGTCGGCCGGCCGATCGAGGAGGTGGCGCAACTGGTGTCGTACCTCGGCACCCACGAGGACGCGCACCCCTTCGCGACCGGCCACCGGAGCGCCGGGCGCGGAAAGCCGTCGCGGTCCGGGCGACCGGACGAACCCCGCGACTCCCGTGACGTGTTCGCGCGTCCCACGGAGAACGGCGACAGCGGGAGCGAATACGGCGACGACGCCTCCCGTGACGGCGTCACCGAGGCGGAGCCCGCGGCACGGGACGCGGAGCGCGCCGTACGCGACACCGTGCGCGAGAGCAGCCCCGAACCCGAGCCCGAGCGTGTCGCGCCGTGGACGAGCGCCCCGGCCGGTCCCCGGTCCGAGGTCCCCCGGCTCGACCCGGCCCCGGGCCGCCGGACGGGCGGCGGGTCCAGGAACCGTACGGCGTCCTCCCCGCACGCCCCGCTGCGTTCGCCGCTGCGCTGGCCGGCCGCCGCCGCGCTGCTCGCCTGCGCCGTGATCCATCTGCCGACGGGCTTCGCCGCGCCGCGCTCCGGCGGGTACGCGGCCGCCGCCGCCCTCGCCGTCACCGTGCTCTGTCTGGCGGCCGGTGTCTGGGTGGCGGTGGCCGACAGCGCGCGGATCTGGGTGGTGTGCGCCACGGCGTCCGCCGGGATCATCGCCGCGCACACACTGTCGGCGCTGGGCGGCGCCGATCTGCTCCGCGGCAGTCTGGGGGCGGGGGTCGGCGGGGCGAGCCTGCTGGCCGTCGGCTGTGCGGCGGTCGCCCTGGCGCTCGCCGGCACGGCGCTGATGATCCGTCAGATGGCGCTCCAGAGGACGCTGCGACAGGCGATGCGCCGCCCGGAGCGCCCCTCGGCGCCGACGGCGGGCATCGCCGAGGACGCCTGAGCGTCCCCGTCCCGCACCCCGTCCCCCGCTCGTGGCCGGTGACCGGCCACGAGCGGGGGACGGTCGCGTGCGGCACTCCCTCGACCGGCCGGGCCGGCCGGTCCGGGTGGAATCCGGTGGGGCCGGGTGGGCCGACGGCGTACGGGGGAGCCGGCCCGTGGCGTACGGAGGGGGCTCCCGCCGTGTACGAAGGGCCGTGCCCATGGGGTACGGCGGGGTCAACTGATCGTTCTTCCAGGCCCCTTGACGTGAACGCGGCGGCCTGTATGGTCTAGGCCAAGTGGTAAAGACCTTTGCCGAATGAACGCTCCCCGCGTGCTTTCGGAGAAGGCCCGTGCCATTGCCCTTCGCGCCTCTTGGCCCCACACCTGAGAGGCCCGCCCGTGCCGTATCCAGGTCCCCCCACGGACCGGACAGCGCGGGAAGACCTGATGTGAAGGAGTAACACATGCATTCGAAGAGGAAGATGGCCGTCGCCCTCGGTGCGGTGATCGCGCCGATCGTCGCGATAAGCCTTCCCGCCGGTTCCGCGAGCGCCCACGGATACATTTCCGACCCGCCGAGCCGTCAGGCCCAGTGCGCCGCCGGAACCGTCGCCTGCGGTGACATCAAGTACGAGCCCCAGAGCGTCGAGGGCCCCAAGGGTCTGACCAGTTGCAGCGGCGGGAACGGCCGCTTCTCCGAGCTGGACGACGACGGCAAGGGCTGGGCGGTGACACCGATCGGCTCCAGCCAGAACTTCAACTGGAAGATCACCGCGCGGCACGCCACCAGCACCTGGCAGTACTTCGTCGGCGGCCAGAAGGTCGCGGAATTCAACGACGGCGGCGCGCAGCCCGGAGCGACGGTCACCCACAACGTCAACTTCGGCGGTATATCGGGCAACCAGAAGGTTCTCGCGGTCTGGAACATCGCGGACACCGTGAACGCGTTCTACACGTGCATCGACGTGAACATCGGCGGCTGACGAATTCTCCCGCGGGGCCGGTAACCACGATCCCTCCGCCGGAGAAGCCCTGACCGCCGAACGCGTTCGACCGGTGCTCCTCCTGCGCCGGAGCGGGTCCGTCCCGTACGCCGGTGAGCCCCTGATCTGCTGAAAGGGGCTCACCGGCGGCTTCCCCCCACGCCCCCACATTGCGGGCCGCGGCATGTTCCGAGGCCCGTCCAAGGAGTGAATCCCTTGCGCAAGCGCCTTATCGGCCTGTTCGCCGCGACCGCGTCGGCCGCCGCTCTCTCCCTGACGTCGCTGGCCCCTCTCTCGTCCGCCGCCGAACAGGGCGCGGCCGATTTCATCGTCAGCGAATCGCAGTTCAACCAGATGTTCCCGGGCAGGAACGCGTTCTACACCTACGGCGGGCTGAACGCCGCGCTGAGCGCGTACCCGGGATTCACCGGGACGGGCAGTGACACCGTACGCAAGCAGGAGGCCGCCGCTTTCCTGGCGAACGTCAGTCACGAGACCGGCGGGCTCGTCCATGTGGTGGAGCAGAACACCGCCAACTATCCGCACTACTGCGACGCTTCGCAGCCTTACGGCTGCCCGGCCGGCACCGACAAGTACTACGGCCGCGGTCCCATTCAGCTGAGCTGGAACTTCAACTACAAGGCCGCCGGTGACGCGTTGGGCATCGATCTGCTCAACAACCCCGACCTCGTGCAGAACGATTCCGCCGTCGCGTGGAAGACCGGCCTCTGGTACTGGAACACCCAGAGCGGTCCGGGCACCATGACCCCGCACAACGCGATGGTGAACGGCGCCGGATTCGGTGAGACGATCCGTTCCATCAACGGCAGCATCGAATGCAATGGCGGAAACCCCGCCCAGGTGCAGAGCCGTATCGACAAGTACACGCAGTTCGCCGGAATTCTCGGCGTGGAACCGGGCGGCAACCTCAGCTGCTGAACCGGCCCCGGAATTGACCCGAGGGGTGGCACCGCCGACACCGGCGGCGCCACCCCTCGCGGCACCTCTCGGGCCTCCGGCCGCCGGTCTCCGTCAGCCCGTCAGCCCGTCAGTCGCAGCGCCGTGGAGAGGCCGCCCACCAGGAACCCGAGGCCCACGAGGACGAACACCACCTGGACGCCGTGGCCGTAACCGTCGATCCGCATCCGTTCGGGGCGCAGCGGGTCGTAGCGGAGCCGCACGGGGGTGCCGGGGCGAAAGCCGCCCACCCAGGACCGGCCGTACGGGGACTCCACCTCCATGTGGCGGCCGTCCTCGGTGACCCAGCCGACCACCGGCCGGTGCGTGCTGCCGCCCTGGTGGTTGTACGACGTCTCCAGCCGCACGACGGTGCCCGACGCCCGGACCCCCTCGCGCACGAGGGCGAGGGAGCGCCAGAGGCCGACGGCGCCGATGCCGAACACCAGGGCGCCGACGACGGCGAACACGAGCGGGAACAGCTGGCCAGGCACCGGTGAACGCTCCCTCGGTCGGGCTTCGTACCGGGAGGGGGGTACGCGGCGGCACCCCGGACCCGGGTCGTACGGCACAGTCTGCCCGTCCCTGGTCGTGCGTAACGTCTCACAGGTGGCGCGGCGGGTGTCCCCGGGGGACGGACCTCGTGGCGCGGTGAGGGCGGCGGACCCAGCTACCGGGGCCCGCCGCCCTCACCGATCTCAGGCGGACTCTGTGCCGTTGATCTTCTCTATCGCCTGGCGGGCGTGTTCGCCCGGGGTGCGGCCGGCGAGCGAGGAGACCGGCGCCGGTGCCACGGCCGCGGCCCGCGCGGGCTCCTGCGTGGGCTTCGCGGGCGTCACGGCGCGGGTGCGCAGCCGGTGGGCCACCGCCTCGTCGAGACCGACCGGGCGCTGCATCTGCTTCGCCAGCCGGCCGGCCTCCTGGCCGAGCGCGGCGACGTCCTCCCACGAGAGACGGACGACGACACGCAGCTCGGCCTCACCGTCCGGAAGGGCTTGCAGATTGCTGAACTCGTTCATGGGGCGGTCTCCTCGGCATGACTCGGTCGGACGTGCACAGAGGGATACGGACCTCTCCCCCGGCGTGTTCAGCGGATTCCGGCACCGCGCCGACCCGTCCGTAGCTGCGTGCGTGCGGACCCGCGCCGCGAACTGCGGCTGGACGTGCGGGGGTTGCTGCCCGCGCTGCCCCCGCTGCCCCCGCTGCCCGCGCTGCCCGCGCTGCCCGCGCGAGGACACCCGGTCCCGGCGTCGGCCTCGTCGTCGGGACCGATACCCGTGCCGCGCGCGTGAGGAAGCGCCACCGGTCCGGCGGGCGGAACGGGTACGCCCCCGCGCACGGCCGGTTCGCCGTGCGCGGGGGCGGTCGACGGAGTACCGGTCACTCACCGGCGGCGGGGCCGGTGGAGGTCACCCACCGGCGCCCGGCCGCTCGTCCAGTTCCTCGGCGAACTCCAGGTCGCCGGCCCGGGGCGGCTGCGGGCCGTGGCTCGTCATGATGACGGTTTGTTCGACCCGTACCACCCGGAACACGTCCTCCGAGATGATCACTTGGTCGTCCCCCCGTTCCACGGCGTCGGCCGCCCTCTCGAACCGTGAGGTGAACTCCGGTCTCTCCGTGCCCCGGACGCGCAGGATGGCGCCGAGGTCGAGCCGTGCCTCCTCCTCGGAGGGCACGGCAGGGAACAACTGCCGCCAGCCCCGGTCCTCGTGGATCATGGCGGCGTAGGCCGTGTAGTAGGAGACGGACATCCGGTCGTACTCGTGGCCGTCCAGCCGGAACTCCTCGCGAAGCTCCTCCTCACGCCTCCCGACCTCCAGCAGCCGCTGGGCCGCCACGTCGTCGAATGCGTCATCTGCGCTCGCTTCCATGCCCTCAGCGTGCCGTACGGCGGGCGCCGCGCGCGGACATTCGGCCACATGCCAGGGGCATCGGGCTACATTCCGGGGGCCGGGTCCCAGACTCCCGCGCGTGCGGCCCGGGTCGCGAAATCGGTGAAGTCCCGGGGTCCCCGGCCCAGGGCCTCCTCGACGCCGTGCACCAGATGCGCGTTGCGCCCGTCGTTGATCAGTTCGAAGAGGTCGGCGAAGTCCTCCTGCGCGCCCATCTCGGACAGGAAGTGCCGGTAGGTGTCCAGGCTGACCGGTGTGTAGGCGATCTCCCGCCCGGTGGCCTCGGTCAACTCGGCGGCGATCTCGGCGAATCCGAGCAGCCGGGGGCCGGACAGCTCGTAGGTGCGGCCGATGTGACGGTCGTCGGTGAGCGCGGCGACGGCGACGTCCGCGACGTCGTCCACGTCGACGAAGGGTTCGACGGCGTCACCGGTCGGCAGGGCCAGTTCGCCCCCGAGCACCGGGTCCAGGAAGAGGCCCTCGTCGAAGTTCTGGCTGAACCAGCTGGCCCGGACGACGGTCAGGTCCGCGCCGCTTGCCCGGACCCTGTCCTCGGCGGTCCGGGCGCCCTCCTCGCCCCGCCCGGAGAGCAGCACCACGCGGCGCGCGCCCCCGGCGACGGCGCGGTCCGCGAAGGCCCCGACGGTCTCGGCGGCTCCGGGGAAGGCGAGGTCCGGGAAGTAGCAGAGGTAGATGGCGCCGACCCCGTCCAGGGCCGCGTCCCAGGTGCCGGGGTCCTCCCAGACGAAGGGGATCTCGCCGCTGCGCGAGCCGACGCGCACCGGTACCCCGCGCTCGCCGAGCGACCGTGCCACGCGCCGCCCGGTCTTGCCCGTACCCCCGGTGACCAGGGTCAGCCCCGGCTCCGTCGCCCGTGTGTGGTGCGTGGTCTGTGTCATGCCGTCAGTCAAGTACGCGGCGCGCCCGGAGGACATGGCCCGGAAGCTCACCCGCATACGCGTGCGTCCAGGCCCCCGTGCCCGGTGATTCAGCCCTGCGGAGCGATCAGCCCTGCTCGGCGGCCAGTTCACGTACGGTCGCCATGTCGCTGAACGGGATCAGCGTGTCGCCGACGGTCTGGTACGGCTCGCTGCCCTTCCCGGCGATCAGGACGATGTCGCCCTTGCCGGCCGTCGACAGGGCGAACGCGATGGCCTCGCGCCGGTCCGCGTGGCGCTCGAAGGGGGTGCCGGTGGCGACGAGGCCGGGAGCGATCTGGTCGAGGATCGCCTCGGGGTCCTCGTGGCGGGGGTTGTCGGAGGTGAGTACGCACAGGTCGGAGTGGGTTCCGGCGATCCGGCCCATCTCGGCGCGCTTGGTGGCGTCGCGGTCGCCGCCGCAGCCGAACACCGTGACGACCTGGCCGGTGGCGAAGTCGCGGATGGTGCTGAGGACCTTGTCGAGGGAGTCCGGGGAGTGCGCGTAGTCCACGATGGCCGACGCGCCGCGTGGGGTCTCGAAGCGCTCGAAGCGCCCCGGCACCGGCGGCATCCGGTCCAGTGCCGCGACCAGCCCGCCCAGGTCGTGCCCGAGGAGATGGCAGGCGGCGACGGTGGCGAGCGCGTTGGCGACGGAGTACCGGCCGGGGACGGGGATCGCCGCCGGGTACTTGCGGCCCTCGTGGTGCAGGGTGAAGCGCGTGCCGAAGGCGTCCATCGTGAGGTCGGTCGCCCGGTAGTCGGCGTCGGTGTCCAGCGCGTACGTGGTCACCGCGCCGGGCATGAGCGCGACGATCCCGGCGCCCACCGGGTCGTCGGCGTTGACGACGGCCCGCCGGCAGAGCCCCTGGAACAGCCGGAGTTTGGCGTCGCGGTACTTCGCCATGGTGCCGTGGTCGTCGAGGTGGTCCTGCGTGAGGTTGGTGAACACACCGATGTCGAGGTACGCGTGGTCCACGCGGTGCGTCAACAGGCCCATGGACGTGGCCTCCAGGACGACGGTGCTCACGTCGCGGTCGCGCATCACCCCGAGCAGGTACTGGAAGTCGGGCGACTCGGGGGTGGTCAGTACGGAGGGCGGCATGGGGATCAGTTCGTCGCCGATGCGGCTGCCGGCCGTGCCGATGACCCCGACGACGGCCTGTTCGGCGAGCCGGAGCAGGGACTCGACCATGTACGAGACGGACGTCTTGCCGTTGGTCCCGGTGATGGCGACCATGTTCATGGCGAGGCCGGGGTCGCCGTGGTAGCGGGAGGCGACGACGGCGGCGGCGATACGGGTGTCCGGCACCCGTACGACACAGACGGCCGGGTCGGACGCCCGGAGGGCGACCGGCGGTTCGGCGGTCGAGGCGTCAACCAGTACGGCGACGGCGCCGCGCGCGAGCGCGGGTCCGACGGCTTCGGGCCCGCCTTCGCGGTGGCCGGGGACGGCGATGAACAGCGATCCGGGTGACACCCGGTGGGCGTCGAAGCAGGTTCCGGCGGTGATCTCGGTGTCCGGGTCACCCCGCAGGACTTCGTGGTCGTGCCCGACGAGCAGTGCGCTCAGCTTCACAGGGGGTCCTCTCGGAGGTGCGGCGCGTCGGCCGTCCGGGGTCACCCGTGAAGGTGCCGACAGCGTGCGGGGGCGTCGCGGGGTGGGGTGGGGGGTGCCGCTCGGCCCGGTCCGGGGCAACAGGCGGCTTCGCACGAAGGGTGCGGACGAGAGGAGGACGCCCGGGGAGAACTCCCTCCGGGCGCCGGGCCGGAATGCGGCGGCGGAGTCGCTAGCCGTGGCCGTGCAGGGCGCGGCACCGCGCGCAGGAGGCCGGCGGGCGGCCCTGCGTCGCGTTACGTGTGTACCCCATGGGGGCAGTGTACGGCCCGGCGGGCCGCCCCGGTCCCTACGCCGTCCGTCGGCGGGCGCCCGCCGTCCGTCGTCAGCCGTCGGCCGTCGCCGGTCGTTGTCCGGTTCGCGGCGAGCGCGGAACGGCCCACGGACGCCGGGGGCCGGTCGGGGTGACCGGGCGCCGGCGTCCGTGGGCCGTTCGCGGTGTTCTCGGTCCGCCGCGCGGACCCGGGGTCAGACCTTCTGGCCGGCTCCGCCGCCGAACTTCGCGGCCTTGATGCCCTTGGTGATCTCGTCCATCACCGACAGCGCGGGCGCCTTGGCGTTGATGTCGAAGCCGGAGCGCACGACGATCAGGAGGCCGTCGGCCTCGGGGGCGGGCGACGGGAAGACCAGCGACTGCACGTACCCGTCGTCGCCCTTGCCGGTGACGACCTTCCACCGGACCAGATAGCCCTTCTTCCCGGCGACGGTGACCGCCTCGGACCTCAGCTCCTCGTGCGAGGAGATCTCTCCGTAGCTCTCGCCGCCGTAGGACTCCTCGGCGTTCTTCTCGATGTCGGCCTCGGCCGCCGCCTTCGCCTCGTCGGCCTTGATCTCCAGGGCGAGGGCGGGGGCGGAGTTCACCCCGCCGCGTACGCAGGTCTGGTCCGGGGCGCCGGGGCAGCGGTGTTCGCCGGTGACCACTCCGGCACCGACGGGGCCCGACTGACCCGACCAGCCGTCCGGTACCGGAATGCTGATCCCGCTGGCCAGGTCGGTGGCGTAACCCTCCTCGGTCGGGATCTCCTGCCGGGGGCCGCCCTCGCCGTCGGGCGAACCGGGATCGCCCGGGTCGCCGGGGGGCTTCGAGCCGTCCGGTGCCGGGCGGTCCCGGTCGGGCCCGCCGGGGGTCGCGGACGGGGTCGGACCGGCCTTGCCCGTCCGGTCGTCGCCGTCGGTGTTGCCGTTGAGCAGGAGGAAGCCGCCGACGACGGCCAGCACCACCACGGCGGCCGTGAGCGCCGCGGCGATCCGCCGGCCGCGTCCGCCGGCGGGCCGGGGCGGCGGCGCCGACGGGTAGGGCGGCATGCCGGGCGCGCCCGGCCCGGACGGCGCGCCCCACGCCGGTGCCGAGTCGGAGCGGACCTGGTCGGTCCAGGCCGCCCCGTCCCACCACCGTTCCTGGAGCGGGCCTGCACCGTCATGTCCTGGGTCCGGATACCAGCCCGGCGGAGTCGTCTGCGTCACCCACTCACCTTAGGCATATGGTCCGATGAAGCTGCTGAGAGGCCCATGAGAAATCGCCGGACCTCGTCGCCGGATTCCCCCGACGCTCCCGCCCACCGGCGACGGTCCCGCCCGCCGGGCTCATCCACGGGGCTCGTCCCCGTCGTCGACGCCCGTTCCCGTCGCCCCGGCCGGCGGCACGATCCCCCGGATCACCCCCAGGGACAGCAGGTCCTGAGGACGCACCTTGAGGTGACCGGCCGTCGCCCGGACCTCCCCGGGGGGCCGTTTGAGGATCGCGGTGGCGAGTTCGGGCGCGATGACGGAGAAGTAACTGTCCGGTGTGGCCCAGGTGTTGCCCGGCGCCGCCAGCGCCAGCGCGCCGCCGGAGCCGCCCTCGCCGATCACCAGTGTGGTGACCGGCACGCGTGCGGTGGCGACGGCGGCGAACAGGTCCGCGATCGCGGCGCCCGCCCCGGAGCGCTCCGCCTCGGCGTCGTTCGCGGCGCCCGGGGTGTCGACCAGGGTGAGGACGGGCAGCCCCAGCCGGTCGGCGAGCCGGATCAGCCGGGCCGCGGTGCGGTATCCGGCGGGGAGGGTCGCGGTGCCGCACTGGGCGGCGTACGCGACCGCGCGCCCGTCACGCAGGCCGAAACCGCAGAGTGTGCCGGGGTCGGTGCCGCCGCAGCGGTCGCCGTTGACGTCCTCCCGGACCGTGAAGTACGCGTCCAGGTACGCCTCGGCGCGCGGGCGCCGGGGGTCGCGGGCCAGGGTCACCGCGTCCCAGCCGGTGGCGGGCGGTCCGGTGCGGCCGAGCGCGGCGGGCGGCTCGGCCGGTGTCCCGGTGGTCGCGGTGCCGGAGACGCCGCCGGTGAGCAGGGTCAGCCAGCGGCCGACGGTCTCCCGCAGTTCCTCGGGCCGTACCACCGCGTCGATATGACCGGCCGTCAGCTGCGCCTCGGCGGTGTACGCGTACGGGTCGGCGTCCGGCGGCCTTACCCGTGAACCCGCGAAGCCGATCTGGGCGCCCGGCAGGGCCAGGATCACATCGGCGCCCGCCCCGAGGGTGGCCCAGCCGCCGCCGGTCGTCGGGTCGCGCACCACGGCGATCCGGGGCAGTCCCGCCTCCCGGGTGAGGGCCGACTGCCTTGCCACGCGCTGGAGTTGGAGAAGCGCGCGCATGCCCTCCTGCATGCGGCTGCCCCCGGTGGCGATCAACGAGACCACGGGCAGCCGCCGTTCACGGGCGTGGCGGTACGCGGCCTCCAGCCGGTCTCCGGTGCGCTCACCCAGCGAGCCGCCGAGGAAGCCGAACTCGAAGGAGATGAGCACCACTTCGGTGCCGCCGACGCGGGCGGTGCCGCAGACGACGGACTCGTCCTCGCCGGTGCGCGCGGTCGCGCGGGCGCGAGCCGCGTCGTACCCCTGCCAGGCGAGGGGTCCGTCCGGCGCGGCGGAGTGCTTCGGCGGGGGCAGTTCGGTGAAGGAGCCGGGAGCGCCCCCGGTGGTGGTGCCGATGAGCGCGGCGACCGCCTCCCGGGCGCTCGGGCGGTCAGCCATTCAGGGCCCGCTTCATGATCTTGCCCATGTCGTTGCGGGGCAGCGCGTCCAGGTAGCGCACGGTGCGGGGCCTCTTGTGGGAGGCGAGCTGCGCGCCGACGTGCGCCGCCAACTCCTCGGCGGAGGGCGGGGATTCGGCCTGCGCGGGAACGATCCAGGCGACGATCCGCTCCCCCAGGTCGTCGTCCGGCTCGCCGGTGACGGCGGCCTCCCGGACGCCGGGATGCTCCAGCAGCACGTTCTCGATCTCGCCCGCGCCGATCTTGTAGCCGCCGCTCTTGATCAGGTCGGTGGCCTTGCGGCCGACGATGCGGACATAGCCGTCGGGGTCCCGGACGGCCATGTCGCCGGTACGGAACCAGCCGCCGTCGAAGGCCGCGTCGGTGGCATCGGGGCGGTTCAGATACTCGGTGAACAGGTTCGGGCCGCGCACCTGGATCTCGCCGACGGTCTCGGGGTCGTACACGGTGATCTCGGCGCCCGACTCGTCGACGAGCCGCAGGTCCACCCCGGCCAGCGGGACCCCGACGGTACCGGCGCGCGGTTCGCCGTCCGCGCGGACACTGGTGTTCATCAGCGTCTCCGTCATGCCGTAGCGCTCGACGACCCGCCGTCCGGTGGCCGCCGCGATGCGCTCGTGGTCGTGGACGGGCAGCGCCGCCGATCCCGACACCAGCAGGCGGGCCCCCTTGAGGGCCTCGGCGAGCGCGGGGTCGTCGGCGAGCGCCTCGGCGAGGCGGTGGTACATCGTCGGTACGCCGAACAGCATCGTGGCGCCCGAGGACAGCTCGCGCGCCACACCGTCCGTGCTGAACCGTCCGAGGTGGCGCACCGATCCGCCGCGCCGCAGCGGGCCGAGGATGCCGAGGATCAGCCCGTGGACGTGGAAGAGGGGCAGCGCGTGGACGAGGACGTCGTCCTCGGTCCACTGCCAGGCGTCCTCCAGCGCGTCCAGCGTGGCGGCGACGGCGCGGCGCGGCAGGACGACGCCCTTCGGGGGGCCGGTGGTACCCGAGGTGTAGACGATCAGCGCGGGCGACTCGGGCGGCGGCTCGGCGGGCAGCGCGGGGGCCGCGGTGGTGGTGTCCACGGTCGCGGGGACGTCGGTGTCGACGCGCGCCAACCCGGTGAAGACGGGGGGCAGTTCGGCGGCGCTTTCGGCGAGAACGAGGGTCGGTGAGCTGTCCGTGACGATGTGGGTCAGTTCCCGTTCGCCCGTCCTGGGGTTGACCGGGACGACGGGCACGCCCGCCAGCAGCGCGGCCACCACGCCCACCGCCGTGCCGAGGGTGGGCGTGGCCCAGACGGCCACCCGTGGCGCCCCGGCGATCCTGACGGCCAGGGCGCCCGCGAGCGACGCCAGTTCGGCGTGGCTCAGCGCCTGGTCGCCGAAGCGGAGCGCGGGGCGGGGCGACGTCGCGACGAGGGCCGGGAAGAGAGGGGACACGCGTCGTTCTCCTTGCTGTCGACGAGGCTGACCGGTCCGTCCGGGGGGACGGGTCGTCCGGGCGGTGGCGGGCTCATCCGAAGCCCGGCACCACCATCACCAGCCATACGGCTGCGGGTACGACTGCCACCACGATGCCTCCGTACACCATCAACTGCCGGAAGAAACGCTCCCGGTCGACATCGGGCGCGGCGGCCAGCACCAGGGCGCCGTTCGTGGAGAAGGGGCTGACGTCCACGACGGTCGCCGAGACGGCGAGCGCGGCTATCATGCCGACGGCTCCGATCTCGCCCTGGGCGAGGAACGGCACGGCGAGCGGGATGAGCGCGCCCATGATGCCGACGGAGGAGGCGAAGGCGGAGATGACGGCGGCGATGTAGCAGAGCAGGACGGCGGCGAGCAGCGGCACCCCGATGTCGCCGACGGCGTTGCCCGCGTACTCGATGGTGCCCATCTCCTCCAGGACGCCGACGTAGGTGAGCACACCGCAGATGAGCAGTACGGTCGGCCAGGCGACCTCGCCCACGGCCTTGCGGCTGGTGTCCGGCCAGAAGGCGCTGAGGACGACGGCGAGGGTGATGGCGGTGAGCCCGGCGTCGAGGTCGAGCACCAGGACGGCGACGACCAGGGCCGCGAGGGCGGTGAGCGTGGCGGTCCGGGCGGCGTTCAGGCGCGCGCTGTCGGCCGTCAGGGGTCCGGCGCCGGACTCCGGGCCTGTGGTGTCCTCGCCCTTCTCCCGTTCCTCGGTGCCGAGGTCACGGCCGGTCAGTTTCAGGCCGCCGAACAGGACGAACACGATCGCGGCGATGATCAGGTTGACGACGAGCGAGGCGAGGAAGAGGACGAGCGCGTTCCCCGGCAGGTTCTCGCGCTCCACCACGCCGTTGACGATCGACCCGTAGATGCTGATGGGCGAGAAGCCGCCGGCCTGGGCGCCGTGCACGACCAGCGCGCCCATCAGCAGCGGACTGATCCCGTACCGCGCGGCGAAGCTCAGCGCGATCGGCGCGACGATGGCGACGGCCGCCGGGCTGACGGCGCCGATGGCGGTCAGTGCCCCGGTGAGGGCGAACATCACCCAGGGGATCAGGGCTGTCCGGCCGCGTACGAGCCGGATCGAGGCGTGCACCAGCCAGTCGGTGGTGCCGTTGGCGCGGGCGATGGCGAAGAGGTACGTGACACCGACGAGCACCACGAACAGGTCACCGGGGAATCCGGCGAAGATGCCGTCGGCGTCGAGGCCGGCGACGAGTTCGCCGACTCCGAACGCGGCGGCGAAGGCGAGCGCGCCCATGTTGATCGAGCGGGTCGTGGCGATCACGAAGACGACCACGAGTACAAGGATCGAGATCAGTTCGGCGGACATCGGGGGCTCCCGTCCCTGGGTCCCGTTGACGAGCGGCCAATCGTTATTGGCCAAGTGGCTGGACCACTTTGGACAGGGGCCCGGCGGGGCGTCAAGGGATCTGACAGGAATTGGCTCAGCCACTTGGCCGCCGGTGTTAGGCTGCGGACGACCAGGTATGGGGGTTCGTGTGTCCGACGCACTGCGGCCGATGACCAGGCCGCGACTGTACGAACAGGTCCTCGACAGGCTCCGTCTCCATGTGGCGGACGCCGGGCTGCGCGCCGGCGACCGGCTGCCGCCCGAGCGCGAACTCGCCCAGCGGCTGGGAGTCAGCCGGGCGTCCGTGAAGCAGGCGATCGTCGTCCTCGAAGTGCAGGGGCTGGTCGAGGTACGGCACGGCGGAGGCACCTATCTCGTCCGCGACAGCCTCGACGCCGAACCGGTCGAGCGGCTCGTGGAACGCAAACGTCTGCTGCCCGACGTCCTGGAGGCGCGCGAGGCGCTGGAGACGAAACTCGCCGAACTGGCCGCCGAGCGGCGGACGGCGGAGGATCTGGCCGCGCTGCGTGCGGCACTCGACCACATGGCGGCGGAGATCGAGGCGGGCGAGCACGGCGCGGAGGGCGACCGGCTCTTCCACACCGCCGTGACGGCCGCCGCCCACAGCGGTCTGCTGGCCGAGTTCATGCGGTCCATCGCGGAACGGATCGCCGAGAGCCGCAACGAGTCGCTGCGCCAGCCCGGCCGCCCCCAGCGTTCGCTGACCCAGCACCGGGCGATCCTCGACGCGATCGAGGCGGGCAACGGGAAGGCGGCGGCGACGGCCATGCGGCGGCATGTGCGGACGGTGGCGAAGGTGCGCCTGCTCGACTGGAACCCGGGTGACGACGCCTGAGCCGTACGACTCGCCCGAGCCGTACGGCTCCGCTTCCGGGCCCGGAAGCGGAACGGGAGCCGGCGTCCGGTCCGGCGTGCGCCGCACCGCGCCCGCTCGGGGCGTCGGCCCGAGCGCCGGCGAGGTCGCCGAAGCGATCCGTGCGGACACCGTCGCGGCCCGCGGGTCCGTCAAGCGGGCGACGACGAGCCTCCCGGACGCGAGGAGCCCCGGCTGGTTCGGGGGACGTACCAGCCGGGGCCGTTCAAGAGGGTCGCGGAGCCGGAGTCGTACCGACCACGCCCTCATGTGAGTGAACGATCAACCATGGCGGAATGTTCCCTTCCCCTTCCACTTGCTCGTCGTGGCGGTCCGGTGGGCCTCACCACGGGCCCCCGGGACCGCGCCGGGCGCGCCCCGGGGTGGGGAGCCGCCCGTAGTGGGATCGTGGTGCCGTACGCCGGGCGGCGCCTCCCCGGATCCCGGAGCACCGGGGCCCCGGGACGCGAGCGCCCCCGGGCGTCAGGGCCTCGGCACGAACGAACGGATGGCACCCATGGGCGAGTTGATCCTGATCAGGCACGGCGAGACCGAGTGGTCCCTCTCCGGGCAGCACACCAGCCACACGGATCTCCCGCTCACCGCCCACGGTGAGAATCAGGCGCGCGCCCTGGTCCCGCTGCTGGCCGACCGGCAGATCGCCACGACCCTGGTCAGCCCACTGGCGCGGGCCCGGCGCACCGCCGAACTCGCGGGGCTGCGCTCCACCCGTATCTCCCCCGACCTGCACGAGTGGAACTACGGCGCGTACGAGGGCGTGACCACCGAGGAGGTCCGCCGCACCCGGCCGGACTGGGACCTGTGGACCGACGGGTGCCCGCCGGGGCCCGGCGGGCAGCCCGGTGAGAGCCCCTCCGACGTCGGCGAACGGGCGGACCGGGTACTCGCCGAGGTCCGGGCCGCCGCCGGGCGGGCGGAGGACGAGGACGTCGCGCTCGTGGCCCACTCGCATTTCCTGCGGGTGCTCACGGCGCGCTATCTGGGGCTCTCGGCGGCCGAGGGCGCGCTGTTCCGGCTGGAGACGGGCACGGTGTCACGGCTCGGCACCGAACACGGCGACCCGGTGGTCACCGCGTGGAATCTGGTGCTCCCCGCGAGCCTGCTGCGCACGGTCCAGGACCTCCCGCACACCGTCTGACGGCAAGCCGCGCAGAGCGTGGCCGGGCACGTACCCGCGCACGCGAACGGGCCGGCAGCTTCTCGCCGCCGGCCCGTTCGCATGTCCGGTCGTTCGCGTGTCCGGTCGTTCGTGTGTCCGGTCGTTCGTGTGTCCGATCGTTCGCTACGCGTCGATCTCGACCTTGGCCGTGACGTCCGCCGTGGTGTCGGCAGCGGCCGTGGTCCCGGCGTCGGCGCGCCCCTCGGCCTTCAGCCGGGCCTTCGCCGCCGCCTGGTCCGCCCTGATCGGCGCGCCCGCGTCGTGCAGGCTGCGCAGCGCCTGGCGGTACGAGGTGATCAGCCCGGTCTCCAGGTAGCTGACGCCCAGTTCCTCGCAGTGCTGCCGGACGATCGGCTGCGCCTCGCGCAGCTGCGGCGACGGCATGTTCGGGAACAGGTGGTGCTCGATCTGGTAGTTGAGACCGCCCAGCGCGACGTCGATGAACCAACCGCCGCGTACGTTGCGGGAGGTGAGCACCTGTCGCCGCAGGAAGTCGGGCCGGTCGTCACCGGTCAGGGTGGGCATGCCCTTGTGGTTGGGCGCGAAGATCGAGCCCAGGTAGAGGCCGAACAGGCACTGGTGCACGAGGAGGAACGCGATCGCCTTGCCGGGCGGCAGCACCACGAACAGCGCGCCGAGGTAGAGCGCGAAGTGCGTGAAGAGCAGGAGGCCCTCCGACGTGCGCTGCTTCAGCGAGCGGTCGGCCAGCGCGCGCACACCGGCGACGTGCAGGTTGAACCCCTCAAGGGTGAGCAGCGGGAAGAACAGGAACGCCTGCGACCTGCCCAGCAGTCGGGGCAGACCCTTGGCGGACTTCGCCTGGCCCTGGGTCCACACGAAGATGTCCGGGTTGACGTCCGGGTCGAGTTCCTCGTGGTTCGGGTTGGCGTGGTGCCGGGAGTGCTTGTCCTGCCACCAGCCGTACCCCATGCCGATGGCGAGGTTCCCGGCGAGTTTGCCCGCCCGTACGCTCGCCTTGCGCAGCCGGAACACCTGACGGTGCCCCACGTCGTGGGCGAGCAGGGCGACCTGGCCGAAGGCGGCGGCGAGGAAGGCGGCCACGGCCAGCGTCCACCAGCTGTCGCCGACGAGCGCGAAGGCGACCCAGCCGGCCGCGAAGAGACCGGTGACGACGGATCCGCGCAGCGCGTAGTACCAGGGGCGCCGGCGCATCAGACCCGCCGCGGCGATCTTCTTGGAGAGGCGGGCGAAATCGCTGCCCGTCTCCGCGCGCGCCTGGTCCGCGGCCTCACCCGCGAGATCGGCGCCTGGTTCCCGTACAGCGGAGTCCTCCGCGGTACGGGTGGTGTCGACTGACATACGGCCATGCCTTTCGGAAGTGTCACGACCGTGTGCCGGTGGATGACGGCTCGGCAGGCAGGGTGGCCGGTGAGGAACACAAGCCCAGGGGGACATCGCTGCCGGGTCGTGGACGGGTGGGCAACTGCGGCACACGGCGCGGTCGCCGCGTGCGGTGGGACTGGACCACTCCGGCGACGCGACTACTGGGTATGGCCGCTGCGAATGCCGCTGACTCCCCCACCGGGAACCGGTGCCGCTGCCCAGTCGGGGACAGCCGGTCGTCAGGGGCTGGGGCTCCTGCCGGTCAGTGTAGCCTGTGCGCCATTTGCGCTGCTTACACCGAGCCGACACCCGGTCGCAAACCATTTCCGACCAGCGCGGACAGTATTCCGGCCGACCGGGCCGTTAATAATTTTGCAGAGACTGCACGTTTGCATACCATGCGAGGCGTGACGACCAAGGGTGCCGGAGCGGGTCTCCGCGAGCGCAAGAAACAGGCCACGCGCGCCGCGCTGGCCGAGGCGGCCGTACGGCTGGCCGCCGAGCACGGAGCCGAGCACGTCACCGTCGAGGCCATCAGCAACGCCGCCGGTGTCTCGCCGCGCACCTTCTTCAACTACTTCGACAGTCACGACGACGCGTTCGTGATGATGGACACACAGATCGGGGAGCGCGTCCGGCGCGCGGTGCGCGACGCCCCCGCCGGACTCGCTCCGCTCGACGCCGTACGCGAGGCCATGGCGGCCGAACTGGCCGACGTGGAGCGGCGGCACGAGGTCTGGGGCCTGCGTGCCAAGGTCCTCAAGAAGTCCCCGCACCTGCTCGCCCGGGGCCTCGGTCTGCACATGGCCGAGGAGCGCGACCTGGCGCGGACGATCGCGCACCGGCTCGGTCCGTCCGCCGGCTGCGCGGCCGGCGACCGGGCCACCGACGGCGACGACCCCGCCGGCACGGACGCCGGACCCCGGGTGCGCGCCGACCCGGACGGCGCCACCGGCGCCGGGCCGGCCGCCGGCGCCGACACCTGTGACGAGGACGGCATCGCGCTGTACCCCCGGCTGCTCGCCGCCGTCGCCGGCACGGCCGTACGCGTGTCGATCGAGCACTGGTACGCGCACTCCCCGCCGACCCCGTTCCCCGACATCTTCCGGGAGGTCTTCACGCACCTGTCCGCAGGACTGCGCCGACCACCCGCCCAGACCGGCGACCGTCGCTCCGACGGCCGTTCCACGGAATCATGAGAAGGCCACCGTGACCGCAATCGAGGCGCCCGACCAGGCGCCCACCTCCATGACCAACAGACAGATACTCCAGGCCATGTCCGGTCTGATGGCGGGCATGTTCGTCGCCATCCTGGCGGGCACGGTGGTGGCCAACGCGCTGCCGCGCATCATCGCCGACCTGGGCGCCAGCCAGTCCGCGTACACCTGGGTCGTCACGTCCGAACTGCTCGCGATGACCGCGACGGTGCCCCTGTGGGGCAAGCTCGCCGACCTCTACAACAACAAGCTGCTCCTCCAGCTCTCGCTGGGCATGTTCGTCATCGGCTCGCTGCTGGCCGGATTCTCGCAGGGCGTCGAACTGCTCATCTTCAGCCGCGTGATGCAGGGCATCGGCGCGGGCGGTCTGACCGCCCTCGCGCAGGTCGTGATGGCGGCCGTGATCCCGCCGCGCCGGCTGGGCAAGTACGCGGGCATGTTCGGCGCCGTGTTCGCCGTCGGCACCGTCGCGGGACCGCTGGTCGGCGGGGTCATGGTCGACACGTCGTGGCTCGGCTGGCGCTGGTGCTTCTTCATCGGGGTGCCGTTCGCGCTCCTCGCGATCGCGCTGCTCCAGCGGACGCTGCACCTGCCCACCGTCCGCCGGGACGTGAAGATCGACTACCTGGGCGCGTTCCTGATCGTCGCCGGTGTCTCCGCGATCCTCATCTGGACCTCGCTGGCGGGCAACCAGTTCGACTGGGCGTCCTGGCAGACGGCCGTGCTGACCGGCGGCGGTGTGCTGCTGCTCGTCGGCGCCGTCTACGTGGAGTCGAAGGTGCCGGAACCGGTCATCCCGCTCGGCATCTTCCGCAACCGCACCGTCACGCTGACCACGATCGCGAGCCTGCTCGTCGGTGTCGCGATGTTCGGCGGCACCGTCTTCCTCTCGCAGTACTTCCAGATATCCCTCGGCAAGTCGCCCACGGTGGCCGGGATGATGGGTCTGCCGATGATTCTGGGTCTGCTCGTGTCGTCCACCGTCGCGGGGCAGCTCATCAGCGCCACCGGCAGGTGGAAGGTCTATCTGGTCGCGGGCGGCATCATCATGACCGCCGGTCTGGCGCTGCTGTCGACCATCGACGCAGACACCGGTTTCGGACTGCTCAGTCTCTACATGGTCGTCCTCGGTGTCGGTGTCGGTCTGCTGATGCAGAACCTGGTCCTCGCGGCCCAGAACGACGTCCCCGCCTCCGAGTTGGGCGCCGCCACCTCCGTGCTGTCGTTCTTCCGCAGCATGGGCGGCACCATCGGCACCAGCGTTCTCGGCGCGATCCTCGCCAACCGCGTGGCGTCCGAGATGGCCAAGAGCATGGGAGCCGCCGGTGGCGGGTCGGGCGGAACGAGTGACGCCGTCCCGGACGTCACCGAACTCCCGGCGCCGGTACGGGAGATGGTGGAGCACGCGTACGGTCTGGCCACGGCTGAACTGTTCCTGGTCTCCGCACCGTTCGCGGCGCTCGCGCTGGTGGCCGTGCTGTTCATCAAGGAGAAGCCGCTCAAGACGACCAGCGGCATGGAACGGCTCGCCGAGGAGGCCCGGCAGAAGGTGGCCGACGGTGACAAGCCGTCCTCGCCGAGCCCGGTGAGCTGACGGCACCCGCACCTGACGAGGGCGGTCGTTCCCCCTGTCGCCGGACGGCGTCGCGGGGAACGGCCGCCCTCACGGCGTCCGGCCCGTGGTCACGCGATCACGGGCCGAATGTCGTCTGGCGCCCGGCGCGCGCGGCGGCTTGGCTGAAGACCGTACGGCCTTCCGTACGTCCGTACGCGGCTGACTAGCGCGCGGGCTTCCGTACGCGCCGCCAAGCCGCCCCCAGCACCGAGGACTTCAGATGACCACGGGTACGTCTTCCCCGACCGGCCGGGGCACCTCCGCACCGGGTCCCTCCGCCACGCCGGTGCCCGGCCCCCGGCAACTGCCCCTGATCGGCAACCTCCCGGCCTTCTCGCGCGACCCGCTGGCCTTCTTCGGGCGGCTGCGCGGCCACGGCGACGTCGTGTCCTGGCGGCTCGGCCCGCAGCGCGCGCTGTTCCTGTCCCGGCCCGAGCACATCGGGGAACTGCTCGCGGGCGTCGAGACCGAGTACCGCCACCCCGAACTCGGCTGGGCGTTCAAGCGGGTGCTCGGCGACGGCGTCGTCACCACGGAGGGCGCCGCGTGGCGGCGCAAGCGCGCGCTGGTCCACCCCGGTGGTCCGGCCGCGCCAGGTGCGCGGTTACGCGGGCACGATGACGGACTGCGCCACCTCGCTGGCCGACACCTGGAAGCCGGGCAGCCGGATCGACGTACGGCGGGAGATGCTGGGCCTCACCCAGCGCATCGCCGTACGGACCCTGTTCGGCACGGACACGGCGGGCCGCGAGGACACCATCGGGCCGGCCATGGATGTCGCGCAGGCGGCCATCGGCGACGAGTTCCGGGGCCTGACGCTGTTCCTGCCGTCGTGGGTCCCGACGCCGGGCAGGCAGCGACTGAAGAAGGCCGTCGCCGTCATCGACAGCGAGGTGAACCGGGTGACGGAGGAGCGGCACCGTGACGGCGCGGACCGCGACGACCTGCTCAGCAGACTGCTCGCGGCCCGCGACGAGCGGGGCGACCGGCTGTCGGACAAGGAGATCCGGGACGAGGCGGTCACGCTCTACATCGGCGGCCACGAGACCACCGGTACGACGCTGACCTGGGCCTGGTACCTGCTCTCGGCCAACCCGGAGGCGCGGGAGCGGCTGGCCGGCGAACTGGACCGGGTGCTTGAGGGGCGCCCGCCGGGCTTCGACGACTTCAAGGAGCTGCGCTGGACGGAGCAGATCATCAAGGAGACGCTGCGGCTCTACCCGCCCGTGTGGCTGCTGACGGGAATCGCGAAGGACGGCTCGACGCTCGGCGGCCGTCCGGTGCCGGAGGGCACCGTGCTGTGGGCGAGCCAGTGGAGCGCGCAGCGCGACGAGCGGTGGTTCCCGGAGCCGGACGCGTTCCGGCCGCAGCGGTGGGACGAGGGCGCTCCGGCCGTGCCCGACCACGCGTGGTTCCCGTTCGGGGGCGGGCCCCGGGCGTGTCTGGGGGCCCGGTTCGCGACGGTGGAGGCGGTGCTGGTCCTGGCCACGCTGGCGCAGCGGTTCCGGCTGGACCTGGAGCCGGGCGAGATCCCGCCGAGGCCGGGCCTGACGCTCCAGCCGGGGCGACCGGTACGGGCGACGCTGCGGAGCGCGTGACGGGGCCGGGCGGGACGGAGCGGACGCGGCGGGGCGTCGCAGGGGCGGCTTGGGATCGGCGGCATGGCGGACGGTGACGAGCAGGGGATTCCCGGCGGTGTGGGGCACGGGCGGGCGTACTTCGACGCCGACCCGGCGGCGCGGGGTCTGGGCATCACGCTCGTGGACACCGGCCCCGGGCGGGCCACCCTGCGGATGACCGTGCGCGCCGACATGGTGAACGGGCACGGCACCGCGCACGGCGGGTATCTCTTCCTGCTCGCCGACAGCGCCTTCGCGTGCGCCTGCAACAGCCACGGCCCGGTGACCGTCGCGTCGGGCGCCGACATCGACGTCGTCCGTCCGGCCCGGGAGGGGGACGTGCTGACCGCGACCGCGCGGGAGCGGACCCGGCCGGGGCGGGGCGGGATCCACGACGTGACGGTGAGTCTCGGGGACGACGTACTGGCCGAGTTCCCCGGTCGCGGCCGGGCGCCGCGGTCCTGACCGGGAGCGGATGACGGCAGGGTGGCCCGCGTCCGGGGTCGGACGCGGGCCACCCTGCCGTGGCCGGGGCTCGGTCAGGCGGCGGACCGGATCGCGGGCGCCCCGGCCGCCGCGACGCGGATCTCGGCGCGCTCCGTGACGCCGTTGACGGTCACGGCGAGGGTGACCGTGCCCCGGCGCAGCGCCGTGAGGGTGCCGGTGGCCGGGTCGTACGCCGCCACGTGGCGGCGGGTCGCCCGGTCCGGGTCACCGATGTGGACGTTCGGCGAGCCGGTCCAGTCCGCGCTCATCGGGAAGCCGACCGGTACCTGTCGTGTCCCCTGGGTGACGGTGGCGGTGACCGGTGCGTGCTGTCCCGGCTCCAGTGTCGCGGGCGCGTCCAGAGCCAGCGCGTCGGTGTGCGCCCGTGTCTGTACGGAGACCCAGTCGGGCCCGCCCGTCCACGGCCGGTGCCGGGCCGCCGACTGCTCGCCGCCGGAGACCCGGTCGACGCCGACGAGCGACCAGCCGGTGAAGCCGCCCTCGCCGGCCGGGGCGGCCGGGTTCTTCCCGGAGTTGCCGTTGATCAGATACGGGACGCCGTCGACGCGTGAGGCGTCGAAGACCCCGACATGGCTGCCGATGAACCCGGCGCCCTTGCCGCTGACGCGCCGGAAGTCCGCCAGCCAGTCCTCCAGCAGGGCCGCCTCCTTGCGGTCGCCGAGCTGGCTGGCCTTCTGGGCGGTCGGGTCGCGCGGCGGCACATGCGCGAGGACCATCACCGAGCCGACCCGGGGATCACCGGCCGCCGCGTCCAACTGGGCGCGCAGGGCCTCGATCTGGGCGAATCCGCCGCCGCGCAGGGAGAGCGCCGAGGTGTCGAGGGTGACGAACCGGGTCCCCCGGTGGTCGAACACCCGGTGCGCGGGCCCGAATTCGGCGACGAAGTTGTCGATCCGCCCGCCCATCACCTCGTGGTTGCCGGGCACGTAGTACCAGGGCACCTCGTCACCCAGCTCCTCGGTGAGCACCCGCCGCGCGAAGGCGAGATCGGCGGGCGAACCCTCGTCCACGAGGTCGCCGTTGATCACGAGGAAGTCCGGCTTCGCCGCCCTGATCTCGCGCAGGGTGCGCCGCGCCCGGAGCACGATCGCGCCGTCCGGCTCCCGGGCCACGAACTGCGCGTCGGACATCACCGCGAACCGCCAGTCCCGGTCCTCGGTCCCGGCCGCCGTGTCGATCAACGGGTCGGCGGCGGGCCGCTGTTCGGGCAGGTCGACGGTGGGCGGCACCTGTGCGGTCAGGCCGTCGATCAGGATCTCACCGGTGTACTGCTTGTCGGCCGCCGTCTCCGCGAGATAGAAGCGGTGCACGGACAGCGGCGTCGCGACGCCCTGCGGCACCGCGAACGTCACCTGCCGCCAGCCGGTCCAGGTCACGTACGGGCCACGCAGCAACTGATCCGAGCCTGCGGCGTCCTTGAGGTGCAGCGTCGGCCAGGCCCCCTTTCCGTCCCCCTTGATCCACAGGGTGAACGACTGCGGCTGGCCCGGTACGGGGATCTGCCGGGGCGGGTTCGCGTAGGCGGCGCGGGTCGCGGTCGAGAGGCCGAAGTCGTACGTCAGCCTCAGTCCGGTGCCGGTCTGCCCGTCGGGTACGGCCCCGACCGAACCGGCGGCGCGGGCATGGCTGAACGTCCAGTCGGCGGCGTCGTCCAAGGCGGAGACCTGCTGCTCCTGAAGGCCGACGCTCACCGCGAGGGAGGTCGTGACGCCGTCGACGGTCGCCGTGATCAGCCCCGCCCCGGCGCCGGTCCGGGAGGTGACGGTGAAGGCCCCCCTGCCGTCGTCGGCGACGGTGAACAGCGCGCGGTCGTAGGTGAGTTCCACGTCGCGCGGCTCGACGGGCGCGGAGGCGCCGTGCGCGTCGAGTCCGACGATGCCGAAGGTGCCGGTGGCGTCGCCGTCGGCGAGGCCGACGCGGGTGGTGGTCGGCCGGAGGCGGGCGAGGTCGCCGAGGACGGTCAACTCGATGGTTCCGCCGGCGGGTCCGCGTTCCGCGTGGACCTCCGTGGTGCCGCCGCCGCGTGCGGTGAACAGGCCGTCGCCGTCGACCCGGCCGACCCCCGGCCGTTCGGCGCGCCAGCGCGGTTCGCCCCGCGCGGGGCCGTAGGTCTCGTCGTACCCGGCCGCCGTGAGGGCGCGGGTCAGTCCGGGGAAGACGCGCTCGGGTCGGCCGCCCCGGACGGGGTCGTCGCCGGGCGCGGTGGCGGCGGGCGTACGGGTCTCGACCCAGAAGCCGTCGAGGCTTCCGCTGCCGTCGGGCGCGGTGAGGGCGAGGCCGTTGGGGACGGTGCGCTCGCTGCCGTCGGAGGGGGCGTTCTCCACCTGGAGGGTGTCGCTGCCGGGTTCGCGGGCGACGAGGGTCGAGGAGCCTCCGCCGTCGAGGTTGAGCGCGTGGTACGCGCCGGCCCGCCGCATCATCACACCGAGTTCGGTGAGGGTGACTCCGCCGCTGTCGGCCTGCCTGCCGTCGACGGTGAGGACGGTCATCTCCCGGCCGTCCGGGGAGAATCCGACGGCGGTACGGGGCGCGGCGGTGTTGTTGCCCTGGCCCTCGTGGTTCTGCGGGACACCGTCCACGACGAGGAGTTCACGCCCGCCGACGGCCGTCCGGGGCAGGGGGCCGCTGTCGGTGCGCGGGCGGTACTCCATGGCGACCGGGTCTCCGGGGCGCAGTGCCCTGAGCCGTACGGCTCCGGCCTCCCGCCCGACCAGGACGGTGCTGCCCGGTTCGATCGGGCCGCTGCCGGGTGCGTCGGTGACGGTGACGACCTTTCCGTCCCGTACGACGGCCTCGGCGGCGGGGGTCGCCCTGTCCACGGTGAGCGCGCGGTCGGCCCGGCCCCAGGCGGGGGTGTAGGCGCCGATGCCGCCGGGCGGCACGTTCGCGGCGTTGTACGCGGCGAGGGGGTGGGTCCCGGTGGGCAGCGTGAGGGTGCCGTCGAAGTACAGCTCCAGTACGCGCCCGGCGTTCCCGGGGCCGATGCCGACGGCCCGGTGGGCACCGGCGGCGGGCGAGTGGGTGAGGGCGCCGTCCCTGATCCCGGGTCCCTGCGGGGCCCCGGTCTCGTTGATGTCGAAGAAGTCGGCGTTGACGGCGGCGACGGTACGTCGGCCCTCGCCGGGGTCGTGCGCGGCGGCGAGTTCGGAGACGCTGCGGCGGTCGGCGACCGTGCCGGAGGACAGGTAGTCGGCCCGGACACCGCCGGCGCCGAGGTCCACCGACAGCGTGTCCACGCGCAGCCATTTGTCGGATTCGAGCCGGTCGTAGGAGGTGAGACCGATGCCCGGTGCGACGGGCCGGGTGCCGCGCGCGGTCTCGATGCCGTCGCCGTCCACGACGGACCTGGGGGCTCCGCCCGGTCTGCCCGCCGGTGGCGGGGTGACGGGGCGCAGCACCTCGGCGGCGTCGCGCGGACGGGGGTCGGGGGTGGAGTCGGCGAGGGACGGGGTGATGGCGCCCGTGGTGAGTGCGGTGACCGCCGCGATCAGCACGACGGACCGGCGGGCGATGCCTGGGCCCACAAGTTCTCCTGGTGTATGGGGGGTTGGCGCGGGAGGTACGCGCTGTCAGCGGCCCAGCATCGCCGGGGTACCGCTCGTTCGCCAGAGGTCCGGGGACACGCCGGGGAGAACAGGGGGCACCGGGGAGGTGACGCGGGGTGACCACCGTTGTGGGCGGGCGGAGTGCTTTCGCCCGGCACGCCGTCGGCCCCACAGGTGGGTACGTGTATGACGATCCGTCAGCCGCCACATCCTCGTATGTGAGCGCCGACGATCTGTCAGCCGTCGATTCCACGTATACGACGGCCCGTCAGGCGCCTTGCCGCGTGGGGTCCCTGCGCATGAGCAGCAGGGCCATGTCGTCGCCGCCGCCGTGTTCCCCGACCAGTTCGCCGAGGCTGTCCGCCAGGTCCTGGATGCCGGGGGGACCGTCCACCACCGCGCGGGACAGCCGGTCGAGCCCTTCGTCCAGGGTGGCTCCGGGCCGCTCGACCAGTCCGTCGGTGTAGAGGAGCAGGGTGTCGTCGGGCGCGAGGGTCGTCCGGGTGACGGGGTAGTCGGCGCCGCCGCGCCGGTCGGCCCCGTAGGAGAGACCGAGCGGAAGTCCGCCCTCGGTGTCGATCGTGACGCAGCTGCCGTCGCCCCGGCGCACCATCGGTTCGAGGTGTCCCGCGCGGACGATCTGGAGCGCCCCTGTCGCCAGGTCGACCTCCACGTAGGTGCAGGTGGCGAAGCGGTCGGTGTCCAGTTCGCGGAGGAAGACGGAGGCGCGGGCCATCGCCGTGGCGGGCGCGTGGTCCTCGGAGACGTACGCCCACAGCACCATCCTCAGCTGTCCCATCACGGCGGCGGCGTCGGTGTCGTGGCCCTGGACGTCGCCGATCATCAGTCCGGCCCGGCCGCCGGGCAGCGGGACCACGTCGTACCAGTCGCCGCCGATGTCACGTCCGGCCCGCGCCGCGCGGTAGCGGACGGCGATCCGGGCGCCGGGGACGTCGGGGATGCGGTGGGGCAGCATCGCCCGTTGGAGGCTCTCGGCGAGGTCGTGCTCCTGCTCGAAGAACATGGCGCGCTGGAGACTCTGGGCGATGGTGCTGCTGAGGGTGACCAGGAGATTGCGTTCCTCGCCGGTGAAGCCGCCGTGCCGGGAGTAGAGGAGCCCGAGCGCGCCGATCGTCCTGCCCTGGACGATCAGCGGCAGATAGGCGCCGGAGGCCACCGGGAGGTGGGCGATGTGTTCCCAGAGCGGCGGGAAGCAGCGCCGGAACTCGTCGCGCGAGGTGATGTAGCGGGGCTCGACGGTGCGGACGACCTCGCTCATCGGGAAGCGCGCGTCGATCCGGGTGTACTGGAGTTGCGGGACGTACAGCCCGAACCGTCCCTCCGTGACGAGGTGGACGCGTCCGTTCTCGACCACGCCGAGCATCACGCTCACGGCGCCGAGACTGCTGAGGGCCTCGGTGTCCTTCAGGGCGTCGGTGACGTCGTTGACGGTGGTGGCGCGGGCGAGGAGGGCGGTGATCCGGCGGACCATGCTGGTGAGGCGGCGCCGGGTCTCGACCAGTTCGCTGCGCAGTGCGGCGTCGTCCAGCTCGCGGGCGGCGTCCCGGACGATGCCGATGGCCCGGTACGGGTTGCCGTCCTGGTCACGGACGAGGTGGCCCTGGGTGTGGAGCCAGCGGGGCGAGCCGTCACGGCAGCGGATGCGGAAGTAGGCGCCGTAGACGTTCCTGCCGTTCTCCAGCGCCCGCCGGATGAGCGTGTCCAGCCGTTCCAGTTCCTCGGGCGCCACCCGGTTGGCGACCGCCATGTGGCCGTCGTACTCGTCGGGGCGCAGGTCGAAGACCTCGAGCGCGCCGGGGTCGAGGTGCATGCGCTCGCTGGCCAGGTCGATGTCGAAGCTGCCCATGCGGTTGTACGCGAGGGTCAGGTCGGGGCCGGCGGGCCAGTCCGGTTCGTACGCCTCGGGAGGGCCGGGCGGTTCCGGCGGGCCGGGTCGGGGAGGGCCGGGCGGCGGGTCGACACTCACAAGCCCCTCTTCCCAGTCGCACGGGTACGGCGGGTCGTTCTTCGGCGGGTCGTTCTCGGCGGGTCACTCTTCGGCGGGTCGTTCCGTTCTGTGCCTTCTGCTTGTTCCGCACCTTCTGCGATCAATTGTGTGCCCGGCACCGGTCCGTACCGCAAGCGGACGGAACGGCAGGATACGGCGCCGTACGCGTACCGCCGGGCCCGGGCGCGCGGCCGTCCGCTCCGTTCCGTCGACCGATTGGCACAGATCCGTTACCGAGGGTGAGTTTGCGCGTTGAACGTGCGTGAAGGCCGCACCTCCTGCGGCTGGACTCACCACGTTCAAGGAGAATTCTGATGTCGCGTATCGCGAAGGCCGCCGCTGTTCTCGCCGGCACGGGCGCCGTGCTGGCCGGCGGTGCCGGTATGGCCGCCGCCAACGCCGGTGCCGAGGGTGCGGCCGTCGGTTCGCCCGGGGTCCTGTCCGGCAACCTGGTCCAGGTGCCGGTGCACATTCCGGTCAACCTCTGCGGCAACACCATCGACGTGATCGGTCTGCTCAACCCGGCGTTCGGCAACCAGTGCGCGAACGTCGACCTCCAGCCCGCCCCGGTCGCCCCCGGTTACGGCTACTGAGCCCTCCCCCGGCACCGGGGCGCCATGTCCCCGGGGTGAGTGAGGGATGACGCAGGTGCCGAACGGCCTCCCGCAACGGATGCGGGAGGCCGTTCGGCACTGTCGCCGGCCGGTGGGCCCGGACCGCCCGGCTGCCACGGCCCGGCGGCACGGGTCAGGTCTCGTACCGGTACAGACTCCGATGGCCGAGCATCTCCGCCGGGGTCGTCCGCCAGGGCGGCATCGGCTCGTCCAGGGCGATGGCACGGCCCGCCTGCGGATCGCCTGCGGACAGCTTCCGCGCGGGCAGATACCCGGACTTCGGGTGCTTGCGCTGCCAGCGGTCCCAGAGCAGGTCGACAAAGGCGTGGTGAAGCCAGAAGACCGGGTCGTGGGGTGCGGCGGCCCCCAGCATCTGGCCGCCGATCCAGCGGTGCACCCGGTTGTGGTTGCGCCACCGCGCCGTGCCACTGCCCGCCGCCCAGCCCTCGAGACGGTTGCGGAAACCACGGGCGACCGTGGAGTCCCAGGGAGCGGCGTCGTAGAGGGACTCGTTCATCGCCCAGTCCAGCTCGTCCTTGGTGGGCAGCGCGATCGGGGAGGAGGGGCGGCCGAGGGCGCGGACGAGGTAGGTGCGTTCCAGCACCCCGTCGTCGATGGTCCAGTTGCCCGTCGCGTACGCGAACGCCCCCGTCGTCACCTGCCCGTCGGACCGGCGGCCGTCGCCGCCGAGGAAGTCCTCGGACCAGAGGGAGGCGGCCGGCGTGTTGTCGGTCGTCCAGTCCCAGTACGGTACGGTCACCGCCGGGTCGATCACCTGGAGAGCCCGCTCGAACTCCAGCAGGTACTTGCGGTGCCAGGGCAGGAACGACGGCGCCATGTGTCCGGTCCGGAGACCGCCGGTGCCGTCGGCCCGGTAGTGGCGGACGTGCAGACGGACGAGTTCGTCGTACACACCCCGCCGTTTGAGCTCCAGGAGCGCGGCGACGAAGCGCTTCTTCTCCGCGCCGGTGAGGTTCCGCTGGTTCTTTCTGATGTGCGCCATGGAGATCCTCCCCGCGGTCAGTGGGGTGCCGGGCCGGCGGGCACCAGCCGGGTCCCGCCGAGGTCGTCGACCGCCGCGCGGGTGGCCGCCAGTGCCGTCGGGAAGGACTCGACATGGTTGACCACGCTGACGTGGCCGCCGTCGGCGCGCCGCATGAGGTGCAGGGGCCGGCCGTCGATACGGACACCGGTCCCGGTCCCCCGCAGGTGCCGGCCGCGATACATCTCGTCGAAGAACTCCGGGAGCGGTGGGCCGCCCACGGCGCCCTCGGCCTTCTCCGCTCCTGCGGCTCCGCCGGCTTCGTCGGGCCGTGCGGCGGCCTCGTGGTGTGGGCCGGCCCGGAGAACGGGCACCAGGGCCGCGGCCGTACCGCCGCTCACACCGAGGGCGAACGCGGTGCGCAGCACCAGCCGCCGGGCGCGGCCGGGCGGGGTGGGCGGCGCGGGCGGAGGCGCCGACGCGAGAGGGCCCGGCGACTCAGGGGGACGCGGCGATTCGGGCGGGGGCGCCGCGAAGGTCGTCGGCCCCTCGGCCCGTACCTCCGGGGGCCTCGGCTCCAGTTTCGTGACGTCTGTCATGGCGAACCTCCGCTCTCGGCCGTGCCCCGCCCCGGGGCACGGGGCGGGGCAGGCGCACTGATCCGGTGTGGGGCGGAGTGATCTCCGCCCCACACCGGTCAACGAGGAGGTCCCGGAACAGTTCTGCGAACTGGGTTCCGATTGTCTTCGTGCGGGTACGGGCGCGGGCTCAGCAGTACAGGTTGCCGCCGGGCGTCGTGCCGAGGATCTGGGTGAAGCGCTGGTAGTTGTTGATGCGGCTCTGGACCTGCGCCGGGTTGCGGCCGTCGCATTCCAGGGAGCCGTTGATGGAGCGGATCGTCTGGCCGAAGCCGGCCTGGTTGACCATGGCGTTGTGCGGGGTCATGGTGCCGGGGCCGTTCTGGGTGTTCCAGTACCAGAGACCGGTCTTCCAGGCGACGGCCGCGTCGTTCTGGACGAGCCAGGGGTTGTTGAGCAGGTCGATGCCCAGCGCGTCGCCGGCGGCCTTGTAGTTGAAGTTCCAGCTGAGCTGGATCGGACCGCGCCCGTAGTACGCGGCCTGACCGGCCGGGCAGCCGTAGGACTGCGAAGTGTCGCAGTAGTGCGGGTAGTTGGCCGTGTTCTGCTCGACCACATGGACCAGCCCGCCGGTCTCGTGGCTGACGTTGGCGAGGAAGGCCGCGGCCTCCTGGCGCTTGACGGTGTCACTGCCGGTGTTCGCGAAGGCCGGGTAGGCGCTCAGCGCGGCCTTGAGACCGTTGTAGGTGTAGAAGGAATTGCGACTCGGGAACATCTGGTTGAACTGCGCCTCGCTGACCACGAAGCCACCGGCGGGCGGCGGGTCCGTGGGGCCACCGCCGCAGGCGCCGTTGTCGGCCCAGACGTCGACCGTGCCTGGTCTTTCGTTCTGGGTCCACCACTTCGCGGTCCAGTTGCGACCGTTGTACGAGGCGACATCGTTGCCCCAGTACACGGTGGACGCGTTCCAGGGGGTGACGCACGCGGCGGCCGTGGTGGCCGCCGCCGAGGTCGAGGCGGGCAGGAACACCGCGAGGGCCAGGGCCGACATCAGTGCGGTGAACAGGGAAAGGATTCGCTGTCGCAAGCGACTCACTCCTTCGCGCGGCCGGCGTTGAGCGACGGCCGCCATGGGGGTGAGGGAACCAAACCGGAAACCCTTGGGGACTGTCAAGGTCTAGACCAACGGATCAATTTCGGCCGGGCCTGGCCAATCGGCCGGTATGGGGCCTTCGTCGACCGCGCGGGGCGCCGGTCGGCGGCGGACAGCCGGAGCGCATGTCCGCAGCCCCCGCCGTCACGCCCGGTGGGCCGTCGCCCCGTCGGCCGGCGGTGGCACGGCGGTGCGCCGAGCCCGCCGTCCGGCGGGATCTGACGCGATCTCGCTCACGCGCGTCACAGGGAAGGGCGGCCACCCTCACTTCCGGGGCCCGCGTTTCCGTCCGGACCGGGGTGCCAGCGGTAGCGCACGTCCGGCTCGTTCTCCTCGTTGCTCCGGCCGTCGGTCTCCTCGACGGCGACGAAGCCGTGCCGCTCGTAGAACCGCCGCGCCGGACCGTTGATCTGGAACGTCCACAGGGACAGTCCGTCCGGCCGTCGCCGCTTCGCCAGATCGAGCAGGCGCGCTCCGATGCCGCAGCCCCGGTGGTCGGGGTCCAGATACAGCTGGTCGACGTCCCCGCCCTCGATCACCATCATGCCGACGACCGCCTCTCCGGAGGTCGCCACCCACGTCTCCTGGGTCGGCAGGACGATGTCACGGATCCAGGCGTGCACCCGCTGCTCGGAGTGGGGGCGCCGGACGCTCGGGAGGGCAGCCGCGAAGGATCGCAGCCACAGTCCGGAGATGTCGGACGCGTCGGCGGGTACCGCGCGACGGACGACAAGTGTGTTGGTCTGCACGACGAGCCATCCTGTCATCAATCCGGCCCCGGCAACGGGGAGTCGACGCCCGGGGAGCCCTCCGGGGACCGCGAGGACGGACAGCCGTCGCGGGGCCGCTTGCGGGGGCGGCGCCGGGTGGAGGCGGGGAGGGGCAGCCGTCGCGGGGCGGTCGCGCGAGCGGCGCCGGGGCGAGGCTCGGCGTCACGACCGGGCGACCCCGTCGGCGTACCGGCTTTCGCCGTTTTCCCATTCCGACGGGCACCGACTCTTGAAGTGAACCCGACACTGTGTCATATATGTCTAGACCAATCCCCTGGCTCTCGACGGAGGAGACGACCGTGCGACGGACCCCCACCCAGGTCGCGCTCGTTACCGCTACCGCCCTCACCCTCGTCGCCTGTGGCGGTGGCGGTGACGACAAGGACTCGCAGGCGCCGTCGGCCCCGACCGGTGTCAGCGTCCAGGCCGGCAGCGCGCTGTCCGCTCACGTCATGTGGGGCAAGGCCAAGGACAATGTCGCGGTCAGCGGCTACGTGGTGTATCGCGGCAAGGAGAAGGTGAAGGACGTCTCCGCCGATCAGCTGATGATCGACGTCACCGGGCTGAAGCCGTCCACCGCCTACTCGTTCTCGGTGCGGGCCAAGGACGCCGCCGGGAATCTTTCCTCGCACAGCGACAAGAAGGCCGTCACCACACCGGCAGCGGCGGCCGAGGACAAGAAGGCGCCGGCGCAGCCGCTGAAGTTGCGCGGCAAGCACGAGGGTTCGCGGGGCGCGGCGCTCACCTGGAGCGCGCCGGCCAAGGACGAGGGCATCACCTCCTACGACGTCCTCCAGGGCGGCTCGAAGATCCACAGCGTGGGCGGGGACGCGACCTCCGCCAAGGTCACCGGCCTCCGGCCCGGCACCGACTACTCGTTCACCCTCCAGGCCCGCGACGCCGCCGACAACGCCTCTCCGGCCAGCGCCCCGGTGGAGCTCAGCACCCCGAAGGGGTCGGGCGACGACCCCGACACCGCGCCGCTCGCCTTCGAGGCCAACCGCAGCAAGAGCGACAAGGACGGCGCGTACTACCTCGACCTGTCGTGGCTGCCGCCCGAGATCGACGGCGACGTGCCCTCGTACGAGATCCATCTCAACGGGAAGCTCACCACCACGCTGGTCTGGGGCAACAATCCGCCGGTGGGCCGCAGTACCGAGAGCGTCTACGCGGGCAAGAAGCCGGGTGTCACCTACAAGGTGAAGATCCGCGCGAAGCTGCCGGACGGCGAGTGGGGCCGCTTCTCCCCCGAACTCACCGTGGTCACCGGCGAGGCCAACTCCTGACCACCGGGCGACCGGGCCGCCGGTCCACGACCGGATCGGGCGGCCCGTCTCACCGGGCGGCACCGGCGCCATGGTGCGTGGTGGCAGCCCGCCGGGGCCGGTTCGGACTGCCGTCCGGGACCCGGTCCCGGTGACGCCCGATCCCCAGCCGCGTCAGCAACGGACGTCCCCTTCCCCCACCGCCCGCCCCGGTCCGTACCGGTTCGGCGGCGCGTTCCGGTACGGACCGGCCCGCCCGCTCCGGAGTCGGGGCCGGGGCTGGGGCCGGGAGGACCGGAGCGGGGGGCGGCGACGCGATCGGTCCCGGGAGCGGGTCGGGCGTGCCGAACGGGTCGGGCGCCGCCCCGGCCACTTCGGAGGTCCGGTCCCGGTCGGGTGTCCCGGACGGGTCGTGGGCCGGGGCGCTCGGGCGTGGCGCCTCCCGCTCCCGCCGGGCGTCGGCCAGCAGCGCGGTCAGGCTGGACCGGTGCCAGCTGATCTCGTCCGGATCGTCGGCGGTCAGCAGCCGTCGTAGGGCTTCCCGCCCGACCTCCGTACCGGGACGGCCCGGTGCCAGGTCCGGCCGCAGCCGGTTCAGACACGCCCGCTCGTACGGATCCGGCACCAGCTCGGCCAGTTGGAGCGGATCGAGGACGGACCCGACGATCGCCGCCCGCTCCCACCGGTCGTCGCTCTCGTGCAGGAGCAGACCGATGCGACGGCCGCGCCAGTTGCGCGGGCGGCAGTCCTCGACCGGGGCGGACCCGGAGCCGGCGATGCCGGCCGACTCCCCCGGCTCCGGGTGCGCCCGCGAGTCCTCCCCCGCGCCCTCGCCCGTCCGTGTCCGCGGCAACCGGCCCGTCAGCAGGCCCGGTTCACCGCTCGCGAACAGACGGAGATCCTCGGCCAGATAGAGCCAGACCACCGCCCGATAGCGATTGAGATAGAAACGCACCGGCACCAGATACCCCGCACGGGCGAGCCGGGTGAAGCGGCCGGAGCTGACACCCAGCAGCTCCGCCCCTTCGGCGGTCCCCACCGTCCGCACCCGTTCGCGCAGCGCTTCCGGGAAGCCCGGGGACCTCCGCAGCCGCTCGATCTCTCCCCGCGCGACCCTGCGGCGGCCACTCACGAGCCCGCCCACGGTGCGCACATGACCCAACTGGGCGGCCAGCTCGAACTCGCCCCGCTTCAGGCGCAGTTCCTGGGCCGCTCGGCCGGCGGCCAGTGTTTCCGAGATTTCCCTGACAGACATGACAG
Source organism: Streptomyces sp. NBC_01498 (assembly GCF_036327775.1). Taxonomy (NCBI): domain Bacteria; kingdom Bacillati; phylum Actinomycetota; class Actinomycetes; order Kitasatosporales; family Streptomycetaceae; genus Streptomyces; species Streptomyces sp. NBC_01498. Next base: position 7,037,271 of record NZ_CP109598.1, on the reverse strand, counting down.
ACATGACGTCTCCCCCGCGAGCGATTGACTACTCTCGGTGACGAATCTATCTCCCCGCCGGACATCCCGCTCGGCCTGTGGATAACTTTCCCGAGGCCCCTCAGATGTCCCCGACCGTCGTCTGTCCCGACTGCCGTGCCCCGATGCCGAGATGCTCCCCGACCCGGTTCACCAACAAGGTCATCTCGTAGGCGATCTGGCCGACGTCCGCCTCCGCGTCGCTCAGCACGCACAGGCAACTGCCCTCGCCCGCGGCCGTGACGAACAGCAGCGCGTCATCGAACTCGATCATGGTCTGCCGTGCCCGCCCCGCGTTGAAGTGCCGGCCGGACCCCCGCGCCAGGCTGTGCAGACCGGACGAGACCGCGGCCAGATGCTCGGCGTCCTCACGCGCCAGACCGGAACTCGCCCCCGTCACCAGCCCGTCGTTGGACAGCACGAGTGCGTGCCGTATCGGCTCGACCCGTCCGGTCAGATCCTCCAGAAGCCAGTCAAGTCCGTTTTCCAACGCCATTGCCGACCACTCTCCCCGTTCGGACAGGTACCGCGCCCTGTGCCCCGTATCTCCCCCGCCGGTCGCCAGCCTTGCGCACCGAATGCTCACGGGCAAGCGGTCCGCCCCCTCTCAGCCCTCGTCGCCCGGTGCGGCGCCGTGCCAGACGGTCGTCACGTTGCAGAATTCTCGGATCCCGTGCTCCGACAACTCCCGCCCGTAGCCGGAGCGCTTGACTCCGCCGAAGGGAAACGCGGGGTGGGACGCGGTCATGCCGTTGAAGAAGACCCCGCCGGCCTGAAGGTCGCGGACGAAGCGCCGCACCTCCGTGTCGTCACGCGTCCAGACGTTGGAGCTGAGACCGAAGGGTGTGTCGTTGGCGACACTCACCGCCTCGTCGAGATCGGCCACCCGGTACAGGGTGGCGACCGGGCCGAACGCCTCCTCGTGGTGGATGCGCATGTCGGGGGCGATATCCGTGAGGACGGTGGGTTCGTAGTACCAACCGCGGTCCAGGCCCTCGGGGCGCCGTCCGCCGCAGCGGGCCATGGCGCCGCGGTTGACCGCGTCGTCGACGAGTTCCTCCAGGTCGGCGCGGCCCTGCCGGCTGGCGAGCGGCCCGATGTCGGTGGACTCGTCCAGGGGGTCGCCGACGGTCAGCTTCCGCATCCCGGCGACGAACCGTTCGCCGAACGCGTCGTAGACATCGGCGTGCACGAGGAAGCGTTTGGCGGCGATGCAGGACTGTCCGTTGTTCTGTGTACGGGCGGTGACGGCCGTACGCGCGGCGCGGTCGATGTCCGCCGAGGGCATCACGATGTACGGGTCGCTGCCCCCGAGTTCGAGTACGGTCCGCTTCACCTCGTCGCCGGCGACCGCAGCGACGGCGCGCCCGGCGGGCTCACTTCCGGTGAGGGTCGCGGCAGCCACCCGGCGGTCGCGCAGAATGCCCTCGATCGCGTCGGATCCCACCAGCAGCGTCTGGAAGCAGCCCTCCGGAAAACCGGCCCTCCTGAAGAGGTCGTCCAGATACAGCGCGGTCTGCGGGACGTTCGAGGCGTGCTTGAGCAGGCCGACGTTGCCCGCCATGAGCGCGGGGGCGGCGAACCGTACGACCTGCCAGAGCGGGAAGTTCCAGGGCATGACCGCCAGGACGACTCCCAGGGGGCGGTAGCGGACGTACGCGCGCGACGCGCCCGAGTCACGTACGTCGGCGGACGACGGGTGTTCGTCGGCGAGCAGTTCCGCCGCGCGACGCGCGTACCACCGCATCGCCGTGACGCACTTCGCCGCCTCCGCGCGGGCGGCCCCGATCGGCTTGCCCATCTCCGTGGTCATGGTGCGGGCGATGTCGTCGCGGTCCTCCTCAAGAAGGTCGGCGGCGCGGTTCATCAGGGTCGCCCGGTGGTCGACGTCGGTGGTGCGGTGGCGGCCGAAGGCGGCGGCAGCCGCGGCCAGCCGCCGCTCGATCCCGTCGGGCCCCAGGGCGTCGAACGTCTTCAGGGTCTCGCCGGTGGCGGGGTTGACCGTGGCGATGGGCATGGGACAGTCCCTCCGATTCGTGCTTCCTCACTCGTGTCCCGACAGTCGCGCGGCACCGCCGGAGCCGCAACGCGGGCTCCCGGCGCCGGGCGCGCCCGGACGGCCCTGTGGGACGCCGTGGGGCCGCGGGTCGGAGTGCCGGGCGCCGGGTCCGATCGCAGGGACGTTCGCGGCGGCCGTACGAAGCGGTCCGGACGGGTGCCGAGTGCGGCGCCGTATGAACGGGTATCGAACCTGTGTGTAAGGCGGAGACCCCGGCAGACGCGCGGAAGGTGGACGGACCATGTTCGACAAGCTGCGCCGGTTGTTCGTACCGAACCGGACCGCCGCACCGGTCGCGGAGCCGGGAGCGTCGCCCCGCGCGCGTACGCGGCAGCACAATCTGTTCGAGGCGGCGGCCACCTACGTCTCGGCGACCGCCGACGACGACCAGGACCGGATGGACGAGGCGTCCGGGTGGGTCTCCCCCGAGGCGCTCTCCTTCGGGGTCAGCGAGCTGGCGTGCCGGGCCGTGACAGCCCTGGCGCGCGAGCGGGACGAGTCACCCCAGACCGTGGCACGGAGCCTTCTGGGGCTGCCCGCCGCGTAACGGCGCATCACGGACGCGTGACGCCTCCCGCCGACCTCCCGTCCACCTCTCGACGGCCGGGCGGCCGACTGGCTAAGGTGCGCCGACACCGATCGGACACGACCGATCGGATGGGTCGGATGGGGAGGGGTCATGACAGGTGCGGACGAATCCGTAGACAACGACGCACTTTTCGTGCTGTCGGCCGTGCTGCTGACACCCGCGCGGTTCCCCAGCGTGCTCGGCGACGACTTCCCGGAGGCGTGCGCGGCTCTCGGGCTGGAGCCGTACGAGCGCGGTTACGGGCTGGTGCTGGGCCAGGACGGCACGGGCGCGCGCTGGACGGTGGCCGTGCACGACGTGTCACTGGTCGCCGTCGCCATCGCCGCCTGGGACTGCGGCATGGACCACGATCTGTCTCCCGACGAGCGCACGGTGGTCGCGGCCCTGCCGGGCTGGCCGGTGGCCCTCTCGGTCGCGGCGCCCGGAATTCCCGCACCGCACGATCCGGATCCGGAACCGGGCCCCGGGGGCGACGGAGAGAGACCGCCGCTCGCGCCGCCGGACACGGCGGGCTGGGGCCCGGCGCAGCGCCGTCTCGGCGCCGACGAGATCGCGCTTCAGTGGGAGGTGTGGCGGGAACAGTTCGACGCCGAGGACGAGCCACCGCCGGGAGAGTCGGACGTGCCGACGTCGGACGGCCGATCCGGGCCGGACCGCAGCGGCGACGAAGCCGACGAGGGCGACCAGGAGCCGGACGTGCTCCCGGCCACGGACGGGGACCCCGACGGCCCGGACGTCCTGCACGACGGCGTACGGCACGTCCTGAAGCAACTGCGCGGCTATCTGGAGGCGCCCCCGCCACCGGGCCGTGTCCGCTCCGCCTTCGCCCCCGCCGGCGCCCGGACGCTCCGCGCCGACGGCCCCGGCTGGTCCCTCGTCGCCAGGACCGACGACATCGCCTACATCCTTCTGGACGACCAGCCGAACGAGGTCCTGCCGGTGGGGCGCGGATCCGAATTGCCGAAGCTCCTCGAAGCCCTCGACAGGATCGCCGTGCGCCCTTCCTGACCAGTCGCTTCCCGACCAGATGCTTCCCGACCGGGCCCGGCCCGCCCGGCCGGGGTCAGCGGCCGATCTCCTTGCGTGAGATCCGCCGGAGCCGGCGGCGCTGGGACGGGTCGAGCATCAGATAGGCCACGGCGGGCACGCCCAGCACCACCAGCAGCGAGAACCAGAATCCGATGAACGGGATCAGCAGCAGACCGACGGCCACTCCCCCGACAGCGATCTTCGCTCTGTTCGACATTTTCGACGCCTCCTTGCGCGGCCGAGGCCGCTCACTGCTGAATCAACGCGCGCGGGCATCCGCCAGTTCCACTATGCGTCGCCCGCGCGCGTGACGCTCCGGTGAGCGGCACTCCTTTTCCGGCGAGGTCAGGCCGCGGCCCGCAGCGGGGCGCCGACCTCGTGCAGATGGCCCAGTGCCTGCCGGTACGAGTCGACCAGTCCGGTCTCCACGTAGAGGACGTCCAGTTCCTGGCAGTGCGCGCGGACCAGCGGCTGGGCGAGCCGCAGGTGGGGGCGGGGCATGCTCGGGAAGAGGTGGTGTTCGACCTGGTAGTTCAGACCGCCCAGGAACCAGTCGGTGAAGAAGCCGCCCCGGATGTTGCGGGAGGTGAGGACCTGCCGGCGCAGATGTCCCCAGCTCGCGAACTCCTCCTCGGTGGGGATCTTCATGCCCTTGTGGTTCGGCGCGAACGCCATGCCCAGGTGGAGGCCGTACATCATCTGGTGGATCAGCAGGAAGACCACGGCCTGGCCGACGCTGAGCGTCGTGAAGAGGAGCGCGAGGTAGGCGACGACGTGGATGACGAGCAGGGAGCCTTCGAGGAGCCGTTCACGGGGCGTCTGGCGGCTGCCGGCGCGGGAGAAGACGGACCGGAAGCCGTACACCTTGAGGGCGATGCCCTCCAGGGTCGTCAGCGGGAAGAACATCGCCGCCTGGTGGCGGGTGAGCCAGCGGCGGAAGCCCGTGCGCCCGCCGGTCTGGTGCTGCGCGAAGACGAGGATGTCGGCGCCGACGTCCGGGTCCTTCTCCAGGTGGTTGGGGTTGGCGTGGTGCCGGTTGTGCTTGTCGTTCCACCAGTCCTGGCTCATTCCGAGCAGAAGATTGGCGTGGAAAAGCTGTACGAGACGGTTCCGCCCCCGGGTGGCGCATATCTGCGCGTGGCCCGCGTCGTGGGCGACGAACGACATGCGGGCGGACAGGAGCGCCAGCGGCGGAGCCAGCAGCAGGGCCCACCAGGACGCCCCGACGAGCACCAGGCCGGTCACGACGGCGACGAGCCCGAGCAGATTGACGGCGATGCCGCGGGCGTACCAGGCGGTTCGCCGTTCGAGGAGGCCCTGCTCCCTGACCGTGCGCAGCAGGGGCGCGAAATCGCTGCCGCCTGTGCGGGCGGCAGCGGAGCCGGGGAGAGTGGTCTCCGCAACTTCTGCGGGGGCCTGGGACATGTGGTCTCCGGTCTGTAGGCCGACGATCGCATGGATCGTTGAGGTGAAGATATGGGGAGGTCTGTAGGGCCGTTCGAGTGGCGCCGCCGAAGCATGATCGCGCCGATCGGGAGAAACGTACGCGGAGTTGGCCCTCCAGGGCCATGCGGCCACCACCCCGGGACGGCGGGGGGTAATTCCCGACCGCGGGGGTGGTGCTTCCTCCACCCCCGCCGCCTCCCGCACACGGCGCATGATTCTTGTCACCGCATCGCGTCGCCCGTGACCCCCGTGTACGAGGTATCGTCGGCCCTCCTTCACTAGTCAAACTTGAGGAATGCGTCATCGCCGTGTCCCGGCCCTTCGCCGTTACGCCGTTCCCGATCGCCGAACTCGCCCGTTGCCACGCGCTCTTCCTGCCCGCCGACCCGGCCAGGGTCGGCCGGGTCGCCTTCTGGTGCCCGGACGGCACCGCTCCCCCGGGCACCAGGGCCTCGGCGGGCACCGTGCCCCCACCGGATCGCCCGGCCACCGCCGCCCGCCCGACCGACCCGGACACGACCGACCCGGACGCGACCGACCCGGCCGGTCGCGTCGAGGACCTGACCGTCGTCGGCGACGACGTACGCGCGCGTACCGTCCGCGCGCTCGTTCTGCCCGTCGGCATCGCGCTGCCCGTGCTGACCCGTGCCAGGACAACGGCCGACGCCTCCCCCGCCGTGTCGTTCTGGGCCGCCGCCGCGCTGCTCGCCCTGCAACTCGCCGCACGCGGACTGCTGTTGCCGGGGCTCTCCGCCTCCGGCCACGACGCCTGGCGGGTCGGCCCCCTCACCGCCGACGACCTGGAGCGGATCCGCGCGCTCGCCGCGTCCATGCCGCCCGCCGCGCACGCCGTACCGCTCGACAGGGCGACACCGGGTCCGGTGCTGCTCGCCGAGCCGGAACGGCTGCTGAGGCAGTTCCTCGACGCCGTCGCCGACGGCATCGTGCGCACGCCCGCCGCGCCGCTCGCCACCGGATCGCCGCTCCTCACCGCCGTCGCCCCGCGCCGAGCGCCCGAACTGCGCGACTGGGCGGCCGACGTGGCGGCCGGGCACGACGCGGGGGTACGGCTGTCACTCCGGATCGAACTGCCCGGCCTGACCGCCGCGTCGGACGACGACGCCCGTGCGTACGGCCCCTCCCGCGGACAGGACGGCCCCTCCCAAGGAGGTGACCCGCTCGACGGCGACCTCGACGGCGAAGCCGTGGGAGCCGCCCCCGCATTCCGCGCCGTCCTACAGATGCACCGCGTGGGCGATCCGGCGGTGGTCGCCGACGCGGCCCAGGTGTGGGCGGGAGAAAGCGCCACGGGCGCCTCGGGCGGGGTGTTCGGCCCACGGGCCCGGATGGACGCCCTGCTGGCCCTGCGGCGCGCCGCGCGCGCCTGGCCGCCCCTGACGCCGCTCCTGTCGGCCACGGTGCCCGACTCCGTCGACCTCGCCGACGAGGACATCACCGACCTGCTCGGGGAAGCCTCCCGCGCCCTGGCCGCCACCGGTGTCCAGGTGCACTGGCCGAAGGCGCTCGCGCGCAAGCTGACGGCGCGCGCCGTCATCGGACAGCCCGGCCACGGAAAGGACGTTCCGCCCTGGGGCGCGGGCGCCGACACGCCGGGCGAGGCCCACGACGGCAACGACGACACGCGCGGCAACGGAGCCTCCGGCAGGGACGGTTCGGGCCTGCCGTCCTTCCTGTCCGCCGACGCGCTGCTGGCCTTCGACTGGCGGTTCGCCCTGGGCGGGCGGGAGTTGACCCGTACCGAGCTGGACCGGCTCGCCGAGGCGACACGCCCCGTCGTACGGCTGCGCGACCAGTGGGTGCTCATCGACCCCGAGGAGGCCAGGCGGGCCAGGGAGAGCCGGGACCGCAAGCTCACCCCCGTCGACGCGCTCGGCGCCGTCCTCACCGGGTCCGCCGAGATCGACGGCCGCCGGGTCGAGGTCGAGGCGGCGGGCCCGCTCGCCGCGCTCCGGGACCGTCTCGCCGACCCGGAGGGCGCGGACCTGGAGATCGCGCAGCCCGCGGCCCTCACGGCCACCCTGCGCGACTACCAGCTGCGCGGCCTCAACTGGCTGCACCGGATGACCTCGCTCGGCCTCGGCGGCTGTCTCGCCGACGACATGGGGCTCGGCAAGACCGTCACCGTCATCGCGCTCCATCTGCACCGCCGGACGGACCCGTCGGCGGCCGGCCCCACGCTGGTGGTCTGCCCGGCGTCGCTGATGGGCAACTGGCAGCGCGAGATCGAACGGTTCGCACCCGGCACTCCCGTACGCCGCTTCCACGGCGTGTCGCGCGGCCTGGACGCCCTCGCGGACGGCGAGTTCGTGCTCACGACGTACGGCACGATGCGGATGGACGCGCCGAGGCTCGCGGCCGTCGGGTGGGGCCTGGTCGTCGCCGACGAGGCCCAGCACGTGAAGAACCCGTACTCCTCGACCGCGCGCCAACTGCGCACCATCAACGCCACGGCGCGTGTCGCCCTCTCCGGCACGCCGGTGGAGAACAACCTCTCCGAGCTGTGGGCGATCCTCGACTGGACCACGCCGGGGCTCCTCGGGCGGCTCACCGCCTTCCGTACCCGCTATGCGCGGGCCGTCGAGGGCGGTGACCCGGCGGCGGCGGAGCGGCTGTCCGCGCTGGTACGGCCGTTCCTGCTGCGCCGCCGCAAGTCGGACCCGGGTATCGCGCCCGAGCTGCCGCCGAAGACGGAGACCGACCGGGCGGTGTCGCTGACGACGGAGCAGACGGGGCTGTACGAGGCGGTCGTACGCGAGACCCTGGCGGCCATCTCGGGGGCGGACGGCATGGAGCGCCGCGGCCTCGTGATGACGCTGCTGACCTCGCTCAAGCAGATCTGCAACCACCCCGCGCAGTTCCTCAAGGAGGAGGACGACCCGGTCCGCGTCGCGGGGCGTTCGGGCAAGGTCGAGCTGCTCGACGAACTGCTCGACACGATCCTCGCCGAGGGGGCGAGCGTGCTCGTCTTCACGCAGTACGTGCGGATGGCGCGGCTGCTCGAACGGCATCTGGCCGCGCGGGGAGTCCCGACCCAGTTCCTGCACGGCGGCACACCGGTACCACTGCGGGACACGCTGGTGCGGCGGTTCCAGGACGGCGAGGTGCCCGTCTTCCTGCTGTCGCTGAAGGCGGCGGGCACCGGGCTCAATCTGACCCGCGCCGAACACGTCGTGCACTTCGACCGCTGGTGGAACCCGGCCGTCGAGGCGCAGGCGACGGACCGCGCGTACCGCATCGGCCAGGACCGGCCGGTGCAGGTGCACCGCATGATCACCGAGGGCACGATCGAGGACCGGATCGCGGACATGCTGGCGCGCAAGCAGCGTCTCGCGGACTCCGTCCTCGGCGCCGGGGGCGAGGCGGCCCTGACCGAACTGACCGACGACGAGCTGGCGGAGCTGGTCGAGCTGCGAGGGAGTACGCGATGACCGGGGCCGACAGTGGTGGCGACGGCCTCCCTGCGGAGGGCGACGAGCGCACCTTCGCCGCACTGCCGCCCGCACCGGGCCGCGCCTTCGCGCGGACCTGGTGGGGACAGGCGTGGCTGAAGGCCCTCGAGGGCACGGCACTCGATGCGACGCAGCTCAAGAAGGGGCGCCGGCAGGCCCGTGCCGGGGCGGTCGGCGCGGTGTCCGTACGGCCGGGCAGGATCACGGCCGTCGTGCGCGACCCGGACGGCACGGCGTGGCGCGGCGACGTGCTGTTGCAGCGGCTCGGTACGGAGGAGTGGGACCGTTTCCTGGACATGGCGGTCGAGCGCGCCGGGCACGTCGCCGCGCTGCTGGACCGCGACATGCCACCGCACCTGGTGGAGGACGCGGCGGGCGCCGGAGTGGAACTGCTGCCCGGTATCGGGGATCTGGAGCCGGAGTGCGGGTGCGGCGCCTGGGACCTCTGTCCGCACACGGCGGCGCTGTGCTATCAGGTGGCGCGTCTGCTGGACGAGGACCCGTTCGTCCTCCTCCTGATGAGGGGCCGGGGGGAGCGCCGGCTGCTGGACGAGTTGCAGGTGCGCTCGGCACGGGCCGCGCGGACGAGCCGGAGTACGGCGGGCGACGTGCCCGGGACCGGCGCGGGCGGTGCGGAGCCCGAGGGCGTACCGGCGGACGAGGTGTTCGCCGCGCGGGACATCCTCCCGCCGCTGCCGCCTCCTCCACCCCTTCCGGGGGAGCCCGGTGCGCCGCCGTCCTTCGACACGGAGGCGACGCCGCCGGCCGGGATCGATCCGGCCGCGCTCGGTCTCCTGGCCGCCGACGCGGCGGCGCGGGCGGTCCGGCTGCTGGCCGACGCGCTGTCGGCCGGGCACACGCGGCAGCCGTTGGAGACCGGGTTGACGTCCCGTCAGGACGCGGTGCGGCTGGCCGCGTCGTCCGGCGGTCCGCTGATCGCGGCGCGGCTCGCCGAGGCGACGGGCCGGCGGCGCGCGGACCTGGAACTGGCGGTGGACGCCTGGCGGTACGGTGGCCCGGCGGCGCTCGCCGTACTGGAGGAGGAGTGGCAGCCGGGACCGGAGGCGCTGGCGCGCGCCGAGGCGGAGCTGGCGGGGGCCTGGGAGGACGGCGAACGGCCGCGCCTGCGGGCGGGGGCGGGCGCCCGGTGGACGGTCGTGGGGACGGACACGCAGCTCCGCCACGACCGCGACGGGCGCTGGTGGCCGTACCGCAAGGTCCGGGGCCGCTGGGGCCCCGCCGGCCCGTCGGCGCCCGATCCGGGGTCGGCCCTGGCGAGTCTGTCGGTGGAGGACTGACGGGCCCGCCCTGAGCGGCCCTGCCCGTACGGGCGTAGGGGCAGGGCCGTCCTCCTACGGAGGCGACCGTCCGCCGGACGGCGTCTCCATCGGGTGACCGCGGCCTTGCCCGGGGGTGCACGCCGGGCGACCATGGACAGGCCGGTGCAGTAGTGGCCTCGGGAGGCCGAGTTGACCGACACGTGGGTGGCCCTGGCAGAAGGAGCCGATCCGGCGGAGCGGCGCGGGGCGCTGGGTCGCGCGTACGAGTCGTTCGCGACCGCCGGCCGGGTCGAGCGGCCCGTACGCGCCGTGGTGGCCGACTCCTGGCAGCGCTCCGCCCGCGCGCGGGTCCGCCCCGAGGGAACCGCCCGCGTCGAGCTGTCCGACGACGACCTCGGTGCCTACCGGGACGCCCATCCCCTGGCGCGTGTGATGCCGCTCTTCCGCGAGCTGATGGGCGCGTACGCGTCCGACGGCGAGCATCTGATCGCCGTGTGCGACGCGCACGGACGTCTCCTGTGGGTCGAGGGCCCCGCCGCGACCCGGGCTCGGGCGGGCGGCATGAACTTCGTTCCCGGTGCCCGCTGGTCGGAGCCCGTGGTGGGCACCAACGCCCCCGGTACCGCCCTCGCCGTCGACCGGCCCGTCCAGGTGTTCGCCGCCGAGCACTTCCTGCGCCCCGCGCACCCGTGGACCTGCGCCGCCGCGCCGCTGCACGACCCGCGTACCGGGCGGCTGCTCGGCGCCGTGGACATCACCGGCGGCGACCGGCTGGCGCACCCGCACAGCCTGGCGTTCGTGGGCGCCGTCGCCAGGGCCGCGGAGTCGCAACTCGCCCTGCTGGCACCGCCGCCGGAACCCGGCACCGTACAACTGTCCGCCCTGGGGCGCGACGAGGCCCTGCTCGTCGTGGACGGCCGCAGGACCCGGCTGAGCCGCCGCCACAGCGAGATCCTGACCGTCCTCGCGCACCGCCCGGAGGGCGTCTGCGGCGACGAACTGCTGAGGGAGCTGTACGAGGACGAGTCCGTCCCGCCCGTCACGCTGCGGGCGGAACTGTTCCGGCTGCGCGGTCTGCTCGGTCCCGACCTCCTGCGTTCGCGGCCGTACCGGCTCACCGCCGTCGTGGACACGGACTTCGACACCGTCGGCAGGCGGCTGGCGTCCGGGGCGGTCACCGGTGCCATGGGCGCGTACGCGGGACCGCTGCTGCCCTCCTCCCTGTCCCCCGCCGTCGTACGGCTGCGCCGCAGGCTCGCCGACCAGCTCCGGGCCGCGCTGATCGCCCGGGGTGATCCGGCGCTGCTGGCGGACTGGGCGTACAGCCCCTGGGCCGAGGACGACCTCGCCGTCTGGTGCGCGCTGGCCGACGCGCTTCCCGCCCGACAGCGGCCCGCCGCCCTCGCGCGCGTACGCGAACTCGACGCCTGGCAGCGGTCCTGACCCAGCGGGGCAGGGACGCAACCTGGTCGCAACGTCCCCGCTCCTAGCCTCGCGACGAGCGCCGCCCAAAGGCGGGCGGCACCCTCACCGGGAGGCCACAGAGATGACCCGATACGCAGCGCCGGGCACCGAGGGCGCGATCGTCTCGTACGAGTCCCGCTACGACCACTGGATCGGTGGCGAGTACGTCCCGCCCGCCCGGGGCCGGTACTTCGAGAACCCGAGCCCGGTCAACGGCCGCCCCTTCACCGAGGTCGCGCGCGGCACCGCCGACGACGTGGAGCGCGCGCTGGACGCGGCCCACGGAGCCGCTCCGGCCTGGGGCAGGACCTCGGCGGAGACCCGCGCGGGCATCCTCCACAAGATCGCCGACCGTATGGAGGCGCACCTGGAGGAACTGGCCGTCGCGGAGACCTGGGAGAACGGCAAACCGGTACGCGAGACCCTGGCCGCCGACATCCCGCTCGCCATCGACCACTTCCGCTACTTCGCCGGCGCGCTCCGGGCCCAGGAGGGCACGCTGAGCGAACTCGACGACGACACCGTCGCGTACCACTTCCACGAGCCGCTGGGCGTGGTCGCGCAGATCATCCCGTGGAACTTCCCGCTCCTGATGGCGACCTGGAAGCTGGCGCCCGCGCTGGCGGCGGGCAACGCCGTGGTCATCAAACCGGCCGAGCAGACCCCCGCCTCGATCCATCTCTGGATGAGCCTGGTCGCCGATCTGCTGCCGCCGGGGGTGGTGAACATCGTCAACGGTTTCGGCGCCGAGGCGGGCAAGCCGCTCGCGTCCAGCGCGCGGGTGGCGAAGGTGGCGTTCACGGGCGAGACCACCACGGGGCGGCTGATCATGCAGTACGCCTCGGAGAACATCAAACCCGTCACGCTGGAGCTGGGCGGCAAGAGCCCGAACATCTTCTTCGACGACATCTGGTCGGCCGACGACGACTTCCGTGACAAGGCGCTGGAGGGCTTCACCATGTTCGCCCTCAACCAGGGTGAGGTGTGCACGTGCCCGTCCCGCGCGCTGATCCAGCGCGGTCACTACAGCGAGTTCCTGGAGGCGGGCATCGCCCGCACCGAGGCGATCGTCCCGGGCCACCCGCTGGACACGGACACGATGATCGGTGCCCAGGCGTCCAACGACCAGCTCCAGAAGATCCTTTCGTATCTGGACATCGGCCTTCAGGAAGGCGCGAAGATCCTGACGGGCGGTCGGCGGATCGAGCACGAGGGCGAACTGTCCGGCGGCTACTACGTCGAGCCCACGATCTTCGAGGGCGACAACAGGATGCGGGTCTTCCAGGAGGAGATCTTCGGCCCGGTCCTCGCGGTGACGTCCTTCAGCGACTTCGACGACGCGATCAAGACGGCCAACGACACACTGTACGGCCTCGGCGCGGGCGTCTGGACCCGCGACATGAACACGGCGTACCGCGCGGGCCGCGCGATCCAGGCGGGCCGGGTCTGGACGAACTGCTACCACACCTACCCGGCCCACGCGGCGTTCGGCGGCTACAAGCAGTCGGGCATCGGGCGCGAGAACCACCGGATGATGCTGGAGCACTACCAGCAGACGAAGAATCTCCTGGTCTCGTACTCACCGAAGAAGCTGGGCTTCTTCTAGGCACCAAGAAGGGGCGCCTGACCTGGGCGGATGCCCGTCAGGTGCCCTGGTCCGTACACACCTGGGCCGCGAGTTGAAAGTTCCCTCACTCCCCTGTCTCCCACCGCTGTCCCAGCTCTGACCAGCGGTTGCGGGGCATTTCCGGGCCAGGATGCCCCTGACGCGGCCTCCGTGTCGTCCGTGGACTCCTCCTCCCACCGCCGCATGGAGGTCTCGATCAGGTGGTTGGCGTGGTCCCGCGCTTCCGCCAGGAACGTGGCGTGGTGCCACGGCCGTGACCGAAGCGGCGATCGTGAAAGCGGGTTCGACCCTGACCATGTCGCCCTTCGACTTCGACTCCGACTTCGACGTGATGGTCACATTGAAGGGCGGCACTCGCCGGCGGGAGGGTGACGCGGTGAAGTTCACGCTGCGCTTCCGCCACAGCGGCTCCATGGAGGCAGTCGCAACGGTGGTCCGGCCGGGAAGCTGACAGATTCCGCGACGAAACCTTGAGGGTCGGCTGACGTGGGATGTGGTGTGGGGTGACGTTCGGGGGTGATTCGGGCACGCGACTATATTCCGGGGGTGCTCTCGGAATCCGTCGCCCAGTCGATCGTCGATGATGTCGTGGCCCGTCTCGGGGTCCCGGTGAACATCATGGACGAGCGTGGGGTGATCGTCGCCAGCAGTGACCGCAGCCGGCTGGGCCGTGTGCACGAGGGGGCCGTGCGGGTGCTGCGGACGGGTGAGCCACTGTCCCTGACGGAGGAAGCGGCGCATGCGCTCGGCGGGACCCGGGCGGGGGTGAACCTTCCGCTGCGTGTGGACGGCCGGCTTGTCGGGGTCGTCGGGGTACGGGGCGCGCCGGAGTCGGTGGGGGAGATCGCGCGAGCGGTCGCCCGGCTGGCCGAACTCATGGTGATGCGCGAGACCTTCGCGGGCGAGTCCGACTGGCGCCACCAGGTGCGGCGGCAAGTGATGCTGGATCTGCTCGCGGGGCAACTGCGTGAGGAAGCCTGGGTGCAGGGGCAGCAGTTGGGCGGTTGCCGGGTCGATCCCCCGTACGCGCTGTTCGCCGTGCGGTCCTCCGCTCCGGCGCCGGAAGCCGGGCCGCGTGGATGGTACCGCGCGCTGGAGATCGACGAGGGGTCCGCGCTGATCGCCCGGGACGGAACCGGCACGGTGTGGATCGTGGTCGGTGGCATCGCGTCCGCCGCGCTGCGCGACCGGCTGACCCGGCTCAGTGACACGAACGCGGACGTACTCGACGCCGGTCCGACCAGGGGCTTCGCCGATCTGCTGGAGCAGGCGGAACGGGCAAACCTGGCGATACGGCGCCGACTCGCGGGGTCCGTACGGCTCGCCGATCTCGAACTTCCCGTGCTGCTGGCCCGACTCACCCCGGAGATCCGGAACGCGACGGCACAGCGGGTGCTGGGGCGCCTTCCGGCCGAGTACCGCCGGACCTTGGGTGTCTACTTCGCGCACAACTGCTCCGCCGCCGAGTCCGCCGAGCGGCTGAGGGTGCACCGCAACACCCTGGCGTACCGGCTGGGGCGGATCACCGAGCTGACGGGCCGGGACCCCCGGGTCTTCCAGGACGCCGTGGTGCTCCAGGCGGCGCTGTACCTCGTCGAGGACAGCTGAGGCGGGACGGCTGAGCGGGTCCTGCCCGGCCCGTGGTCGCTCGGACGCGAGTTGTGCGCCGTGCACAAAATCGGGATCGAGACCAGGGTACAAATCCGTTCACCGAACCAATGTTCGGGAATGAAAGCGTGCACCTACAGTGCCGATACGGCTCAACAAGCGCCGGGCAAAGCGAATCTCCTTCCGAAATGGTTACTTTCTGTGCGTGTTGTCCTTGCCCCCGACTCCTTCAAGGGCAGCCTGAGCGCCACCGCGGTCTGCGCCGCGATGAAGACCGGTGTCCTCCGCGCGGTGCCCGACGCCGAGGTCCTGAGCGTGCCCATGGCCGACGGCGGCGAGGGGACGCTGGACTGCGTCGGCGCAGCCACCGGAGGCCAGGAGATATCCCTCGATGTCACCGACCCCCTCGGCAGGCCGGTGACCGCCCGGTACCTGCTCGCCGCCGACGCCACCTCCGCGGTGGTCGAACTCGCCTCCGCGTCCGGTCTTACGCTGATCGATCCGACTGACCTGGCGCCCCTGCGTGCCGACACCCACGGCACGGGCCAGCTCATCGCGGACGCCATCCGCCGGGGAGCCCGTTCCGTGCTTGTCTGTGTGGGGGGCAGTGCCTCCACCGACGGGGGTACGGGACTGCTGCGCGCGCTGGGTGCCCTGTTCCTGGACGCCTCCGGGGCCGAACTCCCACCCGGCGGGGGCGCGCTGGCCGACCTGGAGCGAGTGGACTTCACCCACGTACTCCCCGAGGTCCACGCCACACGCTTCCACATCGCGTGCGACGTCACGAACCCCCTCGTCGGCGCCCGGGGAGCCGCTGCGGTCTTCGGCCCCCAGAAGGGCGCCGGCCCTGACGAGATCGCACTCCTCGACCGGGGTCTGGCCCGACTGGCGGACGTATTCGCCGGCGCCTTCGGTACCCCGGTGCACCATCTTCCCGGCGCCGGAGCGGCCGGCGGCACCTGTGGCGGCATGCTCGCCGCGCTGGACGCCACCGCCGAGCCCGGCTGTGAGCTGGTCGCCCGGAGTGTGGGACTGGCCGACGCGCTGACCGGCGCGGACCTGGTCCTCACGGGCGAGGGACGGCTCGACCGGCAGAGCGCCGACGGCAAGGTCGTCTCCCATGTCGCCCGGCTCGCCGCCGAACAGGACATCCCCGTCGTGGCCCTCGCCGGCCAGACCGTCGCACCGCTGGACGACCTGTACGCGCTGGGCCTCACCGCCGGGCTCAGCATCGCGGACGGCCCCCGCACCCTCGACGCCATGACCACCTCGGCCGCCGAACTGCTGGCCCACGCCGCGGAGCAGACGCTCCGGCTCCGCCTCGGCTGACCGCCCCGGGCACCCGCCACCCGCCCGCGCGTCCCCTCAGACTTCCCACGCTCACCGCACCCCCAGGGCACACCCGTGCCGCACCTCGCTAGGAGTTCCGTTCCCATGAGCACCGCCGGTCCCGCTCTGCTCGCCGCCCTCGCGGCAAGCATCGGGCTGATCATCCTTCTGTGCGGACGCTTCCGTCTGCACCCCTTCCTCGCCATCGTCCTGTCCACCTACGTCTTCGGACTCCTGGCGATGGGCATCGGAGCCGCCACCGGCTCCGACCGCAAGTTCGTCGACAACCTCGCCGGAACAATCGCCGAGGGCTTCGGCTCCATCCTCATCAGCATCGGCCTGGTGATCCTCTTCGGCACGATCATCGGCAAGGTCCTGGAACGGACCGGTGCGGCCGTCACCCTCGCCGAAGCCGTGCTGAAGGTCGTCGGCAAGCGGCACCCCGCCCTCGCCATGTCCCTCATGGGCTGGGTCGTCTCCGTACCGGTCTTCTGCGACTCCGGTTACGTGGTGCTCTCCCCGCTCCAGCGCTCCATCGCCCGAAAGACAGGCAAGAACCCCGTCGTCCTCGGCACCGCACTCGCCACCGGTCTCTACGCGTCCCACACCTTCGTCCCGCCCACGCCCGGACCGATCGCCGCCGCGGGCAACGTCGGCATCGGCTCCGAAGGACTGATCTGGGTCATCCTCTTCAGCATTCCCGTCTCCCTCGCGGCGGCCGGCGCCGGTCTCTTCTGGGCCCTGCGCCGCACCGGTGACCTCGAAAGCAAGCTCCCGGACGCCCAGCAGACCTTCGAGGAGTACAAGGCCCAGTTCGACCGGCTGCCCTCCATCGGCCGCGCGCTGGCACCGATCCTGGTCCCCATTGTTCTGATGGCGATCGGCTCCGTCGCGGCCTTCCCGGCCGACGGCGGCGGCACCCTCGTCGACGGGGCATTCGGCACTCTCCTCACCGATCTCGGCAGCCCGGTGAACGCCCTGCTCATCGGCGTACTGCTGGCACTCGGCCTGCTGCCGCCCAAGCGCGATGCCACGGCGCTGACCACCTGGGTCGCCGAAGGGCTGGCAGACGCCGCCCCCATCCTCGTCATCACCGGCGCCGGCGGTGCGTTCGGCGCCGTCATCAAGGGCACCCCGATCGCCGACTACATCGCCTCGCTCATCGGCGACGGCTCGGCCGTGAACGGAGTCACCGCGCTCCTGGTCCTCTTCGGACTCTCCGCGCTCCTCAAAACGGCTCAGGGCAGCACCACCGCCGCACTCATCATCACCTCCACCCTCGCGCAACCCCTCCTGCCCGCCCTCGGCCTCGACGGAAGTCTCGGCTCCATACCCATCGGCCAAGTCATGGCCGTGCTCGCCATCGGCGCCGGTGCCATGGTCGTCAGCCACGTCAACGACTCGTACTTCTGGGTCGTCTCCCAGTTCTCCGGCATGGACGTGAAGACCGCCTACCGCGCCCACACCGCCGCCACCCTGGTACAGGGCCTCACCGCGCTCGCCTTCGTCCTCGCCCTCGGCGCGGTGGTGCTGTAGAGGTGACCGAGAAGGGGCCGTCGCGTCTGCGCGGCCCCGCCCGGTCCGCCTGTCACGGAGTCTCCGCAGAACCGCGAAGAGATGATCACGGAGTCGCCCACCCGCTCACCGAGGGTGTCCGTCGGCGGGTGTCTTCCAGGGCCCAACCGCGGGCGTGCGCACCCTCTCCAGCTCATCCGTCCCTTTCGGTGGTCGATGAGACTCGTGCCACCCCAGTCGTCGGTGTGGCAGACGGCGATATTCGCCACCCGGCCTGCGGTCTGCTCCAGTTCAGGGCTCATCGCGTTCAGGAGACCCACCACGGCGCCCTGCGACCGCCAGTTGCGCCGCCTGACGATCGGTCTCACGCGTGGGTCATCGATGTCCGCACAGGGCCTCCGCAGGATGGCGCGCTGATCTCCGTCGACCGCACCGCACCCCGCTCCATTCTTATTGCGTATAGGTTGCAATTAAGATTCATGTGCAGAAAGGTCGGGCTGGTGAAGGCTCCGGTGGTGCTCGGCATTGAACCCCCGTGCGACGAGACCGGCCCGGGGCTGTCGGGCGCGCTTCAGAAGCCTCCCGTGCGGCGAGGGCGGCGGCGCCCGGCAACCGGCCCAGGGCAGCGTGCCCGCCGACCGCCTGCCCGGCCTCCTCGCCTCGCTGCACACCACCTGACCTCGGACCGAACTCGAAGAAGAACAACCGTGAGCCGATTCAACGGATCTCAGGACGTCGTACAGGGGGCCCGGCATTCCCACTACGGGCAGCTGATCCGCGATGAGGACACCGACACCGTCGTGTGCCACGTCTGCGGACGCGCCTTCCGCTCGCTCGGCGCCCATGTACGTGTCCACCGGATGACCGCAGCCGAATACCGTCAGGAGTTCGGGCTGCTGAGGACCAAGCCACTGAGCGCCAGGTCCCTTTCACAGGAGCAGTCCCGCGCCCACGTGGCGATCTACGCGGCCTCCGAGGAAGCCCGGGGTCACCTGTCGGCAGGCCAGGACATGGCCCGCTCCGGGGAACTGTCCCGCAAACGCAGGGACGCGGATCGGGGAAGGCCGGATCCGCCTCAGCTGCGACAGACCCAGCAGGACTCCCTCACGGCAGGCCGGGGCACCCGCGCCTCGGCCGCGGACGCCCGGCTGGCCACTGCCCTGCGAGCCGGCGGCTTCGGGGACCTCGGCCAAGCGCTGCACGCGCTCTACGTCACCAGCCAGCACAGCATCGATGACACCGCACGCGCCCTCTCCATCGGCCGGGGCCGAGTACGGCGACTGCTGGCCGAACACGGCATCGCGATCCGGTCCACCGGACAGAACTCCGCCGCCGGACGCCGCGCCCGAGCCCTGCTCAACGACCGGAAAGCCGCCCAACGGGTCGGCACTCCGGACATCGCGTCCTGGCTGCGCGAGCGGCGGAAGGAGGGCGCCACCTTCCGGGAGCTGGCGAAGGCGACCGGTCGCAGCATCCCCTGGGTGACGGCACGAACAGGCACTTGCGGACCGTCGCGCACCCAATAGGGCCACAACCCGCCGACCGCCTTCAACTCCTGTCTGAGCAGCGGGTGGGTGACACACCATCACTCGGGCTCGCCGGTTCAGCCGACGGTGAGGACGACGGACGGACGTCGGCTGTCGATGCGGCGCTGCGTCTTGACCGGCGCCTTGCGCGCCCAGGTGCGTTTGACCCAGTACGACTCGACGTCCGTGAACGTGGTCAGCTCGATGTCCTGAATCCACTTGCGCGCCGAAACGTATCCGTACAGTCCCGGCACGAGCATCCGCACGGGGAAGCCGTGGTTGAAGGGCGGCGGCTGCCCGTTCATGCCCACCGCCGGCATCGCTTCGCGCCCGTCCATCACGTCCTCGACCGGGGTGCCGAGCGTCATGCCGTCCACGGAGCGCGAGACGAGCCGGTCGGCAGGGCCGCCCCTGGACGACGGCCTGACACCCGCTTCCGCCGGCGGATCGGCCAGTTGTCCACCGCGCCCCCGCGCGTCGCCGACGCAAGGCCCGTCCACCTCGTTCGACAAGCACCTCAACGTGGTCTCCCGCTCGATCAGCTCACGCCGCAGCAGATCCTCGGAGGTGACGGTGACCGGGCGAGTGACACCTTTGCCGTGGATGCGCGGCCCGCAGAACCAGAGGCCGTACGACCCCTCGGAGGGCCGTGGGGCCGTGCAACCAGGGGGCGGCAGCTTCGTCACGGCCACTCCCCTCGCGGCTTTCTTGTTCGCGGGGTTCATCTCCCCTGCCCGATATCCCAGGTGTACCCGCACGCGCTTTGCTGCACATAATGTGCAACAACGAATCGGTAGCGATACGAGTGTGGAGTTCGTGATGACCCGTCGAATACGAAGTGCCGCCCTCGCGGCGGCGATGGTGACGGCGGCCGGTGCCGCCGCCTGCTCCGCGCCCAGCGACGGCAGCGAGGGCGGCGGCGCTGCCGCATCCGTCGTCATCGGGGTGGCCTCCGAGCCGGAGACGCTCAGTCCGCTGCTCGGCTACGGCAAGGACGGCAACTCCAAGCTCTTCGACGGCCTGCTCGCCCGGGACGTCGACCTGAAACTCAAGCCGGCTCTCGCGACGGCGCTTCCCGAGGTCGCCGACGACGGGCTGCGCTACACGTACACCCTTCGCAAGGGTGTGAAGTTCAGCGACGGCGAACCCCTCACCCCCGCCGATGTCGTCTTCACCTACAAGACCGTCCTGGACGCGAAGACCAACAACGCCCACCGCACCGAACTGGACGCCATCAAGGACGTCCGGGCCGACGGCGGCGACAAGGTCGTCTTCACGCTCAAGTACCCTTACGCGCCCTTCGCCGCGCGCACGGTGATGCCCGTGGTCCCCGAGCACGTCGCCGGCGGGCAGGACCCCAACACCGGTTCCTTCAACACCGAGCCGGTAGGCACCGGGCCGTACGTCCTCTCCGCCTGGAGCAAGGGCGAGAAGCTCACCTTCAAGGCCAACCCGGACCACTGGGGCGGCACGCCGCAGGTGAAGACCTTCACCACGGCGGTCGTCGCGGACGACAACGTACGCGCCACCCGGCTGCGTGCCGGCGATCTCGACGGCGCGATCCTCCCGCCCAGCCTCGCCGCCACCTTCAGGAGCGACGACGGCATGAAGACGTACGAGGCCAAGTCGTACGACTTCCGGACGGTCACCCTGCCGACCGGCAACAAGGTCACCGGTGACCGGGCGATCCGGCAGGCGCTCGACGCCGCCGTGGACCGCGAGGCGATGGTCGACAAGATTCTCGACGGCGCGGGCACACCGGCGTACGGGCCGCTGCCCGCCGACGACCCTTGGTATGCCCAGGGGATCGAGCGCCCCCAGGATCTCGACAAGGCCCAGCGGATCCTGGACGGGGCGGGCTGGAAGGCCGGCGACGGCGGCATTCGTGCCAAGGGCGGGCTGCGGGCCGCGTTCACGCTGTTCTACCCGTCGGGTGACAAGGTCCGCCAGGACCACGCGCTGGCGTACGCCTCCGACGCCAAGAAGGCCGGCATCGAGGTGACGGTGGAGAGCGGCACGTGGGAGGTCATCGAGCCGCGGATGAAGACCGACGCGGTCCTCGCCGGCAACGGCAGCACGGGCGACCCCGACTTCGGCCTGTACACACTGCTGTACTCCTCCCTCGCGAACGACGGCTTCAACAACATGGGCGGCTACCGCAACCCGGCCGTGGACGAGGCCCTGGACACCGGCCGCCGCACCCAGGACCCGGCGCAGCGCGAGGTGGCTTACGAAGGGCTCCAGCGCGAGCTGGTGACTGACCCCGGTTACACCTTCCTCACCCACATCAACCACCTCTACGTCCTCACGGACCGCTGGGAGGGCCTGACCACACAGCTCGAACCACACGAACACGGCTTCTCCAGCGGCCCGTGGTGGAACATCGAGGACTGGCAGCCCAAGAAGTGACGCCTCTGCCCTGGGGAGGAATGGCACGTCTGGCGGGACGCCGGGCCGTGTTCGCCCTCCCCGTTCTCCTCGTCGTCACCTTCGGCGTCTTCGCGATCGCCGCCGCGTCCCCCTTCGACCCCGTCAAGGCGTACGCGGGCACCGCCGCGCTCGGCGCCGACCAGGAGACCCTGGACCGGCTGCGGGACAACCTCGGCGTCGACCGGCCCTTCACCGCGCGGTGGTGGGACTGGCTGACCTCCGCCCTCGGCGGCGACCTCGGCCACTCCAGCGTGCTGCGCCAGCCCGTGACCCAGGTGATCGGCGAACGCCTCGTCTGGTCAGTGCTGTTGTGCACCGTCGCGTTCGTGGTCGCCGTGCTGGCCGGCACGGTGCTGGGGGTGCTGGCCGCCCGCCGTCCCGGATCGTGGGGGGACAGGATCGTCAGCTCGCTGGCGTACGTCCTGGAGGCGGCGCCGGTCTTCTGGGTCGCGCTGCTCGCCGTCTGGCTGTTCGCGCTCCAGTGGGACGTGCTCCCGGCAGGCGGCCTCACCGACACCGCGAGCGAGCAGGTCACCCCGGGCAGGTGACGCACCATCTGATCCTGCCCGCCGGGGTGCTGGCCCTCTCCCAACTCCCCTGGTTCGCCCTCTACGTACGGCAGGGGGTCGGCGACGCGCTGGCGGAGGATCCCGTACGAGGCGCCCGCGCCCGGGGACTGGGCGAGCGCACCGTCCTGCTCGGCCACGCCCTGCGCTCAGGGCTCCTGCCGGTCCTCACGCTGATCGGCTCCCGCGTCCCCGAACTCATCACCGGCGCCCTGCTGGTGGAAACGGTCTTCAGCTGGCCGGGCATCGCGGCGGCCACCGTCGAAGCGGCCACCGCGGTCGACTTCCCGCTGCTCGCCGCACTGACCACGCTGGCCACCGCCGCCGTCCTGGCGGGCAACCTGCTCGCCGACCTCCTCTACGGACTGTTCGACCCGAGAGTGAAACTGGGTGACATGTGACTCCCGTGACTGAGACCGAGGCCGCGCCCGCGACACGGACCGTCTGGCGTGCCGCAGGCCCGAACCGCGTCTCCACCCGCGCCCTTCGGGTACGCGCCTCGGCCGTCCTGGTGACGGTGATCGCGCTCGCCGTCCTGCTCGTTCCACCCTTCGCGCAGCTCGACCAGCAGGCCGTCGACCTGGCGGCCAAGCTTCAACCGCCCTCCTGGGCGCACCCGTTCGGCACCGACGATGTCGGCCGGGACCTGCTGCTGCGCTGCGTGTACGGGTTGCGCGTCTCGCTGCTCGTCGGCCTGGTCGCCGCGCTCACGGCGACGCTGATCGGGACCGCCGTGGGGGCCGCCGCCGGCGCCCTGGGCGGCTGGGCCGACCGGGGTCTGATGCGGGTGGTCGACGCCCTCGCCTCCGTACCGCACCTGCTGCTGGGCGTCTTCATCGTCGCGATGTTCCGGCCGGGGGTCTGGCCCGTGGTGGTGTCCGTCGCGGTCACCCACTGGCTGTCCACCGCCCGGATCGTGCGCGCCGAAGTCCTCTCCCTGCGCTCCCGGCCGTACATCGACGCGGCCGTCTCCGGCGGCGCGTCCCGGTGGCGGGTCGCCGTACGGCACCTGCTGCCCGGTGTGTTCCCGCAGGCCACCCTGGCCGCCGTGCTGATGGTGCCGCACGCCATCTGGCACGAGTCGGCCCTGTCCTTCCTCGGGCTCGGACTGCCCACCCACACCGCGAGCCTCGGCACACTCATCCAGAGCGCGCGCGGCTCGCTGCTCGCCGGCCAGTGGTGGCCGACCCTCTTCCCCGGCCTGTTCATCATTGTCCCCACCCTCGCCGTCGCCGGACTCGCCGGAGCCTGGCGCGAGCGGATCAACCCCCGCCGCCGATCGGAGCTGATGCTGTGACCGAGCGACCGCCCCAGCCGGGGGCCTTGCTGTCCGTACGGGGCATGTCGGTGCGCTTCCGCATGCCCGGCGGGCGTCACGTCGCGGCCGTCACCGACGCCGACTTCGAGGTGGCGCCCGGCGAATGCCTCGCCCTGATCGGCGAGAGCGGCTGCGGCAAGTCCGTC
This sequence comes from Streptomyces sp. NBC_01498, assembly GCF_036327775.1. Lineage (NCBI taxonomy): Bacteria > Bacillati > Actinomycetota > Actinomycetes > Kitasatosporales > Streptomycetaceae > Streptomyces > Streptomyces sp. NBC_01498. The sequence goes on along the minus strand of NZ_CP109598.1, from coordinate 7,013,851 downwards.
CTGGCCGCTGCCCTTCTCGGGCTGCTCCCCGCCAACGCGCAGACCACCGGCGCGGCCCGTCTCGGTGACCTCGACCTGCTGGCCGCCGACGAACGCACTCTCGCCCGTACCGTACGGGGCCGGCTGATCGGCCTCGTACCGCAGAGCCCAGCCGCGCACCTCACCCCCGTCCGTACCATCCGCTCCCAGACGGAGGAGACCGTCACCGCGCTGACCGGCGTCCGGGGCCGCGCGGCGGTACGTGCCGCAGCCGAGAAAGCGGCCGAACGGGCGGCTTTCCCGATGGACCATCTCGACCGCTACCCGCACGAACTCTCCGGCGGCCTCGCCCAGCGCGCCGCCACCGCCCTGGCTCTGATCGGCGGCGCGCCCCTCCTGCTCGCCGACGAACCCACCACCGGACTCGACCGCGACCTCGTCGAGCACACCATCGACGAACTCCGTCGTCACATCGACGGCGCAGGCCGGAGCCTGCTGCTGATCACCCACGACCTGCCCGCCGCCGAACGCATCGCGGACCGGGTCGCCGTCATGTACGCGGGCCGGATCGTCGAAATCACCGAAGCGGCCGACTTCTTCGGCACCCCCGGCCCCAGCCACCCCTACAGTCACGGTCTCCTCCATGCCCTGCCCGACCGCACCTTCACCCCCATCCCCGGTCTGCCCCCGGAACTCGGCGACCTGCCCGACGGCTGCGCCTTCGCCCCCCGCTGCGACCGCGCCACCGGCGCCTGCATCACCCCGCCGCCACTGACCGGCACCGCCGCCTGCCACCACCCGCGCGTACCGGAGGACGTCCGTGCTCGAACTGTGTGACATCACCGCCGGATACGACCCGGGCGCCCCCGTCGTACGCAACGCCTCCCTGACCGTCGAGCCGGGCGAATCCGTCGGGCTGCTCGGCCCCAGCGGCTGCGGCAAGTCCACTCTCGCCCGCGTCGCGGCCCTCCTGCACCAGCCCGACTCCGGCACGCTGACGCTGGACGGCGTTCCGATACGGCGCTGGCGCCACCGGGCCCCACGCGTCTCCCGCACGGCGTTCGGCGCCGTCTTCCAGCAGCCCCGGCTCTCCACCGACCCGCGGCTCCGGCTCCGGGACCTGATCGCCGAACCCCTGCGCGCCACCGGCCAACGGGACGCGGTGCCCGGACGGGTCGCGGAGCTCGCCTCGACCGTCGGCCTGACCGGGGACCTGCTGACACGGCGCCCGCACGAGGTCAGCGACGGCCAGCTCCAGCGCGCCTGCCTCGCCCGCGCCCTCGTCCTGCGCCCCCGCTGGCTCATCTGTGACGAGATGACGGCCATGCTCGACGCGTCCACCACCGCTGCCCTGGTCGCGGCGGTCGAAGAGTACCGCCGCTCCACGGGAGCCGGCCTGCTCGCCGTCGGTCACGACCGCACGCTGCTCGGCCACTGGTGCGACCGCACCCTCCACTGGGACGCGCTTCATGGATGAGCGCCTTGTGTCTATGCCCCGTTGAGCACGCCACTTCCACAAGGAGGACAACACCCCTTCCGGACCGCCGACGACCCGCCGCCGGGCGGCATTCCGCCGCGGCCGGAATCTACGTCGTCATCGCTGGAGACGGCGTTGAGGAGCACGACGGCACCTCCATGCAGTACGGCCGCGAAGTCCTGGAGAGCTGGATCGCGCCGATCAGCGAACCCTCGTCCCACGAGGCTCCTCTCCAGCTCACCGACGACAGCATCGAATGGTTCTGCCTCTCCGACGAGTACGACAACCTGGTCACCATCGTGGGTTCCGAGGAGCGAGAAACGTCTGTGGCCGCCGAACTCATTGGACGACTTGGCCCTCTTGGGGGCCGCGGGCCGCCGTGCTCCTTTGGCGGAATCGGCGACCGAGGCGCAAGGGGCGCTCATCACCAAGCGCCTCATGCGCCGGGGCACAACGGGCCCGTGCCTCGGAAAGGGTGCCCGGACTGCCGCGAGACCGGCCCGTCCCCGGATCTCTCGGATCTGATGCGAGTCGCGGGGCCCCGGGGGCGGAGTGATCCGCCGGCTCCGCGAAAGCAGCGTGCCGCCGCCGTTGAACGGGGACGGCACGCTGCTCGGTGGGCACACGGTCGCGGACGACCCGACGGTCAGTGGCGCCCGGTGGAGGGGAGCGTGAACGACGGGGGGCCGGCCGGCAGGTCCACCGTGTACTGGCCCAGGTAGGTGTCCAGGAACGGTGAACGGGCCCCGGGGGTGGGGCGGTCGTCGGCCGGGCCGTCCAGGGCCAGGTCGAGCCGCGCGTTCTTGACCTCGATCGTCTCGCCGGAGGGCGTGTCACGCCACGAACCGGTCTGGATGGAGCCGATTTCCACCGCCAGGACGTGCCCGGGGGCCAGGGTCCAGTCGGTCGCCTTCAGGTCGACCCTCAGCCTGCCGGAGTCCAGCAGGGAGACCTGCTCGTCGAACATGACGGCGGTGCCGTCCGGGGCCACGTCGTACAGCTTGACCATGACGTTGCCCGCGCCCTTCGCGGTCAGGGAGACCTGCGGGGTGCCGGTGACCCGCACGGCCCGCTCGACCGGCTTGGACCACACGAAGAAGCTGGACGTGATCTCGCCGGCCTTCTGGCGCTTCGCCTGCGCCTTCGCCAAGCCCTTCGGCGCGGCCGGGTCGAGGGCCGGAGCGTTCTCCATGTCCCACTCGCCGGAGGGCTGTTCGCCGGGCCCCGGCGCCGCCTCGCCGGACGGAGCCAAGCCCTCGCGGGCGGAGGCGCCACCGTCGTCGACGTACGAGCCGTCGCCGAGCGGGAGGGTGACGGGCCGTTCCACGACGGGCCACGTCTTCTGGGCGCGCCAGGTGCCGGTGGAGTCCTGGACCGAGTAGGCCGGGTAGTCGACCTTCGGTTTGACGCCCTTGAGGTACTGGTCGTAGAAGGAGAGGGTCTCCTCGTACCAGCCCTCGCGTCCCATCGCCAGGCGCCCGTCGCTGGTGCGGTCGCCGCCGCGCACGTGGTCCCACTGGCCGAGCCATCCGCGCTCGGGGCCCGTGTGATTGCCGAGGTACTCCTGCATCTCCTCGGGCTTGGTGTTGTTCTCGATGAAGCCCTGGGTGACGAACAGCGGGGTGTCGGTGCGCTTGGCCATCCTGGCCAGGTCACGGGAGGTCCAGTGCGTGTCCCGCTGGTCGGCTATTCGGTATCCGGCCGAGTTCTCCGTGAGGCACTCCGGGTGGGTCTCCTCCCACCGGGAGTTGGCCAGGTAGCGCGGGTCGTCGTCCGCCATCTGGTCAACAGTGGCGATGGAGTTGTAGGCGTTGGCGGTGCCGGTGACGTTCGGGCGGGGCACACCGTTGGAGTAGATGTACTGGTACATGTCCCACACGGGTTCCTGGGCGACGACGGCCTTGAGCGCCCGCTGGTCCAGGTTGTTGCCGATGAGGCCGGTGACGGCGTCGTACGACTTGCCGTACATACCGACCGCCCCCGTGGACCACGGCTGGCCGGCCGCCCAGTCGACGGCGGCCCTGACGTCGGCCTGCTCGCCGGGTCCACCCCAGTCGAGGCAGCCGGTGGAGCCGCCGAAGCCGCGCAGGTCCACCATGACGAAGGCGTATCCCTCGTCGAACAGGTCGGTGCCCTCGATGAAGTCCTGGAAGCGGTTCGAGGGACCGGTGTGTGTCCAGTTCTCGGGGCCGGTCTGCCCCGAGTGGCCGAAGTAGGGGCCGATCGACAGGATGACGGGCACGCGCTTCCGCTTCTTCCTGGCCAGGGCCTCGGGGAGCAGGACGTCGGCGTGCAGTTCGGTGCCGGAGCCGTCGGAGGACGGGAAGTAGCTCTGCGTCCAGACCGAGCCCTCGGGGACACGGTCGTTCTCCGCGTGCGTGACGGGGTCGGTCGCGGTGGCGACCGCACCCGCCCGGTCCTCCGCCGCGGCCACGGGGCCGGTGAACGTGCCGGTCAACGCGAGAGCTGCGACGAGTGATGAGGCGGCCCAGGTGGTCACGCGATGTCTGTTCACAGGCGTCTCCCAGAGTTGTGGGTGGGGAGCGGTGCGGGTGCGACGGTCGGGCGGTGGCCCTGACCTGCGGTGGAGGGACGATCGCAACTCCCGCGCGTGCGCGGGGAGTTGCGTCATGGACATGGCCGAAACCGACGGCGAGGCAGCCTACGATCATCGGCAAATCACGTCAACGGGGCGGCGCGTGAGGTGTGGGCGAGGGCAGCCCGGATCAACGCCGTGGCACAGTCGACCGACGCCCGCCCGCGCGTCTTCCCGTGCGCGGGAAGACGCTTCCCGTACCGGCCCGCGCCCTGCGGCCCCGTGCGCCGGATCGTCCCGACCAGGATGACGTGCCGTCGGGCTGCCGGGTCAGTGGTGTGCCTGGGCAGGTGCCGCGGCGTCCTGGGGCTTTCCCGGCCGACCGTGCGGTCCCCGGCTGAGCGCTCCCGGCCACCAGGCGGTGGGGCCGATGTCCCGGACCAGCGCGGGGACGAGCAGTGAGCGGACGACCAGGGTGTCGAGCAGGACGCCGAAGGCGACGATGAACGCGATCTGGAGGAGGAAGGCCAGCGGGATGACTCCCAGGGCGGCGAAAGTGGCGGCGAGTACGACACCGGCCGAGGTGATGACACCGCCGGTGGCGGTCAGTCCGCGCAGAACGCCCCGCCGGGTGCCGTGCAGCAGCGACTCCTCGCGGACGCGCGACATGAGGAAGATGTTGTAGTCGACGCCGAGGGCCACGAGGAAGACGAAACCGTACAGCGGGACGGACGGGTCGGTGCCGGTGAAACCGAGCAGATGCCGGAAGACCAGCGCGGAGACGCCGAGCGTGGCGAGGAAGTTGAGGGCGACCGTGGCGACGAGGAGCACGGGCATCAGCAGTGAGCGGAGCAGCCCGACGAGAATCACGAGGATGATCGCGAGGACCACGGGCACGATGAGCAGCCGGTCCTCCTCGGCCGTCCGGCGGGTGTCGTACTGCTGGGCGGTGTAGCCGCCGACGAGCGCGTCCGCGTCCGGTACGGCGTGCACCGCGTCGCGCAGCCGGGCCACCGTGTTCTTGGCCGCGTCGCTGTCGGCGGCGCCGTCGAGCGTGGCGTCGATCCTGACCCGGCCGTCGACGACGAGCGGTGTTCCGCCGGGGCGGCCGGACTCCGCCACGGGGGCGGCGTCCGCGACGCCCCCGGTGCGTTCGACGGCCCTGAGGACCGGCCGGAGCGCGTCGGCGTCGGCGATCACCACGGCCGGGTTGCCCGAGCCGCCGGGGAAGTGCTCGCCGAGTGTGCGCTGGGCGGCCACCGAGGGGGCGTCGTTGACGAATATCTCGTCCAGGGGCACGCCTTTCGCGGTGAGCGTCGGGGCGAACGCGGCGCAGGCGATCAGCGCGGCGAGGGTTCCCGCCCACACGGCGCGCGGGGCGCGGTCGACCAGGGCGGCGACCCGTGTCCAGATGCCGTGACCGCCGTAGCCGCCGGGCTCGTTCGGGTCGTCGGCCGCGCGAGGGGGTTTCGCGGGCCAGTACGCGGCGCGGCCGAGCAGGAGCAGGACGGCGGGCAGGAAGCTCAGGGTGCTCAGTACGGCGCAGACGATGCCGATCGCGCCGACGGGGCCCAGCGCGCGGTTGTTGGTGAGGTCGCTCAGCAGCAGGGCGAGCAGGCCGAGGGCGACCGTGGCGGCGCTCGCCGTGATGGGGCCGGCCGACCGGCGCAGGGCGGAGCGCATGGCGGTGATCCGGTGCGGTCGCAGAGCCAGTTCTTCACGGAAGCGGGCGGTGAGCAGGAGGGCGTAGTCGGTGGCGGCACCGATGACGAGGATGGAGAGGATGCCCTGTACCTGGCCGTCGACGCGTACGACGTCGTGGTCGGCCAGCTCGTACACGACGGCGCAGGCCAGTCCCAGGGCGAGGACGGCGCCGGCAATGATGATCAGCGGGAGGAGCAGGCTGCGGTACACGAGCAGCAGGATGACCAGGACGGTGAGGAGCGCGACGCCGAGCAGCAGGCCGTCGATTCCGGCGAACGCGTCGGAGAGGTCGGCCTGGCTGGCGGCGGGACCGGCCAGTTGGGCGGTGGTGCCCGGTACGGCCGCCGCGGCGTCTTCGATCCGTGCGAGGGCGTCGGGCAGTGTGTCGCCGAGGTCGGGGCGCAGTTGGACGACCCCTTGGAGGGCTTCGCCGTCCTTGGACGGCAGGGCCGGGGAGACGCCGGCGACACCCGGATCACCGGTGAGGGAGGTGAGGGCGCGGGTCGCGGCGTCACGCCGGTCGTCGCCGAGAGGGGTACCGGCCCCGCCGTCGGCCGTCCAGACGACGATCGCGGGGAGTGTCTCGTCCTGGTCGAACGCCCGCTGTGCGTCGATGACTTGGGTGGACTCGGCGTTCGTCGGGAGAAAGGCCGCCTGATCGTTCGTGGCGACCTCGCCGAGCTTCCCGGCGTACGGGCCGAGTGTGGCACCGATGCCGAGCCAGGCGATCAGGAGGAGGACGGGGACCAGCCATCGGGCGGCGCGAAGGGTGGTGGGCATGTCTCTCCCGGAGCGAGGGTACGGACTCGAAGGCACGGATGGCGGGTAACCAACTCAACGAACAACAATCTCAATGATTGAATTACCCTAACCGACGCGTACCCCGGCACCGGCCGACGGTGTGTTTCGCCGCGGTGCGATCGTGGCACCGCGCGCGGTAGTCAGCGGCGGGGCGGGCGCAGCTCGGTCAGTTCCTCGTTCACCGAGGCGAGAAAGCGCAGGACCACGGCCAGTTCAGGGTCGCTGAAACCGGCCCGCGCGCGTTCCGTGGCCTCGGCCAGGGGCAGGAAGTAGCTCCGGGCGGCCGATCGCGCCCCCGCCAGATAGTGCAGATGAACCACCCGCCGGTCGGCGCTCTCCCGGACCCTGCGGATGTGCCCGGCCCGTTCCAGCCGGTCCAGACACGCCGTCACGGCGCCCGATGTCAGACCGAGATGGTCGCGGAGCCGACCGGGAGTGAGTGGCGTCTCCGCGTCCAGGATGGCGGCCAGCGCCTGAACATCCGTCGCGTGCAGACTCTGGTCGTCGGCGAACCCGTGGACCATCCGATTGATCTCACCGTTCATCCGGCGCAGTTCCACCGCGAAGGCCCGCAGGTCCGCAGCGCCGGACGTCGGCGGGCCGTCTTCAGCACTGGTCACGCGGTCAGCCTATCGACACCTCCGGACCCCGGCGGCTCAGCGGCCCGCACGGGAGCATCCGCCGCCTCCGGCCGGGCAGTCCGGTACTCGCCGAGGAAGCCGGGGCCCTTCCGGACTCGCCGGAGAAGTGCGTCCGCCCCGGGTGACCCTCGTCAGGCGCCTTTCGTCCGGGCCGTGGGCGGCGGCGTCCACGGAGGTGCCGGCCTCACCACCGTCGGGGCGGCTTCGTACGAACTTTTGGGGACAGCGCACATGTCCGTGTTCCGCTGACGCAAGGTCAGTGCCGATGGCAGGCTGGTGTCATGGCACTGGACCGCGCGGCGCGGCGGCAGGCGCGGGACGCCGCGAAGGAGCGGCCCGGCGAGCGGTACGACGGCGGTGACGTGCGGCCGCCCCCGCTCAACGAACTCCTGGACGTGCGCCGCGGACGTCGCGACGCCGATGGCGCCCCCGGGGCCGGTGGTCCGCTGACGCCGCCGCCGGTCGGATCAGCGGCCGGAACCCGCGGTGCAGGCGTACGGTGCGGGCGGGTCCGCCGGTCACCGGGGGCGCCGGGCAGTCCGTGACGAAACTCCGGATGAAAAGGACGGCTGTGGAGCAGATCTTCGACTACGTCATCGTCGGCGGCGGAACGGCCGGCGCAGTGCTGGCCGCCCGGCTGTCGGAGGACTCCGAGGTCCGGGTGGCCCTTCTGGAGGCGGGAGCCAGAGGTGGCCCCGCGATCATGTCGGACGGGAACCCCGAGGCGGCGGTCGGTCTCTGGGGATCGTCGGTGGACTGGAACTACACGACGACACCTCAGCCGGGTACCGACAACGCCGTCCATACCTGGCCCAGAGGGCGGGTGTTGGGCGGTTCCAGCAGTATCAACGGCATGACGCACCTGCGCGGCCGCGCCTCCAGCTACGACGCCTGGGAGAAGCAGGGCGCCGCCGGCTGGAACTACGAGGAGATGCTGCCGTTCCTCATGCGCAGCGAGCAGGCCAGGGGCAGGGATCCGCGTTTCCGGGGACAAGCGGGTCCCATGATCATCGAGGAGCCGCCCGCCGCCACTCCTCTCGCGCGGGACCTGCACGACGCGGCGGTCGACGCGGGCTTCCCGCGCTGCGAGGACGGGAACGCCCCGGAGGCCGAAGGGGTGTTCTGGTGCGAAAGGAATGTGGCCGGGGGCCGCAGGCAGAGCGCCGCGGACGCGTATCTGTTCCCGGTGCTCTCACGGCCCAATCTCACCGTCGTCACCGACGCGCAGGTGCACCGTCTCCTCATCGACAACGGCCGGTGCAGAGGTGCCGAATACGTTCGGAACGGAAAGTCACGCACCGTCCACGCCGAGCGGGAAGTCGTGCTGAGCGCGGGCGCCGTCGGCTCTCCGCAGATTCTCCTGCTCTCCGGCATCGGCCCCGCCGACCAGCTGCGACAGCTGGGGATCCCGGTGCGTGCCGATCTCCCCGGTGTGGGCGCCAACCTGCACGACCATCCGCTGGCCTGGGTCTCCTACGGGGTGAAGAAGTCCCCGGTGCTCGGCCCCTCGCGGCAGGCGATGCTCCTCGCACGCACCGACCCGGGCAGGGACCCCGACATCCTGATGAGCTTCACTCCCGTGGCGCTGGAGCCACGATGGGCGGGTGCCCAGGAGGGCTTCTCGATCCTCTTCGGCCTCGGGACCCCCACCAGCCGGGGCAGCGTGCGCCTGCGCAGCGCGGACCCCACCTCGTACCCGCTCATCGACCCCGCCTATCTGACCGAGAGCGACGACGTGGCCCGTATGGTCGCCGCCTTGCGCACGGCACGGCGCATCGCGCGGGCCGACGCCCTGTCGGCCTGGCGGGCCGACGAGATCCTCCCCGGCCGGGACGTGGTCACCGACGACGAGTGCGGTGCGTTCCTCCGCCGTACCGTCGGCACCTACTTCCACCCGGTCGGCACCTGCCGCATCGGCACGGACGAGGAGGCGGTGGTCGACACGGCCCTGCGCGTCCACGGTGTCGAGGGCCTGAGGATCGCCGACGCCTCCGTGATGCCCTCGGTCGTCTCGGCCAACACCAACGCGGCCGTGCTGGGCATCGCCGAACGCGCGGCGCACCTGGTCTCCGCTCCGCCGACGAACACCTAGGCCGGGATCGCCCGGCAGCAGAGGGGCCCGTGTCGCGCGGACCCGGCCGGACGAAGCGCGCCGGTGCCGCCGGCCTCCGCCCCGCCGACGAAGGAGTACGGCGGGGCGGAGAGCGGCGTGGTCGCCCGGTCAGGAGGTCATCAGGCGCCGCAGGTCCGTCACGTACTTGCGGATGAGGGTTCGGGACACGTGCGGCACCTCCCGGTCCGGTCCGATGCCGTCCTCCCGGACGGCCTCCTGGAAGCGATCCGACGGGACGTCCGAGCCGGGCACGGCCGGTCCCGGTTCCTGGAAGCCTTCCAGCAGGGGAAGGACGGAGTAGCGGCGTTGCGCCCCCGGCAGGTTGCGCAGGGCGGCTTCGACGCGGACGAGCCAGTCGCCGTAGTCCCCGATCCGTTCGACACCGTGGCCGTCCTCGATGAGCCAGTCCACGAACGTGTCGAGCGAGATGCCGTCGTCGTGCGGGTTCACCAGGCTGAAGGTCCGGTGACCGGAGGTGCTCCGTCCCAGCGTGACGACCGATGCCGCGGTGAAGTCGACGGGCAGGCCGTCGTAGTGCGCCCGTGACCCCTCGTCGCCGCCGGTCCGGTAGAAGGAGTCCGGAGCCACGCCCGTCGCGAGGAGGGTGAACAGCAGCCGGCTGAACATGTCGTGCGCGTTCAGCTGCCCGGTGTACCGGCGGTGCGCGAGGATCATGGTGGAGCGGAACACCGTCACGGGCAGCTCGCACAGGTCGTGCGCCTCCCGCAGCAGCACTTCCCCCGCCCACTTGCTCGTCGTGTACCCGCCGGCGTACCCGTCGTCGACAGGCCGGTCCGGCAGCGCGGCGCGCACGTCGGTGTCCTCGTCGAGGGGCCGGCCCCTCCGGGCTGTGGACACGGCCACGCTGGAGAGGTACGTGAACGGCTTGAGCCGCTTCGTCAGGGACAGCCGGACGAGCTCCGCGGTTCCGAGGACGTTGGCGTCGAACAGGTGGCGGTAGGGCAGCACATGGTTCACCAGGGCGCCCGCGTGGACGATCAGGTCCACCTCACCGGTCAGCCGTTCCCACGTCTCCTCGTCCAGGCCCAGTCTCGGCTCGGCGATGTCTCCGGCCAGCACTTCCAGGTGCTTCGCGGCCAACTCCTCGTAGGCGCGTGTCAGTTCGGCGTCGTCGCTGCCGAAGGCGTCGGCCAGTCGCCGTCCGGCGGCTTCCGGGTCCTCGCCACGGACCACGACGATCAGCCTGCCGTCGGCCGGGGCCAGCCGGCGGAGCCATTCGAGGGTGAGGAAGCGCCCCAGGTACCCGCTCGCGCCGGTCAGCAGAACGCGGCGCGGTTCCCCGGCGGGGCGCGGCAGGTGGCGGGTGCCGTCGAGCGTCGCCGCGTCGATGAACCGGCCCAGGACGAGGTCCTTGGCGTGCGTCTCGGTGGCGTCCTCGCCGTGCACCGACGCGAAGGTGGGCCGCGTCACGGTGGCCGTGCGCTTGGACTCGACGTAGGCGGCCAGCTGCCGCAGGTCGTGCGCGGGGCTGATGACGACGTCGACCGGCACCCGGACACCGAAGGTGTCGTGCAACAGGTTCGACAGTGACACCGCGGACAGCGAGTCGCCGCCGAGGTCCCGGAAACGCGCGGAGGGACTCACCTCCGTCGTCGAGCCCGCCAGCAGCGCCCGCGCGGCCAGCTGGACCGTCTCCAGCACCGGCCGGTCGCCGCCCGTGCGGCGCAGTTCGAGCAACTCCCGTGTCTCGCGGGCCGACATCTCGGCGTACAGCTGCTCCAGTCGCTCGCCGTAACGCTCCACGAGCTTGGGCCACAGCAGCTTTCCCTGGTCCGAGAGCAGACCGCCGGCCTGGCTGAACGGCTCGGTCTCGACCAGCAGACCCCGGGGGATCTCGTACGCCTGAAGGCCGGTGTCCTCGGCGATCCGCCGGAGCGATTCGCTCAGCAGGTCCTGGAGTCCGTCCCGGTCGTCCCCGTACCGCCGCAGGGCGTCCGGGGTGGGCACGACCACGGCGAGCAGATGGGAGCGCTCGCTGTTGCCGTAGAGGAAGATCTGCCGCACCGACGGGCAGGCGGCGAAGATCGATTCCAGCTTGGCGACGGACACGAACTCGCCCTGGGACAGCTTCAATACACTCGTGCGGCGGTCCAGTACGGCGATACGGCGTGGACCGAGCTCCGCGACGATGTCGCCGGTCCGGTAGTAGCCGTCGCCGTCGAAGAGTTCCGCCGTCAGCTCGGGCCGCTTGTAGTAGCCGGGGATGCCGTCGGCCTTCACCAGGAGCTCGCCGCGCGGGTGGGGGGCGTCGGTGCGGAAGTAGCCCAGCTCGGGCGCGTCGGCCAGCTTGTAGTCGATCACCGGCGGGCTCTGCAGCATGCCGTCGGCGGCGATGCCCATGACCTCCGTGGAGCCGTACCCGTTGTGCAGCGGAATGCCGAGAAGGGCCTCGGTGAACTCGGTCAGCGCGGCGGACAGCGGCGCGGAGCCGGTGCCGGCCACGCCGACGCGCCCTCCGAGGACGTCCTCGCGGAGCCGGCTGAGCACCTCGGTCGCGGCCCGCTCCGGGTCGCCGCCCGCGGAGGTCCGCCGGTCCAGCTCGCCCCGGTAGAGCTGGTGGAGCATCTCGCACACCCGGGGCACGAGGAACAGCTCGGTGGGCCGTACGAGAGCGAGGTCCTCGAGGAACGTCGACAGGTCGCTGCCGGCGGTGAAGCAGCTGGAGGCTCCGCGGGCCAGTGCGTTCATCAGCAGGAAATGGCCGGCGACATGGCTCAGCGGCATGTAGTTGATGGCGACCGCGTCCGTGGCGGCCCCCTTCGACCGGTCCTCCCACATCACCCTGGCGAGCCGCTCGGTGTATATGGCGCCCTTCGGTGTTCCGGTACTCCCCGAGGTGTAGACGAGCATCGCGAGGGGATCCTCGTCGTCGCCCGGGATGTACAGCGGTGCCTCGGGCAGGCCGGCGCCGCGGTCGAGGACCGCCGACAGGGCGACGACCTCCACGTCCCGTCCGGCCTCGGCCAGGCTCTCGCGGGCGGCGGCGAACCGCTCCGCCTGGTCCTCGGCGCGCGGATGGTAGTCGAACACGACCAGCCGCCGGACCGAAGGGGTGCGCAGGGACAGCTCGGCCGCGGCGTCCAGTCGCTCGATGCTCGCGGCGACGAGGACCGGCTCGGTCTCCGCCAGGATGGACGTCAGATTGTCGATCGGCGCACTGATCTGCAACGGCACGTTGACGGCGCCCAGACAGGCGCACGCCAGGTCCAGCGTCGCGTAGTCCCGGCTCGTGAAGCCGAGCAGGGCCACCCGGTCGCCCGCGACGAGAGGGCGCCGCGGGTGGTGGTGCCATTCGCTCGCCACCGCGCGGGTACGGCTCCACAACTGCCGGTAGCTGGTGGTCTCGTAGCGCGGCAGCAGACGCGCCGACACGCGCCCGGTCCGGGCGTCCCGCACGAACTCCCTCGCCCGCTCACCGACGGCGGGCCGGTCCTGGTGGCGCTCAAAGGCATGTGCCATGACTTGCGCGAGTCGCACGGTGATCTCCGCGTCGTATCGGTGGCGGACGTGTCCGGAAGAAGGGCGGCCTGCGACGGCCCCTCGCCGGGCGTCGGCGGGCCGTCTCTCCAGGGCACGACATTCTACAAATGCCTTGTGGTCGACGGGAGTTGCGGCACCCGGCGATCCGGGCGCCGCTCCCCCGCCGGCCGCCGCACGGACCGGCGGGTGAACGTCACTCCACGCGGGGGTTCGTGTAGAGCGTCCCCTCGGACCACAGGTAACGGGTCCCGCCCCAGCGGGCCGCCGACTCGACGTCGGGGAAGAAACCCCGTCCTTCGAGGTTCGCGCTCGTGTTGCACAGCACGGGTACGCCGCTGATCTCCGCGTAGGCGGTGAGGATACGCGCGGTGTCGGTGTCCTGGGTCGACGCGATGGTCTGGAGCCGCGCGGTGCCGTCCAGGTGGACGACCGCCGGGACGCGCTCGGCCCAGCCCTCGCGCATACGGTGCTCGAAGATCATGTAGGGGTCGGGAGTGCCGGGGGCGAAGACCTCCGGCGCGCGGTCCTCCAGGCAGATGGGCGCGACGGGCCGGTACGCGGCCCGGTTCTTGATGTCGTTGAGCCGGTCCTTCATCCGCGCGTCGGTCGCGGGCGCCAGGATGCTCCGGTTGCCCAGCGCGCGCGGGCCCAGCTCCGCCCGGCCGGAGAGGACGACCACCGGTTCGCCCTCGGTGTGCAGCAGGGCGGCCAGCCGCCGTTCGTCGCAGGGCTCGGCCCGCCACCCGTCCGGAAGGGTGCCGGTGGTGATCCGGGGTCCGCTGTAGACGTCCCACTCCAGCGCCGTCCGGCCGCGCCGGAACATCTCGCAGGCCGCGGTTCCGATCGCCGCCCCCGCGTCGTTGGGGAAGGGCGGGACGAAGACCTCCTGAAAGACCCCGGCGGCCCGGATCCCGGTGTTCCACTTGATGTTGAGGGCGCAGCCGCCGCCGAGCACCAGGTTGTGGCCGCCGTCCGGGGAGTGGCCGCGCACCGCCGTGGTGAGCCGCGCGAGCAGGTGGTGGCCGATGTAGGCCTGGTAGGTGGCGATGAGGTCCGCGTTGGACAGACCCGGCATCAGCTCGTCCCTGTTCGCGGCGACCTTGTCGCCCAGCACGCCCACCTTGTCGAAGGAGATGTCGCGGAACTCGGCCATGAGGTCGTCGAGGACGGCGAACGCACCGGTCTCGACCCGGCCTTTGGCCGCGTACGCCATGGCCTTCCCCGCGACGGAGAGGTGCTGGCGGATGTAGGTGTCCGACGTGACGTCGTCGGTCTTGAGCAGGTACGGCTCGAACCGCGAGCAGAACGCCGCGAAGCTGCCTCCGAGGATGGGCAACAGGGCCTCGACGAACGTCACTTCACGGGTGGCGGCCCGCACGTGGTAGAGGCGCGGCGTGATGAGGCCGTCCCAGACCACGACGAACGCGTCCTCGCCCCTGGCGGCGAACGGGCTCGAACAGTACGTGCCGATGAGGTGGTTGGCGACGTGGGTGTAGCCGGAGTAGCTGTCGAAACCATGGCCGCTGAAGGTGTGACGTTGCAGCGGCCCGTCGTCGCCGGGGCTCTCCAGGTACGGTGCGACCCGGAGCTGTACCGGCAGGCCACCGGCGTTCACCTTGACGGCGGTGTCGCCCGCGGCGTCTTTCGTGTACCAGCCGTCGACCACGAACTGATCGACGTCGGCGGGCGACAGCCCCTCCATGGCGAGGATCTCCGTCACGCGCTCCAGGTCTCCGAGAGAGCTGTAGCGTTCGCCGTTGTTCAGCTTCTCGATCTCGTAGCTGAAGAGAAGACGGCCGTCTTCGATGACGGCGACCCCGCCGTCGTGCGATGCCTTGATCCCGCAAATGAGCATGTGGTCAGCCACACCTTTCTCGCCGCACAGCGGCCTGGAATCCGGCGGTCGATCAATGTCGTTCAGGCGCCGCTAGCGGCGGTTCAGCCGTACCGGCAGTGCGTGGAGTCCGCGAATGATCGTGCTGTTGCGCCACCTCAGTTCCTCGGGGCGGGCCGCGAGCGTCATCCCGGGGAACGCGTCGAGCAGGGCGTCGAACGCCACCCGCAGCTCCACCCTGGCCAGCGGCGCCCCGAGGCAGTGGTGGATGCCGTGTCCGAAGGCCAGCTGGCCGCCGTCGGTGGGCCTGCGGACGTCCAGCGCGTGCGGATCGTCGAAGCGCCGCGGGTCCCGGTTGGCGGAGGCGATCGCCAGCAGGACGAAGTCGCCGGCCCGGATCTCGACGCCGTCGACGGTCAGGGACTCGGTCGCACACCGGAAGGAGGCGTGCTTCAGCGGGCTCTCCAGCCTCAGGAACTCCTCGACCGCGCCGGGGAGCAGGGAACGGTCCTCGCGCAGTGCCTCCCACTGGTCCGGGTTCCGCATCAGGTGGAGCGTGCCGTTGCCCAGGGCGTTGAGGGTGGTCTCGAAACCGGCGATGAACAGCAGGTAGGCCGTCGAGACCAGTTCGAGTTCGGTGAGCCGGTGGTCGACGTCGTGTGCCGAGACCAGGGCGGAGAGGATGTCGTCGGTGGGTACGCGGCGTTTGCGCTCGATGAGTTCGCGGAGGTACGCGACCACCTCGGTCGTGGCGGCGGCAGCCGCTTCGGGGGAGTCGCCGGAGACGAGTTCCCCGGACCAGGACTTGAAGTTCTCCTGCTCCTCGACCGGCACACCCAGCAGCAGACAGATCACCCGGATCGGCAGCGGAAACGCGAAGGTGTCCAGCAGGTCCACCGTGTCGTCGTCCGGGAGGGCGTCGATCAGTCCGCCGGTGATCCGCTCGATCGCCGGCCGGAGGGCTTCGACGGCGCGGCTCGTGAAAGCCTTGCTGACGAGCTTGCGCATCCGGGTGTGGTCCGGCGGGTCGGCGTTCAGCATGTGGCTGGCGATGGCCGTGGAGAAACCGGCACGCCTGTTGCTGTCCGGCACGTTCTGCGCGAACAGCCTGTCCATCCTGGTCAGATCGGTGCTCAACCGGGGGTCCGCCAGTGCGGAGCGCACCGCCGCGTACCCGGTGATGAGCCAGACCGGCAGTCCGCCGACCGTGGGGACTCCGGGGGGCATCCGCACCCGGTGCGCCGAGCCTTCGGCGCTGAGCTTCGCGTACACCGAGTAGGGGTCCTGCACGAACGCGTCGTCCAGTTCCAGCAGGGTGGAGTCCTGATCCATGGGCGCATCCTCGAAGATGTTGACGGTTTCACGCGCCGGACGACGCGGGCGAATCGTGGTGACGTGCGCCCCGGACGGCGGCCTTCACCGCTGCGTCCGGCGCCACGGCGGCGGTTGCTCCCGGGTCGAACATCTCGGCGACCAGGAAGGCCAGGTCGAGTGCCTGGCCCGGGTTGAGGCGCGGGTCGCACGCCGACTCGTATCGGCGGTGCAGATCGTCGAAGCCCAGGCCGGCGCCGCCGCCGACGCACTCGGTCACGTCCTCGCCGGTCAGCTCCACGTGCAGTCCGCCGGGGTGGGTGCCGAGCGCCCGGTGCACCTCGAAGAAGCCGGCGGCCTCGGCGAGGATGTCGTCGAACCGCCGGGTCTTGTGCCCGCAGGGCGCCTCGAAGGTGTTGCCGTGCATCGGGTCGCACACCCAGACCACCGGCGCGCCGGAGGCCGTGACCTTCTCCACGAGGTCCGGCAGCAGGTCCCGCACACGGTCCGCCCCCATGCGCACGATGAACGTCAGCCGGCCCGGCCGCCGGCCGGGGTCGAGGCGGTCGGTCAGGGCCAGTGCCTGCTCGGGCGTGGCGGCGGGGCCCAGCTTCACCGCGATCGGGTTGTCGATGGTCGCGAAGTAGGCGACGTGGGCGCCGTCGAGCTGTCTGGTGCGGTCGCCGATCCACAGCAGGTGGCCGCTGCCCGCGTACCGTCGGCCGGTAAGCGGGTCGTGGCGGGTCAGCGCGGCCTCGTAGTCGAGCAGCAGTCCCTCGTGGCCGGCGAACAACTCCGTGGTGCGCGCCGGATCGCCGCCGGACGCGTCTTCGCGCGACAGTGCCCGGCCGATCCGGCCGGCGAGCGCGCCGTAGCGTTCACCGGCGGGCGAGCGCGAGACGAAGTCCTGGTTCTCCTTGTGCGGTTGACGCGGGTCGGTGCCGTTGCGGGCGAGGTCGCGCATGATGTCCAGGGTGCGGCGCGAGGCGTCGTACATCCGAAGCAGCCGGGCCGGGTCCGGTCGTCGTTCGGCCGGGCTGAAGCCGATGCCGTTCACCGCGTCGCCCCGGTAGACGGGCAGCGTGCGCCCGTCGACGGTCTCGGTCGGCCGGGATCGGGGTTTCGCGTACTGCCCGGCCATCCGGCCCACCGTGACCACCGGCACCGCCGACGCGTACGCCAGGATCACGGCCATCCGCTCCAGGAGGCGCAGTTTGCCGTGGATCGCCGGTGTCGTGAGGCGGTCGAAACGTTCGGCGCAGTCGCCGCCCTGCAACAGGAACGCCTTGCCCTCCGCCGCGCGGGCGAGTCGTGCGGTGAGCGTGTCGCACTCCCGCGGCGTGACCAACGGGAGCAGGGCCGCCAGGCGGTCCGCCACGTCGCCGAGCTCGGCCGGGCTGGGCCACTCCGGCCGCTGGTGGGCGACGAGTGTCCGCCAGTGCGCGGCGGCTTCGCCGGTGGGGGTCAACATGCTCTCCGTCCGCTTCTCGTGGCTGGGCGGCGCGGGGCCGTCAGCGCCGGACCATTTCGACGAGGTCGTGGCTGATGCCCAGGTCGTCGAGCAGCAGTTGCAGCGGTCCGGTGTCCCGCGCGGGCACGGGGCGGGACGCGGCCCACTCGCTCAGCTGGCCGGTGTCGATCTCGAAGCCGCCCCGGGCCGCCACGGTCACCCAGGGGTCCAGGTCCGCGGAGCGGAACGCGGTCAGCCCGGTGACGAGTGCCTCGCGGAACATCCGCCGCTGTGCGCTGTCCAGGTTCCGGTAGAGCGAGCCGCACAACTCGCGGAAGACCACCGCGTGTCCGCTCTCGTCCCGCCGGTGCAGATCGGTGGTGATCCGGTTCATCGGCTGGATCTCCTGGGCGGTGGCGAGTGCGGAGAGGAACCCGCTGATCGTGGTCTCGGCGGCCAGGGAGAACGCGATGTCGACGATGTCGCGGTCGAAGCCGGACAGCCCGGCGCGGACCGCGTCGTGTCCCTGGACGACGGACCAGACGCCGGGCGCGAAGCGCAGGTCCGCGAGGTCGCGCCGCCTGCGGGTGACGCCGACGGCGTTGTGGCACATCAGGATGTGATAGTGCTCATCGATGATCGTCTGGTGCAGCGCGTCGACGGCGACGTCGTCGCGGCGGACGGGAATCCGTTCCTGGAGCATCAACCGGCAGGCCGGCAGGATGATCTCGTCCTCGATGGCCGCGGTCTTGGCGTTGTAGGCGATCCACGCCGCGGACAGGATGCGCTCGCGCGCGTCCGGGTCGAGCCGGTCGGCGCCCGGCAGGCCGAGCACGGGGACGAGGTGTTCGGGGAAGTCCGGCAGGGCCGCGTCGAAGTGACCGTCGAGGTCGAGGTCGTCCTTCTTGACGGCCACGCGCTTCCCCCAGCGGAGCGTCAGCTGCTCCAGCAAGTCACGCTCGTACGCGGGCACTTCACGGGCCGGGGTCATCGGGAAACCTCCTTCATCGTGGAGCCGCCCATGTCCGGCACCGCCGGCGCACGCCGGGCCCGGAGGGACGCCGCCGCCTTGAGGAGCATCTCCTCGTACTCCTCGTGCGGGTCGGAGTCGAGGACGATCGCCCCGCCGGCTCCGACGGTCAGCCGGTCGCCGACGCGGACGGCGGTGCGGATCACGATGTTCAGGTCCGTGCCGCCGGAGAGGCCGAAGTAGCCGAGGGCGCCGGAGTAGACGCCCCGGGCCTCCGTCTCCAGGCGGTCGATGATCTCCATGGTGCGCAGCTTCGGTGCCCCGGTCATCGACCCGCCGGGGAAGCACTGCCGGGCGCAGTCCATCGCGCTGACCCCGTCCTTGAGGCGTCCGCGAACGGTGGAGACCAGTTGGTGCACGGTCTCGTAGCTCTCGACGGCCAGGTACGGGTCGACCTCGATGCTGCCCACCTCGCACACCCGGCCGAGGTCGTTGCGCAGCAGGTCTACGATCATCAGGTTCTCGGCCTGGGTCTTCGCGCTCGACGCGAGGGTGGCGGCCAGTTCGGCGTCGCGCACCGGGTCGGCGTCGCGAGGGGCCGTGCCCTTGATCGGCTTGCTGGTGACCGTACGGTCTCTCTCGATGCGCAGGAACCGCTCCGGCGAGGAGCTGAAGACCGTGACGTCACCGAGGCGCAGGAGCGCGGCGTACGGTGCCGGGTTCGCCCGGCGCAGCCTCAGGTAGAAGGACGTGTCGTCGTCGTCGAACGGCAGGTGCAGCGTGTCGGTCAGGCAGATCTCGTAGCTCTCGCCGCGGTTCAGCTGCCGGCGGCACTCGGTGATGTCCGCCAGGTACTGGCTCCGGCCTCGGCCGAGGTACTCCTCGGCGTCCGGGGGCCGGCCGGCGGCGGGTTCGCGCGGCGGCGCGGCGGCGGCCGGGTTCAGGCCCCGCAGGAGCGCGGACGTCCGTTCCACCCACTCGTGCGCGTCGCGCCGGGTGTTCTCGTCGTGGACGGCCACCAGGTAGGTCACGCCCTCCTGGTGGTCGACCGCGACGACGCGATCGGCGAACATCCAGACGGCGTCCGGCGTTTCGGCGGTGTGGCGGGCCGTGGCCCCGCATTCGGCCTTGAGTTCGTAGCCGAAGTAGCCGACGTAGCCGCCGGTCAGGTCGAAGGGCAGATCCGGGGTGGGGATGCGCCGGTCGCGCAGCCGCCGGTCGAGGACGTCGAACACGCTGCCGGTGACGGTGTGGACGCCGTTCGCGTCGCGCACTTCCACCGACCCGCTGCCGGTGCGGTAGGTCAGGACCTCGCTGAGCGGACCCGACGTGTCGCCGAGGAAGGAGAACCGGGACAGGTCTTCCTCGACGCGGCTGCTGTCCAGCCAGAAGCAGTGGGGGGTGTTGTCGAAGAGTTCGAGAAAGATGGCCTCGGAATCGGCGGCGGTCGGCACGACCGTGCTCACGATTCCCAGTCCCTCGCCCGCGTCGGGCACGTGGTCGGACGATACGGCGACGCCGACGGGGTCGGTGACGGACGGCCGTGGTCCGTGCCGCGTACGGCGGGTCAGTTCGGCGAAGTTCCGCAGGATGTCCCGCCCGTACTGGGAGGCGATCGACTCGGGGTGGAACTGCACGCCCCACTGCGGCAGATCGCGGTGACGCAGCGCCATGAGCACACCGTCGTCCGCCCACGCGGTGGCGACGAGTTCCTCGGGCAGGGGCTCCCGTACGCAGAGCGAGTGGTAGCGCACCGCGACGAACTCACGCGCGATTCCGGCGAACAGCGGATCTCCGTCGTGGGAGACCTTGGCCAGGTGTCCGTGTTTCGGTTCGGGCGCGGCGACCACCGACGCCCCGGCCAGGTGGGCGATCAGCTGGTGGCCGAAGCAGACGCCCAGCACGGGCAGGGTGGTGCGGCGCAGCAGGTCACCGAGGAGGCCGACGTCGCGGGGGTTCTGCGGCCTGCCGGGGCCGGGTGAGATCACGATGTTGTCGAAGTCCTCCAGCCGCAGGCCGGCCAGCGCCGGATCGTCGTTGACCATGACGACGGGCTCCCGGCCGTTGATCTCGGCGATCAGCTGGTACAGGTTGAAGGTGTACGAGTCGTAGTTGTCCAGCAGCAAGGTACGCATCATGGACCGTCCAAGATTTTCCCGAGCGCCTGGACGTCGCCCGGCTCCAGGGTGATCCCGAATATCTCCTCGGGAGCGGAGAGCAACTCGTCCCTGTCGAGTTCCCGGACGGTCTCCGGCTGCCCGGGACGCAGTTCCATGAGCGTGCCGCCGACGAGGAGGTGCCTCACGTCGGGCCGGGTGCGCTGGAGGACCAACCGGTGGTTGAAGGGCGAGCGCGGATGCGTGAGGCAGAAGTGGTTGAGGAGCTCGAAGTCCGACGGATAGCGCACGTCCGTGGTGAAGCCGTAGAGCTCCGCCGGTCCCTCCGGCCGCAGGAACCGCAGCACGAGCTCACCGGTCGGCTCCCGCACGAGATCGAACGGCCAGTCGCCGTCCAGCCGCGCGTTCTCCGCGAGCCGGATCGGCTCGTGCGGCCCGTAGGCACCGAAACTCACGTCGTGGATCCAGCGTTCGCCGTCGAGCTCCACGCACAGGGCCACGTGCAGGGCAGGCCCGAACCTGGTCCCGGTGCGGTTCCGCGTCCGGCCGGCGAACGCCGTGAACGTGAACCCGATGCGGTCCAGCACGGCCGCCATCAGTACGACCTGTTCCAGGCACCAGCCGCCGCGGCCCCGCCGCACGAGCTTCTCCTGGACGCTGTCCGGGTCCAGCGGTATCACCGTGCGCCCGAGCACCGCGTCGAGGTTGTCGAAGGCGATCGCGTCGACATGGGCGGTGTGCAGGCCGCGCAGCGTGGCGAGGTCCGGAGCCACGTCGCCCTGGTAGCCCACCCGGGTCAGGTAGGAGTCCAGGTCGACGCCGCTCCCGTGCCACATCGAATCCGTCACCCGCGGCTCGTCCCTCATGTGAACTGCCCGGCGACCACGGCCGCGAGAGTGATCCAGCCGAAGTAGGGGTTGGCGACGAAGGTGTCCCAGCACGAGGTCGGGTCGTCCAGGTCCACACGTACGACCAGGAACGACAGGAAGCCTCCCGCGAGCACGACGATCAGATGGAACGCCCATCCCATCGACATCTGGGAGCCGGCCCACAGCACGCCGCCGACGCCCAGCACGACGAACACCGCCAGCCACGCCTTGGTGGCCTTGCCGAACAGCAGGGCGGACGACTTGACGCCGATGTTCCGGTCGTACTCCTTGTCCTGATGGGAGTAGATCGCGTCGTGAATCAGGGTCCAGAACGCCCCGCCGGCGTACAGGCCGTACACCGCCAGCGGGTAGTCGACGCTCCCGGTCGCCGCCGTCCAGCCGATCAGCACGTAGACGCTCATCACCAGCGCCAGGAACGCCGAGGGCCAGAAGAAGACGCGCTTCATGTAGGGGTAGGCGACGATCAACGGGTACGAGGCCCCGGCGACCAGGGCCGTCTCCACGTTCGCCACGGCCAGGACCAGCAGGGCGACCACGCCCTGCGCGACCGCGAACAGGAGCGCGTTCCGGACACTGATCGTTCCCGACGCGACGGGACGCGACACGGTGCGGGCGACTCGGGCGTCGATCTCCCTGTCGACCACGTCGTTGACCGAGCAGGCCGCGCCACGCACCAGCACCGCGGCGACGGCGACGACCACCAGGGTCAGCGGGTCCGGTCGTCGCCCGGAGGCGAGGACGACGGCCCACAGCCCCGGGAGCAGGTAGAGCACGTACCCCGTGGGCCTGTCCAGTCGCATCAACAGGAGATACGCGCGGATGGAGTCCGGGCTCTTCGTGACTACGCCGGTGGATATCTTGTACAGCATCAGGATCCCATCACCATGTCACCGGAAGTTGGATCAGCCCGCCGACCAGCGAGTGGTGACGCAGCCCCAGCTCCTCCACACCGACGGCCGGACGCATGGTCGGGAATCGTGCGACGAGCTGGGTGAGCACCACCCGCAGCTGCATCCGGGCCAACGTCGCGCCGACGCAGTGGTGGGCGCCGTGCCCGAACATGAGGCCGGCCGTGGTGTCGCGCGTGACATCGACCCGGCCGGGGTCCGGGAAGACCGTCTCGTCGTGGTTGGCCGCGATGATGTTCAGCAGCACGAAGTCGCCGGTCCGGATGGTGACCCCGTCGATCTCGAAGTCCGTCAGCGCGTAACGGGGCATGCCGCCGTTGTGCGGGTTCGGCATCGACATGCGCAGGGTTTCCTCGACCGCGCCGGGGATCAGGCCCGGGTCGCGCACCAGCGCCTGCCACTGCCCGGGGTCGGACAGCAACAGCAGCACACAGGTGCCGATCCGGGCCACCGTGGTCTCGTAACCGCCGAACAGCAACAACGCCGTCAGTCCGATGACCTCGTTGTCGGTGATCCCCTCGGTCGCGCAGATCCGGGAGATCGCGTCATCGCCCGGGTTCTGCCGTTTGTCGGCGATCAGTTGACGGCAGTAGCCGAACAACTCGCCCAGCCCCTGCTTGGACCTGACCGGGTCCCCGACGTTGGCGGCGTCCTGGGTCCAGCCGCCGAAGCGTTCCTTGTCCTCCTGGGGAACGCCCAGCCACTCGCACATCACCTGGATCGGCAGCGACTGCGCCAACGCCTGGCACAGGTCCACCGGCGGCTCCCGCCCGGCCAGTGCGTCCAGGAGCCGGCCGGTCAGTTTCTCGACGTAGGGCCGCAGCGCCAGCATCCGCTCGGGTGAGAAGTGCGGCTCCAGCAGCGCGCGCAGCCGGGCGTGATCGGTGGCGAAGCCGCCCAGCAGGCCGGCGAGAAGCGCCGACCCGCTGTCCTTCGTCGCGGCCTCCGGATCAGGATGGGAACGGCCGAGCCGGTCGTCGTCGAGCAACTGCCTCACCCAGGTGTGACCGGTGACCAGCCACGCCTCGTCGCCCTCGGCGGTACGAACCCGATGGACCGCGCCCCGGGACTGGATCGTGCGCAGCCCTGGCGCGAGTTGCAGCACATTCGTCTGCTCGAAAGGCAATTGAGCTGGGGTACTCACTGACGGCCTCCGCCGGAATCGAGGTTCGGACCACCTGGTCGAGGACGCTCAGGACGTACGGGAGCGCCTCGCCCCGGTGTCCGTCGAGGAACGAGGAACGGCCATGATCATGTGCTCCGATCCGGCTGCCGCCCCTGTCGGGAGTACGGGTCATGCCGTGCGGTTGACGATGCGGTCGAACAAGCGGGTCAGTTCGGTGGAGGCGGCCGGGGACAACTCGGCCCGTCCGAGGTGCTCCAGAGCCGAGTCCAGATGGCCCCGGGACACCTGCTCGGCCGTATACCGGCCGCCGGTTTCCCCGACCAGGTCGGCCATCTCCCGCAGCTGCGCCTCCGTGGTGCCGTCGGCGTGCCACAGCCGGAGCAGTCGCTCGCCGGCCGGGCTGTCGGCGGACAGGGCGGCGATCACCGGAAAACTCGGGTTGCGCCG
The DNA here is from genome assembly GCF_036327775.1 of Streptomyces sp. NBC_01498. NCBI lineage: Bacteria > Bacillati > Actinomycetota > Actinomycetes > Kitasatosporales > Streptomycetaceae > Streptomyces > Streptomyces sp. NBC_01498. Next base: position 6,990,046 of record NZ_CP109598.1, on the reverse strand, counting down.
CAGGATGTCGCTCCGGACGGGCTTGCCGGTCACCGCGGGGTCGCCCCAGATGTCCTCGACGTCGTTGAAGATCTGAAAGGCGAGACCCAGATGCCTGCCCGCGCCGCGCAGGGCGGCCAGCACGTGCTCCGGTCTGCCCGCCCGCAGCGCGGGCGTCACCAGTGCGCACTCCAGCAGGGCGGACGTCTTCTCCACCACGATCCGGTCGTACTCCGCGACGCCGGTGCCGGGCTCCGACCGGGCGGTGAACTCGCGAGCCTGGCCCGAGAGAACCAGACCGAGGGCCTCGGCGAACACGCCGGAGATCTCCGCCCGTCCGGGGCCGGGGTCGTCGACGACCATCCGCAGCCCCAGAGCCTGCAACGCGTCCCCGGCCAGGATGGCCGGACCGGTGCCGAACACCTTCCACGCGGCCGGGCGCCCGCGACGCAGCTCGTCCCCGTCGATGATGTCGTCGTGGATCAGGGTCGAGTTGTGCAGCAGCTCCAGTGCCGCCGCCTGGCACCGGACGTCCTCCGGCCGCAGGCCGACTCCGTCGGCCGCCGCCGTCATGAGGGCGGCGCGCGTCAGCTTGCCGCCCTCCGCGCCGCTCGGGTCACCGTGTTCGTCGAGAAAGCCGAGATGGTAGGAGCAGATCCGGGCCAGCGTCGGCTCCAGTGCCGAGACCTGCTGCCGCACGACGGACGATACGGTGGACGGCTCCGGCCTCCGCGACAGGAAGGCTCGGCGTCCGGTCGACGAGGTGTCGAGTGCGCTCATCGAGATTCTCCTCCGGTCGCAAGCCTTTCCCATTCTTGTCGGAACCCACGCTCATGAGGTCCGCGAATTGCACGACTGAAAATCATTGCACGACCGAGAATCACGGTGCTGAATATGTGCGTGCCGGATATGCGCGTACTGCATGGGTGTGCAATTTGCGTGGCCGTTCTGACCGCCATCCTGAACGACCCCGTCCTGCCGTGTCAATGACGCGGCGTAAGCATCTCCGACTTTAGGAAAAACCCCAAAGAAGGCCGCTCGGGGCCTGAATCGGACTCACCTGCGGAATGATGGCTGCCGGGTGGCACCATGACCCTATTCGAGTCCGGCCATTGAGCCGGCGCCCAACGGCGGGCAGGACGTCCCGAGAAGGACTCGGTCTCCACCGACCGGCGCGGATGCCCTGTTCGGCAAGGTGAGCCGGGCGTTCCGACGCGGTCGGGACGGTTGCCGACGCGGAGACACCGGACCTTCCCCGGCATCACACAACGTCATGATCATTACCGGGAATGGTTCGCTGAAAGCTTGAGAGGCGGAATCGTCATGTCAGTTGATTCTGGGCAATTGTACGAAGGCAGGCCGTTCGACCCGTACGGCTCCCATCGTGACGACCCGTATTCGTTTCTGGCCGACATCGGAGAGACGGAGCCGGTGTTCTACGCCCCTTTGCTCGACGCGTGGTGCGTCACCCGGCGCGAGGACATGGTCGCCGTGCTGCGGGACGACCGGAACTTCTCGGCGCGCGACCACAACCCCCGCTCCTCGGTCGCGTTGCCCGAGGACGTGAAGCGGATGCTCCGCACCTGGCGCGGTGCCGGCGCGCTGGCCGTCGGCTCGCTCGACCCTCCCGAGCACACCAAAGTCAGGGAAGTGCTCAACATCGGGTTCACGCCGGCCAGGGTCAGAGCGTTCGAACCCACGATGCGTGCGATCGCCACGGACATCGCCGAGCGGGCCGCGGTCGCGGAGGAGTTCGACTTCATCACGGCGTTCGCCGTCCCGTACGCCCTGGAGGTGATCTGCCGGCGCCTCGGGATCCCGGACGAGTACCTCGACCGCTTGCGCCTGTGGTCCGAGCAGCGGATCGAACTCATGATGTTGCAGGAGTACACCGATCCCGACCAGCTGCGTGAATACGCCCGCGGGCTGATGGAGTTCGGAGCGTTCGCCCGATCGCTCGCGCAGGAGCGGCTGGTCTCACCGAAGGACGACCTGATCAGCGAACTGCTCCACGACGGCAAGGGGGGCCGCACGCTCACCGCCGACGAGGCGGCCGTCCAGATCCCCACACTGATCTTCGCCGGGCACATGACCTGTGCCGAGGCGCTCGGCACGATCCTCTTCCAGCAGCTCCGGTCACCCGGCGGCTGGGCCGAGGTGGTCGACGGGACGATCGCCGTACGGGAACTGGTCGAGGAGGGGTTGCGCTTCGACAGTCCGCTGGCGGGCATGTACCGGAGCGCGGTCCACGACGTCGTGGTCGGCGGCGTCCACCTGCCCGCGGGGAGCCGGCTCCTTCTGCTGTACGGGGCGGCCGGCCGGGACAGCGACTCCCACGCGTGTCCCGCCGGGTTCAGTCCGGGCAGTGGGTCGGCCACGCATCTCGCGTTCGGGCACGGCATCCATTTCTGCCTCGGCGCCGGATTCGCCCGCCTGGAACTGGAGGTCGCGATCCAGGCCCTGGCCACCGCGATGCCGGAGCTGACTCTGGCACCGGGGCCGCCGCCGCGTCACCGGCCGGTGTTTCCGCTTCGGGCGCTGACCGAGTTGCGGGTGCGGCAGGGGGAACGGGCATCCGGGCGGTCGTCGGGAGATGCGGACGGCACATCGGCATCTGCGGGACTCGTCTGACTCATGTGTCCGACGGCACGGAAGGTACGGCCGGTCAGTACGCCGGCCCGCCCCGGGATGTCGTGACGGCCCGCCGGTTGAACCGGCGGGCCGTCACGGCTTGTCGGACTGGTGAGGCGCCTGCCGGTGACCCGGCCGCCGCGCCGGACGGGGCCGGCCCGGCGTGCTCGGCCCGCGTCAGGGCGTGACGACGCGGGCCTTACGCCGTGGGACGCCGAACGGAGCACCGAGGACGGTCGCCCGCGCTCACGCGCGGACGGCGGTCAGGAAGAGGTAGCCGCTCTCCGGGGTGACCGCGGACAGACGCATGAAGTCGATGAGCGACGTGGCCTGTTCCTCGCCGACCAGCGCGGCCAGCTTGTCGTGGACGGTCTCCACGGCGTCGGCCATGACCGCGAGGGTACGGGAGACGTTGTCGCTGATGTCATGGATCTCCACGTCGACGAAACCGCTGGCGGCCAGCGCCGTCCGGTATTCGTCGATGGTGCCCAGGGAGCTCACCGCGTAGTTCGCGCAGATGTGGTCCAGGACCACGCGCCCCTCGGGGCTGACCGGGCCGCGCTCGATGACGTCGGCGACGGCGAGACGGCCGCCGGGGCGCAGGACGCGGGCGGCCTCGGAGAGCACCTGGCCGCGGTCGGGCATGTGCCACATGGACTCGAACGCCCAGGCCGCGTCGAACGAGCCGTCGGGGAAGGGCATGTTCATCGCGTCCGTGAACTGGAACGTGGCCCGGTCGGCGAGCCCGGCCTCGGCGGCGAGTTCCCTGGCCCGCGCCACCTGGACATGGCTGACGGAGATGCCCAACACGTCCACGTCGCACGCGCGGACGAGCCGCAGCGCGGGATGGCCGATGCCGCAGCCGATGTCCAGGACCCGCTGGCCGGCCCGCGCGGCGATGCCCGAGATCATCATGTCGGTCAGGCGGTCGGTGGCTTCCTCGATGGAGCTGTCGTCGGCGTCGTTCTCCCAGTAGCCGTAGTGCTTGTTGGGGCCCCACGCGGAACCGTAGATCTGGCCGATCCCGTCGTACATGTGGGCGACGTCGCTGGGAGCGGGAAACTGCTCGATCGTCATTGAGGAACTCCGTATCGTTGTGAAGGTGACGGGAAGTCGGCGCCGAAAGCGGGCGGAAACCCGCTGCGCCCGGCTGGGCAACCCCAGCCGAGCGCCTGCGTGGTCCACCGGCGACCACTGACATCCAGGTGAGCCGTCAGGTGGTGCGAGGACCCCGAGAATCCGCCACCGCGCTCTCTGCTCACTCCAGTTCGAAACGCAGGAAACCCAGCCGCAAGCCCCCTGCTTGCCATTCGGCGCCCAGCGCCTGATTCGCCATCAGCGATATCCTCAGCTGCCTGCGTTCCACCGCTGAAAGGCTGCTGTCACTGTCCAGTACCGCCTTCGTCCAGGCGGCACTCTCCTCCCAGAACGGCAGGGTTTCCGACGTGGCGTCGACGTCATCGACCAGTTTGAAACCCGCGGCCCGCGCGGCTTCCGCGTAGTCGAGCACCGTGGCCGGTTTGGTGTAGAAGTATTCGGCCCACACATCGGCACCGTGCGGGCGTGTGATGAATACTTCCTCGATGCACACACTCCCGCCCGGACGGAGCACGCGCGCCAGACGCTCGAACCACTGAGGACGGTTGAAGTACCCGCTGCTCTCGATGGCGACTGCCGCGTCGTAGGGGCCGTCCAGGGGGAGATGCATGGCATCACAGACCAGTGGGCGGACCTTGCCGCCCACACCGCTTTCCCGCGCGAACCCCTCGACCAGCGGGGCGTGTTCCGGCGCGTTGGTGACCGCCGTGACGTCGGCGCCGTATTCCTGCGCCCAGAACAGCGAGCCCCCGCCGAGACCGCAGCCGACGTCCAGGATTCTGCCCGAGAGCCGGTGTTCGGCGCCCCAGACCTTGGCCGCGTAACGCAGCAGACCCTCTTGGTGAAGCCGTATGCTGCGGCGGATGTCATCCGGCGTCGCCTCGTGAACATTCAGCGGCGTCGCTGAGGAGGGGTAGTAACCCACGTGATAGTGAATTCTGGGTCCAGGCCCGTATTTGCGAACAAGCCTGGCCGTTTTGTCGTCGTAGTACTGGCCAACTATTCTTACCTCGTCCTGAGGCTCCAGCGCTGTCTGAGGTGAACCTGAAAGTTCATCCAGATTTGACACGGTCACTCCTCCAGAGCTCGGATGCCGACGACATTGGCGAATGGCCTGCTTCGGTCGTTGCGCTGCGCTCGTCATGCGTTCGTGGTTCACGGCACGAGTGGGCCGCAGCCTTGATCCGAGTTTATTGCCGCAGCAGCGCCTCGTTCGACATTCATAGCCGCCCTCACGATGCGGAATCTTGAGGCACCCGGAAATTGGGTGGCAGCTATTGGATTCCATCCTGAAGGGCGACCCTGGGCGTGTCAACGACACGGGGTGCGCATCTTCGACTTTAGGAAAAATCCCAAAGAAGGCGAAGCAGGGCCTGGATCGGACTCATCTGCGGAATGATGGCCGGCGAGTGGCACCGAGGGCCTATTCGAGTCCGGCTGCCGAGCCGGCCGAGTCGTGGATTCTGTGTGCCGATGTACGCCGGGAGACGACAGCCGTCATCGACCTCGCGCCGGAACAGTACGGCGTGCCGATCCGATCGCGATCCCGCGGACCACCGGGCGTCAATCCGCTGTTTCGGACGCGATGCGCGGGGGCCAGGAATCCGTTCGCAGAATCTGGAGGACGAACGCCCTCGAAACCAACGAGACACGATTCGGCGCCTGTAGCTTGTCGGACATGACGCCCACGTGATAATCGATGGCCTTCGAACTGAGGTACAACTCTCTCGAAAGCCGCCGACTGGAGAAGCCGGCCGCGACGCCCTCCAGGATCCTGGCCTGGACCGAGCTGAGAACCCAGCCGCCGGCCGACCGGGACACTTCGTAGCCATTCTGGTCATTATCCATGGCACCCATCCATTCCGTACAGCCCACGAGGCCAGGACCGCAACCGAAGAAATGCAGAGCGAGAAGTGCTTGAATAAGATCCTAGGCAGACCCCTCACTGCTTGTCACTGTCGCGCCGTCGCAACCCGTCAGTTTCCGCCCGCCTCAGAATTCCCTCCGAATTTTGCGGAATTCTGGTCCCGTTTGTGTTGACGCATGCCGGGGAATGAGGGTTGGCCGACGAGCCACGACATGAAAGATCATCAGCTCCCGCGCATCCAGCCCCGGGGAGGGGACCCAGTGTTGTATCCACCGTGGAGCGGCTTCGAGGAGCGGCCGTGACGAACTTCGCGCGCGATACCGGGACGGCGGCGCCGGCGGAACCGGACGCCCTGATCCAGACGCTGTACGAGGACCTGAGCAGACTGCCGGCCAGCGCACAACTGGACGCGACGCTGTGCCTGTTGGAGGCGGCCAGGCTGATGCTGCCCACGCTCACCCCGGCGCGTGGCGAGCTCGCCGGCGAAGACCTCGACGACATCCGCGCGGCCATGCGCGCCGCGTCGCTCTCGGTACGCAGCTACCTGTGGCGGACCGGCGACAACCCTTCGGTGAACCGGAACTGAGGCACACGTGCGGGTTGTCCGTACGCGAAACCGGCGTTCGACCGATCGTCGAACGCCGGTTTCGCCACCGGCTTCCCCCCGCGTCGGCGGCCGACTGTCAGCCGCGTGCCACCGAGGCCGGGGCTGAGGCCCGCAGCCGGGTCGCGTCCCGCGGGTCGGGCAGGAAGGTCATGACGATCGCCGCGCACGCCATGAAGCCGGCGCACACCAGCAGACCGGCACCGAAACCCGTGTTGACGGCCAGCACACCCAGCGTGAGGGGCGCGAAGGCGGACACACCACGCCCGATGTTGTAGCAGAACCCGGCACCGGTCATCCGCACCCTGGTCGGGAACAACTCACCCATGTACACGCCGAAGACGCCCGCGTAGGCGGCGAAGAAGGCGAACATCGGACCCAGCCACAGCAACGTCGTACGGTCGGCGGCGACCACGTACAGCGGCAGGGTGAGCGACACACCGGCCAGTGACAGCACCAGTGCGTTCTTGCGGCCGATGCGGTCGGCGATCAGCCCGAAGACGTTGTAACCGACGAACATCCCGAGGTTGAGCACCGTCATGAACATCGCGACCGTCGCGGCCGGGATGTCCTTGTCGCTCTGCAGGTAGGTCGGCAGCCACGTGGACGCTCCCCACGCACCGAACATCGCGAGCGTTGCCACGATCGTGGCGAGCAGAGTGTTCCTGCGCAGTTCCGGCGCGAAGATCTCCGTCACCTTCACCGGTGTGGTCTTCTGCGCGACCCACTCGGCCGACTCACGGAAGAACAGTCCGACGAAGACCAGCGGGATCAGCACGCCCACCCCGCCGAGGAAGAACAACAGCCGCCAGTCCGGCAGCAACGCACCGGACATCGCCGCGGCGATCACCCCGCCGACGGGGAACGCGCTGAGCACGAACGCGACCGCACGGCCCCGTTGGGCCGCCGGCCACGTCTCGACCACGTAGGTCGACACCGCTCCCCAGACCCCACCGAGTCCCAGCCCCGCGGCGAAACGCAGCAGCAGGAACACCGCGAAACTGTCGACCAACGGGATCGCCGCGGTGAACGCGCCGAACACCGCGAGCGAAAGCATCAACGCCCGTTTGCGGCCGTAGTTATCGGCGAGCCAGCCGACGGTTACGCTGCTCACCCCGATCCCGAGCAACGTCGCCGTGGCGAGCATGCCCCCCTCGGTCGTCGTGAGTCCCAGATCGGCACGGATCGCGGGCAGCGTGTACGACAGCAGCAGGATTTCCAGCGCGTCGAACATGTAGGCCACGAACGAGCCGACGAGCACAACCCACCTGTTAGATCCACTCAATCGAACCAGTCCATTCAGCCCTCAAGGTTCTCCGCTCGGGAGAACGCATGCTAGGTGCCCGTGCGGGGCTCGTCGTGGCTCAGCCCCGATTTTCCGCAGTTCGCGGAGAACCGTCCGAGAACTCATCAAAGAACGGCAACCGGTCGCACCGGCCTGCCCGTTGAGCACATCTGGTCATCCCTGCACGGCCTCGGCGACGATCGCCGCCGTCAGCATCTGGGCGCCCCTGCCGGTGGTCGGGTCGCAGCCGGTGACATCGCCGATCCGCCTCAGGCGGTAGTCCAGTGTGCTGCGGTGGATGAACAGGCTGCGGGCCGCCTTGTTCCTGCTGTAGTCGCAGTCGACGAAGGCGGTCAGCGTCTCCCACAGGACCTTGTGCTCCCGCAGCGGCCTGATGACCGCGGCGAGATCGGTCCGCACCTTCTCGTGCAGTGTGACCGCGTACTCGACCAGCACGTCCGAGATCGTGTAGGCACCGCTCGGGCGCAGTCCCGCCACCACCAGCCTCAGCACGTACGACGCCTCGTTGAAACCGTCGCCGAGGCACGCCCTGTCCCGTTCCGCGGTCGCGAGCCAGCCTCTGCCGCCGAGACACCGGGTCAGCTTCGTCACCGAGCGGTCGCCGCTGCCCGGACCTGCCGCCGGGATGAAGAGCACGACGTTGCCGTCCCGGTGCGTCAGCAGCGCGTTCTCCCCCGCCACCGCGCGCAACGCCTCCACCTGGCGGCCGGGTTCCGCGAACCTCACCACGGCGATCAGGTAGCGAGGGGTGAGCCCCTCGAACACGTCCGCGGGCAGCGGATGACCGTCGGCGAGGTCGCCCGCCACATCACGCGAACCCTCCGCGGCGGTCTTCTGCTGATATCCGTCGAGGAAGTCCTGCAACAGGCGGCCCCCGGCACGCACGATGGCGTCCAGCCCCGGATCACCCGCCGCCGCCTCGGTCAGCAGCTCAACCAGTTCGTCCGGCTCGTCACCGGTCCACTCCTGCCCTGCGGCCCGCACCTTCGCCCGGAAGTCGGCGACCCTGTCCTCCTCCGGCGTCGAGCGGAGCGCCTCGACCGGAGATAACGACCTGCCCATCATTTCGGTCATTTTCCATCTCATCTTCCTGAACGGTGCGGCTGCCCCACAATCCCGCACCTGACGCTTTCTGCAGATGCTCCTCGAAGTCGAGGTGGTATCGGCAGACCCGAGAAAGGGTCGATTCCAGGAAAGAAACCTGCTGCCGAACAACTGGCAATACCATGGTTCGCACCACACTCGGCGACGCCTTGGCGACCGGCGGACGAGGTGACGTGTGCGGTCACCGCGATTCTCCTCCGGCCGCGCGAGTGGGGCGCGAATTGAACCGATGAACATTCATCAATGCACGTGTGAATCAGGTCGAATATATGTCAGCGCTTTTCACCTGTTGCCCCACTTCGCCGTGCGGAAACATCACCCGGCATCACCGCAGGTCAGTGGCGCATCGCTCCCGGGTTTCGCATAATCCGGAATCCAGAGTTGCCCCTGCGGCCCCGGCGGTGGAGCGGATTTCAGTCTGAGTGATGTCCCCAGCCGTGTCAACGATGCAGTACGAGTGTGCTGGAATTGGTCTCGACAACGGGAGCGCCGGCAGATGACCGGCCCGTTCGAGATCCACCTGGAGACGATCAAGTTTATCCCCGGCTTGGGCGGTTTGAGCATCATGTAATTCCCCATCCCGAATCTTCCCGGTTGGCCGGGGGGAAAGCGTTTTCCCGCATATGCATCAACCCGAAGCGGGCCCGAAGCGGTCTTCCAGTTCACTGATACGGGCAATGACGAAACCGCCCGGCCCGCTTGCTCCCGAGGCCGGGACGCCCACAGCGCCGCCGTTATCAAGGCGAATCAGTCGTTGGTGTGGCAATGGCTCAAATGCCTGCCCTGGCGGGATGCGTCCCCGCCCGGTAAACCCGTGGCTTTGTTCAGGACGGCCGGTTCATGCGCCTCTTCCGCGGCGCGGCCGGGGCGAGTGAGGGATAAACACCTCAGGGGTGCAGGAAGTTTCCAGGAATGCTCAGTCGCGATCCTTGGGTGGCCGAAAGCAATTGGCCGATTGCGGGTGTCCGCCCACCGCCCGACTTCGTGCCCACGTCCTGACGATCCGCTGCCCGACCGGGCCCGGTTCGCCGTGGGCCTCGTCGCGGCCGGTCCGACCGGTGCCCGGACACCGGTCGGCCACTGCCGGGCCGGTCGGGGTCCTCCGCCGTGAGGAGCCGCTCGACGGGGACGCAGGCGGCGCAGGTCCACCGGCGGACGGTGCCGTCGCCGTGGGCGCTGACCAGCCGCGCGCCCGGCAGGAACGCCAGGGCCTCGACGGTCGCGCCGAAACCCTCCAGGACCAGCGGTTCGGAGGTCGTGCCGTCGGCCCGCCAGATCCGTACGGTGGCGTCCTTGCCGGTGCTCGCGATCCACTCGCCGTCCGGGCCGACCGCCACGTGCCACACGAACCCCCGGTGCCCGCGCAGTACGACGGGCGGGGTCCACCCGTCGGGGTCCCACAGCCGGACGGTGCCGTCGTCGCCCGCGCTGACCAGGCGCCGGCCGTCCGGCGTGAACACCACGGCGAACGGCAGCCCGCCGTGCCCGCGCAGCACCGTCGGCGCGGCCCGGCCGGTGGTGTCCCACACCCGCACCGTGCCGTCCTGGCCGCCGGTCGCCAGTCGCCGCCCGTCCGGGCTGAAGGCGACGTGCCGGATCTGCGTCCGGTCGGCCCGGCGGACCAGCACCGGGCCGCTCCCGTCGACGTCGCGGACCCGCAGGGGCGGCGTCACTTCAGGTGCCGGGCGAAGAACCGGGCTCCGTCGTCCACCTCGAACCACGGGGTGCCCGCGTGCCCGCCCATGTTGGCGTGCAGGGTCTTCTCCTCGGTGCCGAAGGCGTCGAACAGGTCGAGTGCTCGCTGCCGGTCGTTCCCTTCGTCGTCCCACTGCAACAGGAACAGCACGGGAACGGTGACCTGCCGGGCCTCCTCGCGCTGGGCGCGGGGCACGTAGCCACCGGCGAAGAAGCCGGCGGCCGAGATGCGCGGTTCGGCCGCCGCCAGCCTGATGCCGACGGCGGTCATTCCCGAGTACCCGACCGGGCCGCCGATCTCGGGCAGTGAAAGGAGTGCGTCCAGGGTGGTCCGCCATTCCGGGACCGCCGTGTCGACCAGCGGGGCGACGAAGGATTCGAGGATCCCGTCGACCGGTTCGCCGGCCGCCATCGCCCGGCGGAGGTCGGCACGGGCCTGTTCGCCGGCGGCGGATCGGGGCCGGTCGCCGTGTCCGGGGTGGTCGATGGCGGCCACCGCGTGGCCGTACCGGGCGGCGTAGTGCCGGGCTCGGGCCACCAGGCGCGACTCCCGCTTGTGCAGGCCGCCGTTGTGGCCGATCAGGATCAGCGGGGCCGGTGCGGATCCGGACGTCCACAGGATGCCGGGGATGTCGCCGAGGGTGAATTCGCGTTCGAGAACCCCGTCGTCGAGGCGCTGTTCGGAAGTGAACCGCATGGTCGTGCCTTTCGGGAGCGCGCGTGGGCGGCGCTCCCGGACGACCTATCGCCCGACCGTGACCCCGGAGGAGAGCACCCATGTCGATACCGCGTTCACGGGTACCACCTCCTCGTTCTCTCGCACGGCCTCCGGCAAAGTAGCAGTGGTCGCCGCGGTCCGCCAACGGGTTTTCGCGCGTGCTCCGTGGCCGGACGCCGAGGCCGTCACGCTCGGCCGGCAGGCTCCGGCGGACGCACCCCCGCTCGCCGGACATACCCGCCGGGGAAGGCGAGTTCGCCTCTGTCGAGGGTCGCGGGCGTCCCGTCGCCCGCACGCCCGGTACCTCCCGGGGTTGCCCGTCGCGGTGAGCCTGTCGAACCGGTGTCGTGGCGCTGTCCCGTTCGTCTCCCTGTCCGCCGCCCCGGGCCGGGGGGTGGCGGACGGGCATCGCCCGCCGGGAGAAGGCGTTCTAGGGTTGCGCCCATGCCGACGACCCCCTCACCGCTCTCCGCGTATCCCCCGTTGAACGTGCGGGTGCACACCCCCCGGCTCTCGCTGCTCGGGGCGACGGACGAGCTCCTGGAACGCCTGGTCCCCGTCGTACGCGCGGGGGTGGCCACCGGCCCGCCGTGGGCCTTCGACGATCCGATGTCCCTGTACGAGGACAGCCCGGAACGCGAGTGGCGCTGGCTGCGGGGGATCTGGTCCGGCCGGGGCCGGGTCGGTGCCGGCTCCTGGCGCCTGTACTTCGTCGTGGTCGTCGACGGGGAGCCGGTGGGGATGCAGGATCTGATCGGCATCGACTTCGGCACGTACGGAACGGTCACCACGTTCTCCTGGCTCAGCCCCGGTACGCGCGGCGGCGGGCTCGGGAAGGAGATGCGCCGGGCGGTGCTGGAGCTGGCCTTCGAGGGGATGGGGGCCGGTGAGGCGAGCAGCGACGCGTTCGTCGACAACCACGCCTCCAACCGTGTCTCGGAGTCCCTGGGCTATGTGCCGAACGGTGTCTCCTGGGACACCAGGCGCGGCGAGCGGGCGCAGATCGCCTGCTGGCGGCTGACCCGCGAGGAGTGGAGCAAGCGGCGGCGTGACGACATCGAGCTCGTCGGGGTCGCCGACTGTCTGCCCGTTCTCGGAATCGCCCCTCCGGCGCCGGCGCAGGCACCGGAGGCCGCCCGGCGGTCCTGACCCGGCTCAGTGCCCCCGGCCCGGCCCGGCGGTCCTGATCCGACTCGGCGGTCCCGGTCCGGCTCGGCGCTCGGCGGATCTGGTCTGAACCTGTGGCATCGTCCGGTCGAACACCTGCCGACGCCGACCCGTCGTCGGGGCCCGGACTTCCGGGGGCGGCGGGTGCGGTCGGCCACGCGCCCATTCAGTTCGTTGCAACCGCGAAAGGCTCTCGCTCGCACCTCGGTGGAATCCGCCTCCGGCGACGGCGGACTCGCCCGCTCCACGGTCCGGGGGATGCCGTTCCTGGCGGTTTCCGAGTGGAAAAGGCGAGCTGAGAAGCGCTCGTTCTTCGCCACACACGAAATGGCTCGAACTCTCACCATGGCCCTCTCGCGATGCGAGATGAAGGTCAACTCCCCTAAACTAGCGACGCTTTGGCGTGATCCCCCACTCCGGCACGGCAGCACGTGACGGCGATGACTCCTGCGTCGCCCTCGGTCGGCCAGGGGGATTCCACGAACCCGAGCGATCGTGACCAGTCCAGCCATTGTGTGTCGGAGGCCAGCAGCTATGACGTGCCGGAAAGGACGCCCGCTGTGTTCGCGTGCGGTCCCGCTCCGGGATCGGCGGAAAACCCGCGTCGCTCCTGGTCCCGCCGGTCTCGCGACCCGCTCCGGCGTCCCGCCCCTGCGGCGCTCCGGCTTCGCCGGGCCCGCGGGAAGCGGAATTCCCGGCACACCTCACCACGGGCGGGGACGGCCGACAGGATCGTTGCCCTCGCCCGTTCCCCCTTCAATCCCTAGGACCCTTTTTCCGTGACCTCTCCCTCAGAACCCGCCGTTGTGCTCGGCGCCGTGACCGTCGTCATGGCCGCCGTCGCGCTGCTGCTGGCGCTCTCCCGTCGTAAACAGACGCGACGGTCCAGAGAAATGGACACGGCGCTCAAGAGCGCCGAGGCGCGTACGCGTCACGCCGAACTCCGCGCGCACGGCGCGGAATCCCGCGCACGGGACCTGGAGGCCCGCGAGGAGCGGTTCCGCGCCGAGGTGGGTCATCTCGCCTCCGCGCGGCTCCCGGCCCTCAGACTCAGCCTGATCAGCTCCCACCACCCCGTACCCGGGCTGCTCCACGAGCGGGAGGCGCGGCCCGAGGAGACGGAACTCCTCGACGCCGTGCTCGGCCGGGTCTCGGAGATGGTCCTGACCGACCGTCGTCGGGTGGACGCCGCCGCGCGCGCGGCGTTGCGGGGCGCGAGCCAGGACTCGCAGGCGCTGTCGTACCGGCTTCAGTCGGAACTCGACGCGTTGCAGAGGGAGTTCACCGGGTCGCAGCACCTGACGCACCGGATTCTCGCCGCCGACCATCTCAACGAGCAGAATCTGCGGCTCATCCAGCGCACCGCCATCGTGTGCGGTGCCTGGCCGGGGCACGTGCGCAAGGACACGTACGTGGCCGAGATCGTGATGGGTGCCTCTTCCCGGTTGCGCGGTTTCGACCGGATCAAGATCAACTCGCGGATCGCGTCCAATGTCGGGATCGTCGGCCGTGCCGCCGAGCCCGTCGCGGTGGCCTGCGCGGAGCTGATGGCCAACGCGCTGGAGCACTCCCGCGACGACCTCGCGGTGGAGGTCAGCCTGATCCAGACCGGAAACGGCAACGTCTGCATCACGATCGACGACGCCGGCAAGGGCATGACGGCGGAAGCGACCGCGCGGGGCGTACGGCTGCTGTCGGCCGACAGCCAGGATGTGATGCTCACCGAGCTGGGCGACCCGCCGTCCCAGGGCTTCGCGGCCATCGGCAATCTCGTCGCCGACTACGGCTTCCGCGTATCCATCGACACCGACCATCCGTCTCCCTATGGCGGGGTGCGCGCTGTGGTGACCATTCCCCCGAACCTGCTGGCCCCGATCGACGAGGAGGCCGAGCCGCAGTCGGCGATGGCCGCCCAGCCGGCGGTGGCACCGAAGGCGGAGAGGCGGCCCTCCGCGGTCGCCGAGACCGTTGTCGCCGAGGAGAAGCCGCGCGCCGCCGCGCCGGGCGCCGGGGACGGTCTGCCCCAGCGTCGCCGTCGCGGGCCCTCGGCGTCGGCCAGCGGGCTCGCCGCTCCCACCTACCGTGCGCCGGACCCGGAGCGGTCTCTCAAAGCCTGGAGTGAATTCCAGGACGGCCTCGAAAGCGGCCGAACCGGTACTGATTCGGAGGAAACACTGTGACCATGCCCGCCGGCGAGAACGAGACCTGGTACCTGAACCCCATCACCGAGATTCCAGGTGTCCGTCACGCCCTGCTCATGACCCTGGACGGAATGGTCCAGGCGCGGTCCGGGAATCTTCCGGCCGACGACGCGGACGGTATGGCCGCGATGACCTCCGCCCTGCACGCGGCCTCGCGCGCCGCCGTGATACCGGCGCTGGGGGCCGCGGCGGACACCCCCATCGAGACGGTGACCGTGAAGATAGCCGAGGGCACCTACATGGTCATGCCGGCCGGTGCCAACACCTTGATCGCGGCCGCGGGCGACGACTCGATGCACATGGGCGTGGTCGTCCACATGATGGCTCGTCAGGCGAAGAAGCTCGGGGAGCAGCACATGTCCGTCTCCGCGCGCGTCCATGACGGCACGTCATGATGAGCCGCGGCCATCAACGGCGCCTGCTTCCGGCGTATCTGGCGACCGGAGCCGGCGGTGCCCCGTTGCCCAGCACCGTCGACACGCTCACGGCCCTGCGTGCCAGCGGCGCTCCGTTGGCCTCCTACCACACGGCGGCGCACCGCCGGGTGGTCGAGCTGGTGACGGACGGTTCCCTCACCGCCGTCGAGATAGCCGCCTATCTCGCGCTGCCGGCCAGCGTCGGTCTGATGCTCGCCGAACAGCTGGTCAGTGACGGCCTGTTAAACGCCAGTGTGCCGATGCCGGATGCCCTTGCCCCTTCGCGTGCCGGACGGCCGTCGATGCAACTCATGGAAGAGGTGCTGAGTGGACTCCAGTCACTCCGCGTCGCCTAGCCCGCGTCCGGTGTATCTCCCGGAGGGGGAGCACCAGAGGGCGAAGATCCTTGTCGCGGGTCCTCTCGGCGTCGGCAAGACGACGGCGATCAGGACGCTTTCACAGATCCCCACGCTGCACACCGACGAAGTCATGACGGACGCGGCGGCCGGCGCCGACGATCTGAGTTTCGTCGGTCTGCGGGACAAGACGACCACCACGGTCGCCATCGACTTCGGCCGGCTGACCCTGCCGGGCGGGCGAGTTGTCCTGTATCTGTACGGAACTCCGGGGCAGCGCCGCTTCCTTCCCCTGTGGGAGGGCATCGCGTTCGGGGCTCTCGGTGCGCTCGTCCTGGTCGACACGCGTCGACTGGACGAATCCTTCGAGGTGATGGATCTCATCGAGGAGCGCGGTTTGCCGTACGCCGTGGCAGTCAATACCTTCCCTGACTCACCCGACTACGACTTGGAGGTCGTGCGCAAGAAGCTCGACCTCGCCCCGCGAACCCCGCTCGTCACCTGTGATGCCCGCGAGATGGACAGCACTCTTCACGCACTCATCGCACTGACCGCCCATTCCATATCCTCGGCCGGAGTCGGAGTCTCGTGAGCATCACACCATCTGCCGCCACAGCCGTGCCCCTGCACGGTGCCGCGCACGCGGCCGATCCCCAGCGCAGCTATGAACTGCTGCGCCGTCAGGGGCCGGTCGGGGTCGCGGAGATCGACAACGGTCTCTTCGTCCATCTGGTCACCGACTACCAGGCGGCGCTCGACCTGCTTCAGGACACGGCCACCTGGACGAAGGACACCCGCAGTTGGCTGTCCCGGGTTCCGGAGAACAGTCCGATCAGACCCCTGGTGGAGTGGCGGCCCAGTCTCTTCTTCGCCGACGGCGAGGAGCACGCGCATCTGCGCAAGGTGATCACCGACAGCTTCGCCCTTCTCGATCCCAACGACGTCCGTGTTCTGACGTTCCGTTACGCCGACAGGCTGCTTCAGGACTTCGCGGACGCCGGGACGGTCGATCTCGTCGGCCAGTACGCGCGACAGCTGCCGTTGATGATCTTCAACGCCCTGTTCGGCATGGCGGACGAGCACGGGGCCCCGCTGGTCGGGACGCTCGCGGCCATGGTGGACACCGATCCGGGGCGGAAGGCGGCCGGCACGGAGGCGTTCGGCGCGTATCTGGGGACCCTTTACCAGACCAAGGCCGCGCAGCGCGGGCACGACCTGACGTCCTGGTTCATCGATCACCCCAACGGGTTGAGCCCGGAAGAGGTGATGAACCAGGTCATCATCCTGCTCGGTGCGGGAAACGAGACGACGGCCAACCTCATCGCGAACACCTGCGTCCGGATGCTGAGTGACGACCGGTACTTCGGCACCCTGACCACCGGCAGCCTGCCGGTCCAGCACGCCATCGACGACGCCCTGTGGCACGACTCGCCGCTGGCCAACTACAGCTTCCACTTCCCGAAGGAGGACGTCACTTTCCACGGTACGCACATCCCCGCCGGTTCCCCCGTCATGGTGTCGTACGCCGCCGCGAACACCTGTCCGCACGCGGGGATACCGACCGACGGCTACCGGTCGGGCAGCAAGGCGCATCTGGCGTTCGCCGCCGGGCCGCACGCCTGCCCGGCGCGTGATCTCGCCCTGCTGATCGCGACCGCCGCGATCGAAAGGCTCACCAGCTATCTGCCGGACATCGAACTGGCCGTCGAACCGGATCAGTTGACCTATCGCGAGGGGCCCGTCCACCGGACGCTCACGTCGCTCCCCGCACGGTTCACTCCGCTGACTCCCGACGCCGAAGGCGCCACCCCCTGGAGCCGTAGCTCCTCCAGCCCGGAGCCGACCGTGGCGTCGTCCCCGACGGCAGGCGACCGTGCGTCGGTGACAGCTTCCTAGCCTGACCTCCCATGCCGTGTCGCGGTGGTGCCGTGGGCCGAGTACCCGTCACCACCGTGACACCCGTGGGGCCAAGCAGTGTCCTGGCCGCGTCCTCTGCCCGAACGGAACCGCCGTGGCGGCTCTCGAACGAAAGGGGATCAACCACACATGACAACCACACGCCCCGACACCGCTCCACCCGGCATGTCGCCCGTACGGGACAGGGTGAGCGCGGCTCTCACCGGATTCCTCGACGCCAAGGACGAGGCCGCGCCGGGATCCGAACTGCTCTATCTGACCTCCACCCTGCGCAGGTTCCTCGCCGGCGGGAAACAGCTGCGGTCCGTGCTGTGCGTCTACGGATGGCAGGCCGCCGGAGGGGACGGGGAGATGACGGCCGCCGTCCGGGCGGCCGCGAGCCTCGAACTGTTCCAGGTGTTCGCCCTGGTGCACGACGACGTGATGGACGACAGCGATGTCCGTCGCGGGCAGCCGTCCGCGCACCGCGCGCTGGCCGCCGCGTACACCGATCGCGGTGGTCTCCACGACCGTGCCGAGGCACACGGACTTGGCGCGGCCGTCCTCCTGGGCGACCTGGCGCTGGTGTGGTCCGACGAGCTCCTGCACACGGCGGGTCTCGAACCGAGCAGGCTCGCCCAGGTGCTGCCGCTGGTGGCCGACATGCGCAGCGAGCTCATGTACGGCCAGCTTCTGGACCTTCAGACCACCGGCCGGCCGAGCGACGACGTCGAAACGGCCCTGCACGTCATCCGTTACAAGACCGCCAAGTACACCGTCGAACGCCCCCTGCACATCGGCGCGGCGGTCGCCGGAGCCGCGCCGGAGGTCATCGACGCCTGCACGGCCTTCGGCATCCCGCTAGGAGAAGCGTTTCAGCTGCGGGACGACCTGCTCGGTGTGTTCGGCGATCCCATCGAGACCGGAAAGTCGATACTGGACGATCTGCGCGAGGGCAAGGCCACGGTCCTGATGGCCCTCGCCTTCCGCCGGGCCTCCCCCGGCGAGCGTACGACCCTGCGCGACCTCGTCGGGCGCGGTGATCTCGACGAGGAGCGGGCCGCCGAGGTCCGGGCCGTCCTGGAGTCCACCGGCGCCCGGCAGACCGTGGAAGAAATGATCAAGGAGCGCCGGGAGGCGGCCCTCACCGCACTGGACGAGGCGCCCTTCCCGGAAGCGACCACCGCCCGGCTGCGCCAGGTCGCCCTGGCCGCCACGGACCGGCAGACATGACCGCCCGCCCCTACCCCGTCACCACAACCGTGAGGTGCGACAAGCCGATGAGCGACACGGTCGTGCACACGACCTACCCCGAACAGGCCGCCCAGCTGCTGGCGAGGATCGACCAGGACCCGTGGGGCAGTGTCCGCCCCTCCCTGTACGAGACCGCCCGGGTCATCTCGGCGGCCCCCTGGCTTCCCGGGGAACCGCAGCGGATCGCGTATCTGCTGAACGAGCAGGCCCCGGACGGCAGTTGGGGTGAAGGCCCCGAACGGTACCGCCTGCTGCCGACGCTCAGCGCCGTGGAAGCCGCACTCGCCGTCCTGCGGCGGGGCAACACCTCCGCCGGGACGACCCGCCGGCTCACCGCCTCGGTGGACCGTGGGCTCGCCGCCCTGCGCGCGCTGCCCCCGGCGGGACCGTGGCCCGACACCGCCGCGGCCGAGATCCTCGTGCCCAGCCTGGTCGCGAGGATCCACGAACAGATCGCCCTCCTCGCCGACGACCGGACGGACCACGGGACAGCGGCCACCGGCGGATGGCTGCCGGGGCCCGGCCCCGCCCTGCCCCGGGGCTACGACCAGGGCGCGCCCGCGTACGTCGCCAAGCGGTACGCGGCGGCGGGCGGGCTCCCCGTCAAGCTGCACCACACGTTCGAAGGCATAGCCCGGTACATACCGGAGGCGCTCGTACCCGACGGGCCGGATCTGCTGGGCAGTTCACCGGCCGCCACCGCGGCCCGCGCCGCCGCGCTCTCCCGGGAACCGGCGCCCGAAACCGTCACGGCTCTCGCAGCCGTGTCACGACGCTACGCGGGTAGCTTCCCCGAGGCGGCTCCGATCGTGGTCTTCGAGCGCCTGTGGGTCGCCGCCGCGCTCGCCGGTGCCCAACTGCCGGCCGCCGGCCTGCCCACCGTCCGGCAATGGGCCACCGACCTCTACGACCCCCGGGGAGTACGGGGCGCCCCCGGGCTCATGACGGACGCCGACGACACCGCCATGGCCGTCCTGGTCTCCTCGCTGGTCGGTCTGGAGCACAGCCCCGACCCGCTCGACCTGTTCCACAACGGCACCCACTACGACTGCTACGTCGGCGAGGACACCGGATCCGTCACCGCGAACGCCCACGCCCTCCAGGCACTCGGCGGCTACCAGCGGCGCCACCCCGGGACGCGGCACCTCCACGGCCCCCGCACGGCGGGGGTGCGCGACTGGCTCGTCGGCCGGCAACTGCCCGAAGGACCCTGGCCGGACAAGTGGCACGCCTCCCCCTACTACGCCACGACCCGGTGCGTGTCCGCGCTCACCCGGTACGGCGCGGACCACGCGTCCGGCGCCGTGGAGGCCGCCGTGGCCTGGACCGTCGACACCCAGCGGGACGACGGCTCCTGGGGGGTGTGGGGCGGTACGGCGGAGGAGACCGCGTACGCGGCACAGATCCTGCTGGCCGCCGCCGGACCCCGGCCGGAGCGTGAGCGCGCCCTCCGGCGGGCCGAGACGTATCTGAACGACGGGGCGGGCGACGGCCACCACCCCGCGCTGTGGCACGACAAGACCCTGTACGCCCCCGGGGCCATGATCGAGGCCGAGATCCTCGCCGTACGGGAACGGCTGCGGACCCGGCACGACGCGAACGGACGACAGACCACCCCCACGGACGCGGAAAAGTAAGGAGAGACACGTGTCGACCAGCCTGAACATTCCGCCGATCGCGCCCGGGAAGCTCCCCCTCATCGGGCACACCCTGCCGCTGATCAAGGACCGCCTCGCCTTTCTCCAGAGCCTGCGCACGCACGGCCCCATCGTCCGCGTCACCGTCGGCCCCAAGACCCTGACCGTGGTCAACTCGCCCGAGCTGATGCACAAGATGCTGACCAGCCAGGCCGACGAATTCACCAAGGGGCTGCTCTTCGAGAAGCTCAAACTCTTCGGCAAGGACGCCCTGCCCGTCGCGGAAGGCAAGCCGCACCTGCGCCGGCGCCGCCTGATGCAGCCGGCCTTCCACCGGCAGCAGATCGCCGGCTACGTCACCACCATGCGGGAGACGGTGGAGCCCTACATCGCGTCCTGGGACGGCGGCACCCCGCTCGACCTCAAGACCGAGATGCAGCTCATGACACAGGGCGTCGTCATGTCGGCCCTGTTCTCCGCCACGCCCCCACGCGGTCCCGCCCGCACGATCCTCGACAGCGTCGACACCGTCTTCACGACCGCCCTGAAGCGGGCCCTGCTGCCCATCTCCGTACTCGAACGGCTGCCCACCCGCGGCAACCGGAAGGTCCGGGCGGCCGGCATCACGCTGCGCACCACCGTCGCCGACATCATCGCCGAACACCGGGCGCACCCCGACACGTACGACGACATCGTCTCGCTGCTCCTGAACGCACGGGACGAGTCCGGCGAGCCGCTGCCCGACGACGAGATCCTGTCGGAGGTCGTCGGACTGCTCGCCGCGGGTTCCGAGACCACCGCCGTCGTCCTGTCGTGGCTGTTCCACGAACTGGGCCGCGCCCCGGAGCTGGAGCGCCGGCTCCACGAGGAGGTCGACTCCGTGCTCGCGGAGGGCCCGCTCACCGCCGAGCGCGTCCCCCGGCTCGTCCTCACCCGCAGGCTCGTCAGCGAGACCCTGCGGCTCTACAGCCCCGCGTGGCTCGTGACCCGGAAGGCGGTCGCGGAGGTGAGACTCGGCGAGTTCACCCTGCCCGCCGGCTCGGACGTGATCTGGAGCGCGTACACGCTGCACCGGGACCCGCAGCTGTACCCCGATCCGCTGCGCTTCGACCCCGACCGCTGGCTCCCCGAGCGTCCCCAGCCGCCGAAGGGCGCGTTCATCCCCTTCGGTTCCGGCAAACGCATGTGCATGGGGGACGCGTTCGCCTGGACCGAGGCCGTCCTCATCACCGCGCTGGTCGCCTCCCGCTGGCGGCTGCGGCCCACTCCCGACACCGTACGCCCGGTCGGAGAGATCACCACGCATCCCTCGTCGCTGCACATGGTGCCCGAGCTGAGGCACCACACCCTGGCGGGGAAGGCCCGGTGAACGACGCGACCCGCACGGACCAGGGGGCCCTGCCGATGCCCGATCTGCGCGGCTCCTTCCCCGGGCCCTTCCCGGCGAGCCCGTACGCCGACGACATCGAGCGGCACGCCGCCGGGTGGCTCCGGACGTTCCCGCTCGTCGGCTCGGAGCGCAGATCGGGCGCCCTGGCCAACATCACGGGCCACGGAATGGCCCGCACCTTCCCGACGGCCGGCCGGGACGACCTCTTCCTCTGCGCCGATCTCTTCCTGTGGCTGACCGCGTTCGACGACGCGCACGGCGAGGCGACGGGGGCCCGCGACCCGGCCCGGCTGGTCCGCGCGGTCGGTGAGTGCGTCCAGGTCGTCGCGGGCCATGGCGAGCCACCGGAAAGCCCGAGCGTCTTCGCCACGGCGCTGGGCGACCTCCTGGCCCGGTTCCGGGTACGGGCCGCTCCCGCCCCGTACCTCCGGCTGACCGCACACCTGCGGGACACCCTCTTCGGCATCGTCTGGGAGGCGCACCACCTCGGGGCGCCCGACCGTGTGACCCTGTCCGACTACCGCGCGATGCGCCCGCACACCGTCTTCGTACGGACCCTCATGGCCACCGGGGAGATCGTGCTCGGGTACGAACTGACCGAATCCGAGAGGTCCTTGGAGCCGGTGCGGGAACTGGAGGGGGCCGTCGCCGACCTCGCCGGCTGGATCAACGACCTCGCCTCGTACGCGAAGGAGACGGCCGACGACGGGCAGGCGCCCCTCAGCCTGCCCGTGTTGCTGGGGCGACAGCACGACGGCGATCTCGAAGAGGCGTTCCGGGCGGCCTCGCGCATGTGCGAGGAGCGTGCCGCGACGGCCGCCGCCCGTATCGCCGAACTGACCGCCCGGGGCGGTCCGCTGGCCGCTCACGCGGGGGCGCTCGGGTCCGTCGCGTCCTCGTACGTCTGGCACATCCGGCACTCCCGCTACCGGACGTAGCACCGGGGTTCGGATCCCGGTGGCCTTTCCGGGGGCCTGCCCGTGCCGACCCCTCGGCCGCCCCACTGCCGGGCGGCCGGGCGGTCGGCACGGGCCCCATGACCCCCAGTCAGTTCGCGCAGTACACGTCCCGCCGAGGGCGCTCGCCCGTCCTCAGGAACGTGGTGACCACGCTGTCGCCGCACGCGTTGCCGTTGGCCAGGTACATGCCGTGTCCGCCCTGGTCGACGGTGACCAGCCTCGCCCGGTCGCCCAGCGCCTCACGCATCCTCAGTCCGCCGAAGTACGG